>VGTB01000191.1 GCA_016874835.1 Deltaproteobacteria bacterium | reverse complement strand
GCTGACGCCAAGGGTGGCACAGAGGAAATAGATGAAGAGCACCGCTTTTCTCCTGTCGCCCAGGAGTGAATAGAGCCTGTGATGAATGTGATCTTTCCCCACATAGTCGAGCCATTCCCTGAAACTTCTGACCTTTCCCGTGAGTATTCGTTCAACCGTGATATAGGTCATATCGAAAATCAGTATCCAGAATATCAACAGGGGTGCCGAGAATGATACGACCGGGTTATTTTCCGACCATTCGCCCTTCACGGCGAGGGCGGACAATACGAAGCCAAGAAAAATGCTCCCGGTATCGCCCAGAAAAATCGCTGCCGGTTTGTTCGGTCTGAAGTTGTACGGAAGGAAACCGAGGCAGCTTCCTACCATGGCCACGGCGATCCAGCCCATGTACGGCTGATATGTCTGAAAGGCGACGATGCCCAAAAAGAAAGCGATGATGGCGCTGATGCCCGCGGCGAGACCATCCATGCCGTCGATGAAATTAAGCGAGTTTGTAATTCCAACGATCCAGAAAATGGTAAGAAGAAAGTTCAGGGAATATCCCCAGGTTGTCTTTATGGGGAAAAGTTCGAGAATAATCCCGGCCTGGATTAATATGAGCACAAAGAGAATCTGGGTTATCAGCTTGAATTTCGCCGAGAGGCCTCTCCAGTCGTCAATCAAACTCACCAGAGCGACACAGACCGCGCAGAGCAGCAATACGACGGACTCCCCGTCAAGAATCATGTTTGCGGTGAGAGCCGATATGAACGAAATAATAATGGCAACGCCTCCCAGCAGGGGCGTGCTCTTTTCGTGGATCTTCCTGCCCCCCGGAAGGTCAACGATATTGAATTTCAGGGCGACTGTTCTCATAAGGGGTGTCAATAATGCGGAGAGAGTGAAAGAAAAGAGGAGGATGTACACCCATCGCCCGATGTAACTGAAAAAGAAGTAACGGGTGACGGGTAGTAAGAGGGTGAGAAAGACAACGATGGAGAGGAACCAGAGGATTCTCAGCGGGGATAGCTTATGAGCGTCGCTTTTAAACATGACAGATGATCAGGACTGTATCGACTTTACGCTTTCAACAATTCTGGTGATTTCTTCGTCGGTGAGTGAGGGATAGATTGGCAGGGATACCGCCTTTTCCCACACCGTTTCCGTTGCCGCATAGCCGGGTAAATCTAAATATCTGTGAAGAGGCTTGAAAACCGGTCTTCTGCAGGATATCTCTTTTTGGGCCATTTCATCAATGAACACCTCCGTGTTATTCATCTGGAGGACGTATCGGTAAAAAATGTGTTCTCTGTCTGACGGTACATGGGGTATTTCGAAATCGCATTTCCCGAATGCGGTGCTGTAGATATCGGCAATCTCCTTTCTCCTTTTAATGAACGAAAAGAGTTTTTTCAATTGGCTGATGCCAAACGCTGCCTGGAAATCGGTCATTTTGTAATTATAACGGACAGCATAAAGTTCTTTTTCGTCGTAATCCCGGAGATCCCTTATCTTCTCGAGTAAGCTCTCGTCATCTGAGAGCACCATGCCTCCTTCTCCCGTGGCGATCATCTTTGTGGCGTAGAAGGAAAATATCGA
>VGTB01000190.1 GCA_016874835.1 Deltaproteobacteria bacterium | reverse complement strand
CGGAAAGCTCTTCCGCGATCGCAAGGCCGATGACCCCGGCGCCGATTATGGTGATGTTGAATGTGTCCATGAATTGAGACCTTTGCACAATGTCATTTCGAGGAGCATAAGCGACGAGAAATCTTAATTATTACTGGTCGTTAAAGATTTCTCCCTTCGGTCGAAATGACAAGACCTTTGAAAAACTCCCACTTTGTCATTTCGAGGAGCATAAGCGACGAGAAATCTTATAAGCCATTGATTAATCAGAGAGCTTTGCAGAACCTGTGACATTTCCCGGTAATAACTGTTAAGGATATAGGGGATGCTGTTCTGTACCCCAATAAAAAATGCCCTACTTATAGTGATAAAAATGTTCACAGAAATTCAAGGGAAAATTCAATTAACTCTCTGGAAAAAATAGGGCGCTGTCCCTATTTTGAGTCCCTATTTTTTGAGGTGGGTCAGCGGCGGCTTGCCGATGGGGTAGACATTGAAGCCGATGTCAAAGCACTTCTTATGATCCAGGATGTTCCTCCCGTCGAAGAGGTAAGCCGGTGTGACCATGGTGTCGTAGATCTTCCGGTAATCGAGGGTGCGGTAGAGATCCCATTCGGTCAGTACCGCGATGGCGTGGCATCCCTCCGCCGCCCGGTAAGGGTCTTCGACAAAGCTCACCTTGCCCTTTGCGCCTGCCAGATCGGTTCTGGCGTTTTTCAGCGCCTTCGGGTCGGTGATGACGATTTCCGCCTTTTCCTCCATGAGCCTTTCGGAGATGAAGATCGCGGGGCTTTCTCTCGTGTCCCCCGTGTTGGCCTTGAAGGAAAAACCGAAGAGACAGATTCTCTTCCCGGCAAGGGTGTTGAACATTGACGAAAGCATGTTCACGATGAAGCGTTCCTGCTGGTAGCGATTGATCTTGACGACCCCCTCCCAGTAGTCGGCCACCTCGTCGAGCCCGTAGTACCGGCAGAGGTAAACCAGGTTGAGGATATCCTTTTTGAAGCAGGAGCCGCCGAAGCCCACGCTCGCGTTCAGGTATTTGCTGCCGATACGGCTGTCCATGCCCACCGCCCTGGCGACCTCGGTGATGTCGGCGTCGGTCTTCTCGCAGAGGGCGGATATGGAGTTGATGGAGGATATCCTCTGGGCGAGGAACGCGTTCGCCACAATCTTGGAAAGTTCGCTGCTCCAGATGTTGGACGTGATGATCTTTTCCCGGGGCACCCATTTAGCATACATTTCCACCAGCATTTCTCTCGCCTTCAGGCCGCTGGGAGTCTCCCGGGAACCGATGAGGACGCGGTCGGGATTTTCCAGGTCTTGCACCGCGGTCCCTTCCGCCAGGAATTCCGGGTTGGAGAGCACTTCGAAGGTAACGGAGCTGTGCACGTTGCGCAGGATGTTTTCCATCGCCTGGGCCGTTTTGACGGGGAGCGTACTCTTCTCGATGACGATTTTGGGCGATTCGGAGTACTGTAGGATCTGTCTCGCCGTTTTTTCCCAGTACTGGAGGTCCGCCGCCATGCCGGCGCCCGCACCGAATGTTTTTGTCGGGGTATTGACGCTCACAAAGATGATGTCGTTTTCCCTGATGCCCCCCGCGATGTCGGTGCTGAAGAAGAGGTTTTTTCCCCGGGTCGCCCGGACGATTTTATCAAGGCCCGGTTCGTAGATGGGAAGTT
>VGTB01000189.1 GCA_016874835.1 Deltaproteobacteria bacterium | reverse complement strand
TATTCAAGATTTGTTGAATAACATACCATCAGGGATGTTTTTATTCAAGGATTATTGAATAACAGAGGCTGGGGAGGGGCTCTGTCCCTATTTTTTTAGTGTGCCTCTCCAATAAGAATAAAGGGCACCAGACGCATTCAGGTTCATGCCGAAGATCTCCGAAGCGGCTCGACTTAATCGTCAGACCCTCCACTATCCGATGAAGAGTCGCTTCCGGAATTATCACCACCTGAATCGCTGATTGAGTCATTAGCGGATGACGAATCAGGTCGCACCAAAAATGAGGACTTTCATTATGAGTACCCTTCGGTTGCTCTTCTATGGACAGGAGGGACGCCTGTTCTACCCGGTGGGGGAATAGCTGAGCCTCCTGTTCTAGCGGATTAGGGAAATAGCTCCCTCCCTGTATCCCTCCCCCTTGATGGAGAGGAAACAGGGAGGTATTTGGATCAAAAGAACGTGTCTTCTTCCCAGACACCTCCGGTACCTGCACCGGCAATGCCGCCAAAGACGTTGTCATAGTTTTCTATGAGACTGCCGTCGTTGCAGATGACGCATTTGTCAGTAAGGGAAGCGAACTCGCCGTGAAGGATTTCTCTATCGCCGACCACACAACTTTTCTTGTCTGAATACGCCATGCAAATCCTCCGTGTCGAGTCTCTCCTGGAAGGTGAGGTATATTGAAGTATATGGAGTACGGTAATTTTCTGTCAAGGAAACTTTTGTGATGCTTCCGCAATACTATTGAAAACAATCATTAAAAATGTTAAGAATTTTAACAAGCTAAATTTTATTTAACCCTATTTGCGATAAAAAGAGGCCATATGAAAGCAATAAAGCGAAAAGTATCCGATCTGACAGTAGATGAGCTAAGAGCCGTTATCCACGAGGTCATTGCCGAAGATATGGAGGCATGGCGCGAAACTCTTGAAATAATGGCAGACCGGAAGCTGATGAAGCAGATCAGAGAAGCCGATGCAAACTGGAAGTCAGGGAGCAAAAACGCGTACATGGCATGGGATGATTTGAAGAATGCATAATATCATTCTTCACAAAAACGCGGCCAAATTTTACAGGAATGCCGATCCTGTGCTCAAAAAAAGGATAGCATCGGCTCTCAATACCATTTCAAAACATCCCCGTTATAAGCGTTCTTCAGGATAAAGAGCCAATCAGAAAGGCGCTAAATCAGATATTTCACACCTATTATTATAATGCCGCTACTTTTTAATGCATATAAAGTTTGCCGTCATGGGTACAGGGGGTATCGGAGGATATTATGGGGGGTTGCTCGCCAGAACCGGCCAGGATGTCACGTTTATCGCACGAGGGGCGCATCTCCGCCGCATCGCCTTAGGTGAGCTGGACGGCCGCACGACACCGCGGCTCCAGGCCGTGTACGATGCACTTCAGAAAGCCGGAATGACCGTCGAAATAAGCGACAATATCCTGAAGGTGTTGTGGGCGAAGTTCGTGTTCATCGCCCCTGTCATGCTCATGGGGGAGTCTGACGCGGATGACTTTCGGCGATTACCGGGCCGTACCGGAAGCGCGGGCCGTGCTGGTTGAAGCCATACACGAAGTGGCCACACTGGCGAAGGCGAGCGGTGTGACCCTGGATGCAGATGTGGAAGAGAAAACACTCGCCTTTATCGACAGCAGCGAGGCGGGGATAAAGCCGTCAATGCAGCGCGATGTGGAATCGGGCA
>VGTB01000188.1 GCA_016874835.1 Deltaproteobacteria bacterium | reverse complement strand
TATACTGGACGATTTCTTCGTCCATTCTGTCTCCCGCGACCCGGACAGACTTGGAGTACACGATACCGGCAAGTGATATCACCGCCACCTCCGTGGTTCCACCGCCGATATCCACCACCATGGAACTGGTGGGCTCCATAACGGGCAGACCGGCTCCGATTGCCGCCGCCATGGGCTCTTCGATAAAATAAATTTCCCTCGCCCCTGCCGACTCCACAGTTTCTCTGACCGCCCTCTTTTCCACCTGGGTGATTCCGGAAGGTATCGATACGATAATTCGCGGTCGTACGAGCGCCCTTCGATTGTGAACCCGGAGAATGAAGTGTCTGAGCATTGTTTCCGTGATGTCGAAATCGGCGATCACCCCGTCTCTCATGGGCCTGATTGCAACAATATTTCCAGGGGTTCGACCCAACATCTTCTTGGCCTCCAAACCGACGGCCAGGACCTTTTTTGTTCCCCGCATGTCTTTATGAACAGCAACAACCGAGGGCTCGTTGAGTACTATCCCTTTCCCCTTCATATATACCAGCGTATTTGCTGTTCCTAAATCAATCGCAAGATCATTGGAAAATTTTCCGAGAATAAAATCAAATAGCAAGGTTCGTCCTCCTTATTTACTAAATATCGATAATAACAAAATAACGCAGATTGCAAGGAATTTCTAATACAGTATTTCCTTCCCCTAAGCAATGACTTTTTGATTCGGGGCAAAATCGCTCTTTCCCGTTGAACGAGGGGGGACAGAGCCGCAGGTCTCTTCCCGGAGCAAAAAGGTGTTGCATTTTAATGGTGTCTATACTACTAATTCCCGGCCTTGATCGGCAGCGAACGGATACCTCAAAACGTGCTCTGCGGAGGGGCGGACATATTATGGATAAACCTCTCCACGATCCCCGCAACCTTTTGCGGCAGGCTACACATGGGTAGAAGGTTAGTGACATGCTCGATCTTATGAGAAAACATGCCAGAAACTGGCTTGTGAAAATCCTGATAGGGATGGTCATCATTGTTTTTATTTTTTACTTCGGCTCAATCCGCGGGAGGGACAGGGCCGAAACGATCGCTTCTCTTGATGATCAAATCATTTCATATATGGAGTTACAGAGAGAGTATCATAACCTCCTCGACTTCTACCGGCAACGTTACGGGGACAAGCTTTCGGATGACATGCTGAAGGCCCTCAACCTGAAGCAACAGGCCTATGACAACATTATCAGTCAGGCCGTGATTCTTCACAAGGCCAAAGAGTTCAACATACAGGTCACCGAGGAGGAGGTCAGGGCTTCTATCCTCGCAAATCCCTCTTTTCACAGGGGGGGCGTTTTTGATGAAAGGATTTACCAGCAGGTGCTCCGTTACAGGAAGATTTCTCCGGCCGATTTCGAAGTGAACCAGAAGAAGCTGTTAACCATGATGAAACTGGAGAACATCATCCAGAGTGCCGTGAAGGTGTCGGACAGGGATGTCTTTGATCTGTACAGAATACAGAATGAGAAAATCAATGCGAACTACATACGTCTGCCGATAAAGGGATTCCGGGAAAAGATCAGGCCTGACAGGAGAGAGCTCGAGGCGTACCTGAAACAGCACGAGGAAGAATTCCGGGTTCCGGAGCAGATCAAGGTCAACTACCTCTCATTTTCCAGCAAAGACTTTTCGTCTTCCGTAAAAATATTCGAAGCGGAGATCGCCGATTACTACGAGCGTCACAGAGAGAGTTACAGGGGAAAAGGAGGGAAACCGGTTCCGCTTCCGGAAGTGAGAAATAAAATTGCCTCTGAACTGATACACAGACAGGCGATGCAA
>VGTB01000187.1 GCA_016874835.1 Deltaproteobacteria bacterium | reverse complement strand
GTGGCCACACTGGCGAAGGCGAGCGGTGTGACCCTGGATGCAGATGTGGAAGAGAAAACACTCGCCTTTATCGACAGCAGCGAGGCGGGGATAAAGCCGTCAATGCAGCGCGATGTGGAATCGGGCAGGCCTTCCGAGCTGGAATCGATGATCGGGGTGGCGGTCCGCCTGGGCATGAAATACAACGTCCCTACCCCGGTCATGCGGTTCGGATACGCCATGCTGAAGCCGCGGGAGCTTAAAGTGCAGCGGTAAGAAAAAAACAAATAATACCACTATAAAATCATTGAGAAGTTTGATGAAAAAAAAAGAGGAAAAAATGTCGGACGAAAAAGACAAAAAAGTGTATAATGAATGAAAAATATCCTTTCCAGTGAGTGCCTTCTACCAAGGCGACGTGTTAAATAAGTACAAAACTTACAATTGTCAGGAGTCAATAAAATGGAAATTGCTCATAGAATAATAGTTGATGAAAAGATTAGATTCGGTAAGCCTGTCATAAAAGGGACTCGAGTTCCAGTGGAATTGGTTATTGGAAAATTGGCTGGCGGCATGACGTATGATGAGGTTATGACCGAATACGACATAACGAAAGAAGATATTTTAGCTGCATTGGATTACGCTGCAAAACACCTATCAGGCGAAGAAGTCAGGGCCATTGCATAGAATGCTCAAGTTTGTAATCGATGAAGACATGCCAAGATCAACCGCACGGGTGTTAAAAGCCAATGGGTTTAATACCATAGATGTACGTGATTATGGTTTAAGAGGTAAAAGTGACGAGGAGATATTTGCATTTGCTCAAGAAAATAACGCCGTATTAGTGACCGGTGATCTGGGATTTGGGAACCTTCTCCATTTCCCGGTAGGCAGTCATGCGGGAATATTTATCACTCATTTCCCTAACGAAATATCCCCTTCTGAATTAAATAGCCAGATACTTAAAGCTTTTACGACCCTTAGAGAAGATGATTTCAAAAGAAATCTCATCATTCTCGAACCTGGCAAATTAAGAATAAGAAGGAAATCATAATTGCCCACAATTGAAACTGTGTATGCGGTGAACGTCAATTGTTTGAGGACAATGCCAACGCCATCATTGAAATTGCAAGACGTGAAGGCGAAACTTTAACCCCCATGTGAATCGCCGGGTCAAGCAGTCCACGTAAATCTTGCATTTTTCAAATCCGCGTCCGATTAATTCCGGTGATAGTAAATAGTCGGCGATCTTCCTGTTCTGACGAGGTTGCCGCACACCCCTCTGGTGCTCGCAATTACGGATAATTTGCCGCTATTTTTCCCTCATTGCTGGATTTAGGTTTTTAGTTAGAAAATAAGATGCGGTTCGGTTATGCCATGCTGAAGCCGCGGGAGCTGAAGGTGCAGGGATGAGGGAAATTCCTTGCACTCAGGATGTAGAACTGGAAATCAAATAGGAATTTAATCTCTCAGTTCGCCTCTCCAATAAGAATAAAGGGCGCCCAGAAGAAGGGGTTCTCATATCCGTTCGCGCGCAGATATTCCTTTGCTTCCTTCAGCGCCGTGATCTTATCCCTGCCCGCCTTGATCCCTTCAAAGAATTTGACCATGAGCTTATAGGTGGATTCATCGGCAACGCTCCACAGGCTCACCAGCACGCTGTCCGTCCCCGCGTACATGAAGGCACGGGAGAGGCCTACCACGCCTTCACCCGCCGTCTGAACCCCTAGCCCTGTCTTGCATGCGGACAGCCCCACAACAGACGCATTCAGGTTCATGCCGAAGATCTCCGAAGCGGTCAGGAAGCCATCCCTGCTCTCATCTCCAACAAGGTTTAACACCAGCGCAGGCTGCTTGATGTAAGGGATC
>VGTB01000186.1 GCA_016874835.1 Deltaproteobacteria bacterium | reverse complement strand
TTACATGCTATATGCTTCCCCCGGAGAGAAGTAGGGGTGCTGTTCATCTCAATCAACGTGGTCATTACGTGTTGGCAGGTCCTGTGTCGCATATATTGCCCATCGGAGGTGGAAAAGGGGGTTCCGGGAAAACTTTTATTACCGGAAGTCTCGGTATTCTGCTTGCTAAGCAGGGATATACCACTCTCCTGATCGATGTCGATTTTGGCACGGCGAATCTCCACACCATCCTTGGTATCCCCCATCCCGAGAGAAGCATTTCCGATTTTGTCAACAAAAGGGTAGAGAGTCTTCAGGAAACGATTGTACCCACATCGGTTTCTCATCTTTATTTCATCAGCGGTGCAATGAATAACCTGGATATCGCAAACCTTGCTCATGAGCAGAAGATGAGAATATTGAGAAATATCGCGAAGCTGCCTTATGAGTATGTTCTCCTGGATTTAGGCGCGGGAACCTCTTTCAACACGATTGATTTTTTTATGATTTCATCTCACGGCATTTTTGTGACCACACCTGAGCCAACGTCCGTTGAGAATATCTATCGTCTCGTGCGTTCTGTGTATTTTCGGAAGGTTCGTCAGTTGTTCAAGGCGCATGAGTTCAGAATGCTGGTGGAAGAAGCGCAAAAGCAACACAGCAGAGCCAACGTGAGTAACCCGGATTTCCTTCTCCGTACTGTGAAGGAGATGAATCCTGACAGCGGGGCAATGCTTGAACGGAAACTGGGGGAGTTTCGTTTCAAATTGGTGCTCAACCAATTAAGAAAACAGGACGATCCTCAGATCGGAGCGTTGATCTGCAAAATCATTGAAAGGCACCTTTTCCTGAAGATGGATTTCATCGGAAATGTGAGCTTTGACGACAATGTCCATAGTGCCGTCTGCAGGAATATTCCTTTTCTCGATCTTTATCCATATACTCAGGCTGCCTTTGATCTCAGGGAGTGTTGCAAAAACCTTCTGTCACTTAGAGAGGCACATTCAGCGTTGCAAAGTGCTGGTGATTAATGGTTCCCGGGGGATGAGGGGATGAAGCAAAGTTCCGTAAAATCGTTCAAGGAACAAAATTACTACGAGCTGCTGGAAATATCTCCTGACGCATTGCCATTGGAGATCCGCCGGGCATATAAGGAATCTCTTGAGCTCTACACGGACAATTCCATTTCGAGTTATTCTTTCTTTTCGAAGGAGGAGAGAGGGGAAATTATATCCCGCCTGGAAGAGGCATACCTCACCCTGATGAACCCCGCGTCCCGGGCAGAATATGATCGCAGGTTGATAGAACTCGGGATACTGGAGGAGGGAAATCAATATCGCGACAGGACAAAAGAGCCGATTCCGATTTACCGTTTCAAGAAAAGCCGTACTGATATGTTCCGGCGGAGAAATGCGTCTGAGAATTTAACGGATAGGGTCTCGCAAAGTCCATTGATTCAGGAGATTCTGACGCGGGAGACTCTCAGGGGTGAGGATTTAAAAAGGATAAGGCTGGAATTGGGAGTAACTCTCGAGAGTATTGCTGAGGAGACAAACGTGAGAATCGGAGTGCTTCAGGCTATCGAAGAAGACAGGATCGAACTGCTCCCGCCTATGGTGTATCTGAAAGGTTTTTTGAAATCATATGCCCGGTATATTCAGGTTGATGAACATATTATTGTAAGCGGTTACATTAAAAGATTCGAAGAAGGTGACTGATTTAGGAGGAATATCAATAGTTTCGGTCGTGCCATGGCTGATGAGAAAACGGACAGAGCCGATCTTGAGCAGGAATTGGAATCCCTCTATCACAAGGTGGCAAGCCACAATGAGGGAGTGGAAAGCCAAAGCGGGGATAAGGCTCTCTTCTCTTCGTATGATGATTCAGAGGAGGAGAACGCGCGTGCGCAAAAAAGA
>VGTB01000185.1 GCA_016874835.1 Deltaproteobacteria bacterium | reverse complement strand
AGGGCGGTGGCAAAGTCGGAAATCATTGTAGCCGGTATGGATGTATTCAAAGAGGTGTTTCTTTTTGTCGATAAGAGAATGCAGTTTTCCGGTTGTAGTGAGGATGGTCGCCTCGTGATGAGAGGGACGTCCCTCGCGGAGGTGTCGGGCAATCTCGGGAAGATATTGACTGCGGAAAGGGTGGCTCTGAATTTCCTTCAGAGGATGTGCGGAATAGCGACGTTTACAAGGCAGTATGTCGAAGCAGTCAGAGGAACCGGGGCGAAGATTCTGGATACGCGGAAGACAGTTCCGGGACTCAGATTCCTGGATAAATACGCGGTGACGGTGGGCGGAGGCCACAATCACCGCTTCGGCCTGTATGACGGAGTCCTCATTAAGGACAATCATATTGCTGCGGCCGGTGGCATATCCCGTGCCCTGGAAAGGGTTCGACGTCGTATTTCCCACACGCTTAAGGTGGAGGTGGAAGCCAAGAACCTGAAAGAGGTGAGAGAGGCGCTTCGTTCCGGCGCGGATGTGATCATGCTGGATAACATGTCTGTGGAAGACATGAGAAAGGCCGTTTCACTCGTGAACGGCAGGGTTCCTTTAGAGGCATCCGGCAACGTGACACTCGCGAATGTCCGTCAGATAGCCGAGACGGGGGTCGATTTCATTTCCATCGGCATGCTTACCCATTCCGTGCCGGCAGCGGATATTTCTTTAAAAGTAAGGTAAGCACATCTCCGGTATCGCGCCCGTCCCCGGCAAGGGCAGCAGGCCGTGAGGCACATTTTCTTATGAATTTTGATGAACAATCATTAGCGAGGTGTCTCTCGGGGAAGAAAATAGGTTCTCCTGTTTACTTTTTCCGGGAGGTCGACTCTACGAACGATGTGGCCTTCGGACTTGCCTCCAGTGGTGCTGCTGAGGGAACTGCCGTCATCGCGGATCATCAGAAGGAAGGCAAAGGCCGGCTCAGCAGGAGATGGCAATCTCCTCCCGGTTGCAATCTGTATACTTCCCTTGTGTTAAGACCTGCAATGAGTCCCTCCGTCGCCCCACAGATCACCCTTATGGCGGGTGTGGTTATGGCGGAGCTTATCGCTCAATTCTGTCCCGGGAAGGTGGAGCTCAAGTGGCCCAATGATGTGATGATCAGGGGGAAAAAGGTGTGCGGAATTCTCACTGAAATGAAAGCCTCTGTTGACCAGGGTGTGGAGTTCATTATTGCAGGGATCGGTATTAACGTAAACATGAAGAAGGAAGAGTTCGACGAAGCATTCCGGGATGTTGCCACATCCCTGAGAGAGGAAGCGGGAACCGAAATATCACGTCTTGATTTCACGGTAAATTTGTATGAAAAGTTTGAACATCGGTACTTTATGCTGCTCAGAGAGGGTTTTGAACCCATAAAGGACAGGTGGCTTGAATACGCCGACATCGTGGGTAAATATATCAAGGTGAGGTTCAATGAGGCTGTTCAGGCGGGGAATGTAATCGGCATTGACGCGCATGGTGCCCTCCTTCTCCGCGATGAGAGCAATCATGTACGGAGAATAATGGCAGGCGATGCGTCGATCATAAGGGGTTGAACCATGTTATTGGTTATTGATGTGGGAAATACAAATACGGTGCTGGGTCTCTATGAAGATGATGAGCTCATTCATGACTGGAGAATACGAACGGTCGTGGATCATACCGTCGATGAGTATGGAATGCTTATCTACAATCTTTATAAAAACAGCAAGGTCAAACCGAAAGCTATCAAGGCGATCATCATTTCATGCGTTGTCCCGCCCATGCTGAACATATTGGAACCCCTCTGCAGAAAGTACTTTGATGTCAAGCCCATCATCGTTGAGCCGGGCATCAAGACGGGAATGCCCATTCTCTATGATAATCCCAGGGAAGTG
>VGTB01000184.1 GCA_016874835.1 Deltaproteobacteria bacterium | reverse complement strand
TTCGCACTCGCTACGGGGGTGTTTGTGCATAATAGTGCCAAACAGGGACGGGACCGGCGGAACCAGGCCATTCTGCCCCTTCGCGGCAAGGTCCTCAACGTGGAAAAAGCCCGCTTCGACAAGGTGCTGCAGAATGAAGAGATCAAGGTCATCGTCACGGCCCTGGGTGCCGGTATCGGACGGGAAGAAGGAGATTTCGATGTCAGCAAGCTCCGGTATCACAAGGTCATCATCATGACCGATGCCGATGTGGACGGCCTGCATATCCGGACACTGCTGCTCACCTTCTTTTTCCGGCAGATGAAGGAGCTGATCGAAAGAGGATACCTTTACATCGCCCAGCCTCCCCTCTTTAAAGTCACGGACCGGAAGAAGGAACTCTACATCCATAACGAAGAGGAGATGACGCACTACATCCTGGAAAACGGAGTCAACAAAATCTCCCTCATTACCGGCAACGGGAACAGTATCACCGGCAACCGCCTTCTCGTCCTCATCAAGAAGGTGATGAGGATAGAAACGGTGTTGGACCGTTTTGAAAAAGAAGACAAGAACAAAACGGTCATGCGCATCCTGGCCGGCGATCCGGCCTTTTCCCAGAAAGATTTCGCTCATGAGGGGGCACTTCTGAAAGTTGCGAAGCGGACAAGGATGGCGATCGGTGACAGACTCGAGAGCTATAGCGCGGAGCCCGACCCGGAACACAGCAGTCACAAACTCATTTTCGATTACCGGATGAAGGGGCAGATATTCACCACAGTCCTTGACCGGGAGATCTTCAAGTCACCGAGGTTTATAGAAATCAAGGAGCTGCTCAACCAGGTGAGCATCCTGGGGGAGGCGCCTTACACCGCGGTCACGGACGACGAGGAAAAGGGACGTAAGGAGCTCGCGAGCATGACGGCCTTGGTGGATTACGTGATGGCCATGGGACGCAAGGGTCTTTCAATACAGCGTTACAAGGGTCTCGGCGAGATGAATCCCGAGCAGTTATGGGAGACCACCATGAATCCCGAAAAGAGAACCCTCCTCCAGGTCAAGGTGGAAGACTTTGTCGTTGCCGATGAAATCTTCACCACCCTCATGGGCGACCATGTGGAACCCCGCAAAGAATTCATCTACAAAAACGCCCTCTACGCATCGAATCTGGATGTGTGAGGGTCTGTGTTAGTAAATCTCCTTTTTGTCATGCCCGCGTGAATTACTGTGTGTGAAATCCATCGTGCGGGTGAACAGAAGGCAGTATTATTCTAATCCGGATAACGATAAAAATAAGGCGACTTATCGGGCAAAAAATGGTATACTTCCATGCAAAATGCCTGCTGCGTTAGTGATTGATATTACAGCGCTTTTGGGAAGAAAAATTCCATGACGAGGGTATGAAAAATATGGAGCAGCTTTACCAGAAGAATATTCCCATCAATATCGAAGACGAGATGAAAAAATCCTACATGGATTACGCCATGAGCGTGATTATCGGCCGCGCCATACCGGACATCCGGGACGGCATGAAGCCGGTTCACCGCCGGGTGCTCTACGCCATGTGGGAGATGGGAAATGTCTGGAACAAGGCCTATAAGAAATCCGCCCGGATCGTCGGGGATATCATCGGTAAGTACCATCCCCACGGCGACGCCGCCGCTTATGATTCAATCGTCCGGTTGGCCCAGGACTTCTCCATGCGCTACCCTCTGATTGACGGGCAGGGCAACTTCGGAAGCGTCGACGGAGATCCCCCTGCCGCAATGCGCTACACCGAGATTCGGATGGCTCGTCTATCCGAAGAGATGCTTGCTGATCTGGAAAAGGAAACAGTTGATTTTGTTCCCAATTACGACGCCTCCATGCAGGAACCAACGGTGCTGCCCGCACGGATTCCCGCGCTTCTCCTGAACGGGTCTTCCGGAATTGCCGTGGGTGTGGCTACCAACATCCCGCCCCATAACCTGGGCGAACTCATCGAGGGAACAATCG
>VGTB01000183.1 GCA_016874835.1 Deltaproteobacteria bacterium | reverse complement strand
ATTGATGAGTATGCCCGGATCATCGGGATATGCGATGCGTATGAAGCCATGACCCACGACCGTCCGCACCGGAAGGCCATTGTGCAATTTGTTTCGGTGCGGGAGCTGGTGGAGACGAGGAATCTGCTGTTTCCCCCCCGGGTGCTCAAGGTGTTTCTTGAGGAGATCTCTCTGTATCCCCTGGGGAGCTATGTGAGGCTGAACAACAAGGCGATTGGCCGGGTCATTGCCACGAATGCGGACCAGCCGTTGAAGCCGGTCATCAGCCTCCTCTTTGATGGCCACGGGAATCGCATCACGGAAGACAGGATCGTCAGTCTGGTGGAAAACCCCGTCCTGTCAATTACCGGAGGGGTGAAAGAAGAAGAATTCCCTCCTTGAGCCATCTTCATACCAAGTCCTTCATAAAATTAGTGACCTTTGTACAATGTCATTTCGAGGAGCATAAGCGACGAGAAATCTTAATTATTACTGGTCGTTAAAGATTTTTCCCTTCGGTCGAAATGACAAATCGGGAGTTTTTCAAAGCTCTCAATTCCAACGCCTGTCATTAAAGGGTATCAAGATTTGAAGAGAAGTCGTCCGCAGAACATTCTCCTGATCGAAAATCACGACGAGGCGTATCACGCGTGGAAAGAACAGGGGGTTCGGAATATGACCCTCATCCATTTCGATGCCCATCTGGACTTCGCATTCCCGGAGGTAAAAGATGTCCGCCTGATCCTTGATGAGGCGAGGAACCTGGCCGAGATTAAGTCCCAGCTCGAAAAGGCCATATTATTTCGAAGGAAGAAATTCAGGGAAGAGGCACTTACCGATATGGGGAATTATATCTATCCGGCCATGCGGGACGGGATCATCAAGGAATTCTACTGGGTAATCCCGGGAGACATCGGTGAATTCAGAAGATGCCGGGGGATCATGAAAAGGATCCTCGAAAGCCTGAGAAAAGAAGATCCCTGTTCGCCGGGTGCATTTCCATCCTTCAAGCCCGGTTTTACAGAGACCAGGCTCTATGGCAGGCCTTTCTATATCGTCGTCATGGATACGCTTCCCGCTGTAGATGGCCCGGTTCTCTTAGATATCGATACCGATTTTTTCACCGTCGATTCCCTGAAAAATGCCGACCCTGCAGTGCAGATCGCCCGTCGCAAAGTCTGGATGGAAACGGATGAATTCATCGGAGCCATACGGAGGAAGATCGCCGATCCCCGCTTCACCACCATTGCACATTCGGTCAATGGCGGCTTTGTTCCCATGATCTTTAAGACCATCGCGGACGAACTTGCCGCGGCCCTGGGTTACAGGGAACAGGGGTTGAAAGCACGCTTGACTGCCGGAGAGTATTTCCGCAAATTTCGTGAGGCCTTTGACGGAAAAGACTTCGGATCGGCCAAAACGTGTTACCGGGAAGCCCTGAAACTCAATCCCGCCTACAATGTTCCCGACAACACTTACGGGCCTCTCTATCTTCGGGCTGGGAACTACCGGCGGGCGGAAAAGGAATGGCAGGGGATGCTTCTGGTAAATGGAGATGATGGCAATGCCTTATCCGGGCTGGGGTATATCCGATTGGCCAGAAAAAAATATCGGGAAGCGGGAGATTATTTCTCGGCGGCACTGAGGATGAAACCGGAACACAAAGAGAGCCTTGCCGGCCTCGCTGAAGCCGAGTATCGTTTGAAAAATTATGCAAAGGCCAAAGATTTAATCGCGAAGTTCGAGCGCCTGGAGCCCATGCAGGACTTCTCGCGGTATCTCACCGGGAAGATACTGGAAAAAACAGGGCAGCCGCAGGCCGCGCTGACAAGCTATAAAGAGGCTCTCCAGCTCGGTATGGACGATGTCGATTTGCTGACAAGACTCGTCCGGCTCTCACGGCGTTATGAAAAGACGAATCTTGATTATCTGAAAAAGAGATGCGAGGAGCGCCGGAAGTCCTATCTGCGCCTTGAAAAAAGGATTCTTTTGAAAAAAGGGAACACAACTGAAGTGAAGAGGGCGGAAGAGCG
>VGTB01000182.1 GCA_016874835.1 Deltaproteobacteria bacterium | reverse complement strand
GGGAAAGCAATTTCTCGATGAGAAAAACCTTACCCCGTCCGATCCTGAGGCCGATATAGACTTTGCCGTACTGTTTGAAGAGCGTCCGGAAGATGCTTTAAAGACTTATGCCCGCATAAGTCTGGACTTTCAGTCGCTCGTTTCACCTTTCAAAGTGGACCTGCTCTTTCTTCATGAAGTGGATCACCTTATTCAGCTTGAGGCGATAAAAGGGATATGCATCTACGCATCGGATGAAAATTTCCGGGAAGAATATGAGGAACGGGTCATGATGTTTTCGGCGGATGAGATGGAAGTATTCAGGCGCAACGAAAAAGATCTGTTCGAGGCAATCGACCATGGTTATTTCGACTTTGAATACAAAGCTGATAGAAGATAGACTTGGTTTCATTAATCTTGCGCTCGCTAAATTGAAGAACCTGCGCGAGTTGTCACGGGAAAGTTTTTTCAAAGAAGACAAACCCGCTGTCGCTGAAAGCTATTTGAGGCGTTGTCTCGAGGCTCTGTTTGACATTGCAAGGCATATAAGTGCAAGAACCGCCGGCAAAGGGCTTGTCGAGTACAAAGAGATCGCGAAAAGCCTCGGCGAGAAGGGAATTATAACTCGTGATCTCGCTGAAAAACTGGTGCTCATGGCCGGGTACCGTAACCGGATGACCCACCTGTATCATGAGATAAGCAACGAGGAGCTTTACAAAATCATCAGCGAGAATCTCAACGACATCGAAGAGTTTGTAAAACAAATCAAGGCCTTTCTGGAAGCATTCAAATTAAGAGACGCCAAGTAGCCCAGTTCCGCCTTCACTCCTCATACCATTACGGCATAACGAACACGATGGACGCTATGACGCGATGACGCAATAGACGCAACAAACGCAACAGACCGTGAAAATATCCCATTTCGAAGACCTTGACTACCAGCAGAAAGACCTGACACCATGATCCTCATCACCGGCGGCGCCGGCTATGTCGGTGCCCACGCCAACAAGCTCCTGAACCAAAACGGTTACAAAACGGTCGTCTTTGACAACCTCTCCACCGGACACCGGGAGTTCGTGAAATGGGGTGAATTCTTCCCCGGCGATCTCGCCGACAGGGAGCAGATCAGACACTGTTTCCACACATACCCCATCGAGGCGGTCATGCACTTCGGCGGCGTCGCCTATGTGGGAGAATCCGTCACTGACCCGGCGAAATACTACCGGAACAACGTCGTCAATACCCTGAATCTCCTGGATGTCATGCGGGAATTCCATGTGAGCACCCTCATTTTCTCCTCCTCATGCGTCGTCTATGGCATCCCCGAGATCATACCCATTCCCGAGAATCATCCGCTGCGTCCTATCAACCCATACGGCAGATGCAAGCGCACGGTGGAAGACATCCTGCAGGATTACGAAAAGGCCTACGGCATCAGACACGTCAATCTCCGTTACTTCAACGCCGCCGGGGCCGATCCCGATGCGGAAATCGGGGAACGACACGACCCGGAGACCCACCTGATCCCCTTGGTGCTGGACGCCGCTTCCGGGAGGAAGGAGGATGTAAAGATCTTCGGCACCGATTACGAGACTGCGGACGGAACCTGCATCAGGGACTATATCCATGTCACGGACCTGGCGCATGCCCATCTCCTGGCGTTGCAGTATCTCACCAACGGAGGCAGCAGCGATTCGTTCAATCTCGGCAACGGAAACGGGTTTTCCGTCAGGGAAGTCATTGAAACGGCACGACGGATCACCGGGAAAGACATCAAAGCCACACCGTGGGAAAGGAGAGACGGAGACCCTCCAGTGCTTATCGGCAGCGCAGAGAAGGCAATGAACACATTACACTGGAAGCCCCGGTATCACGACCTCACAACTCTGATCCGCACCGCCTGGACCTGGCACAAAAAATAGGAAAACTAGGGACAGCGCCCTATTTCCTTATCAATTGACGCAACAGACGCAACAGACTTTATTTTGAAGGAGTTCGATTATGACGAACACAGACACCGATAAGTTAGAGAAGTTGATGACGACGTTCAAAGACGAAATCAAAGATGAATTCCGCCATCAGTT
>VGTB01000181.1 GCA_016874835.1 Deltaproteobacteria bacterium | reverse complement strand
GAGGGAGAAGATCCTTTTCTTTTCGGGGAAAAAACCAAAAAAGGAAAGAAAAGACCCAGACCGCGGGTTGATGAAACGCTCTACGACCTGTGACATTGCCGCTGAGTAATAATACATGAAATCAATCGACGGGCATCCTTTCATCTGTTCCTGGAGCGGGGGGAAAGACTCGTGCCTGGCGCTCTATCACGGTATCCGGGCCGGAGGAATCCCCCGATTCCTCCTCACCATGTTGAGGGAAGACGGTTTGAGATCAATGTCTCATAGCATTCCCGCATCTCTTTTCTGGAGTCAGGCGGAGGCATTGGGTATTTCTCTCGTCACGCGCTCCGCATCGTGGGCGAATTATGAAACCACCTTTCTTTCCGCCCTCCATGATTTTCACACACAGGGAATCCGTTCTGCCGCCTTCGGTGACATCGACCTTGATGAACATCGCGAATGGTGCGAGCGCGTTTGTGCTGCCGCTCATATCGAGGCCTATCACCCCCTGTGGAGAAAAGCACGACGTGACATCCTGGACGAATTCATCGGGCTAGGATTCAGGGCAGTGATCATCTCGATCAAGGACGGAGTACTGGACAGGGAATTCCTGGGAAGGACGCTCGACCCGGAAGTGATAAAAGAAATTGAAGCACACGGGGCAGATGCCTCCGGGGAAAGAGGGGAATACCATACGATGGTAATCGACGGACCACTCTTCTCATCCCCCGTGCATTTTCAAATGAACAACCAGATATTCCACGACGGCTACTGGCTTCAGGATATCTCTCCTTAAATACTCAACAACCCTTCAGGTGTCTCAATGAGATAATCCGGACTGACCGTCTCCAGTCTCTCCCGGGAATGCCATCCCCAGGTCACGGCGACCGTTCTCACGCCGGCCATGCGGGCTTCCCTGATATCCCCGGTGGTATCCCCGACGTAGTAGGTGTTTTCCCTCTCCACGTGAAACCCGTTCATGGCACGAAAGATTTTATCTCTTTTGCTGTAACCGAAGTCCGCCCCCAATACTTCCTTGAAGCATCCGTCAAATCCATGCCGTGAGAGCACCACGTGAATGACCCTGGATACATTGGAGGAAATGACCGCAAGGATGTTATTCTTCTGAAGCTCCGAAAGAACTGGCAACAGCGGCGTAAACACACCCATCTGATCATAATCATCCTGCGTCGGAATGGATTTTGACGCGTTCATGAATTCCGCAAGATCAATTCCTTTTTTCACAATGGCCTCGTAGAAATTGTCTTCAAACAATTCCAGAAAATCCGCCCTCGTGTTGACAACCGGTTTCCCGATTCTCTCGAGGCACAGTTTCACCCTGCGTTCATACACGTTCAGTGAATCAACCAGAACACCGTCAAAATCAAAGAGAAAAAGTTTCTGCATTACATTCTTATCATTTGACCCGCTGTAATTGACATCCGGACACTCCTCGTTCACTACCTGTAACATTCACGGGATATGCGGTCAACCTTTTATTCCGAGAGAAGTGCGTGTCCGACACCGGCGGAGAACAAAGTACCCCCTATGTATAGATCTTCTTCTCCTGCAGGTTCTTCCAGGTGCTTTCCGAATACCAGATATCTATAAATTCCGAAATGGAGTCTTTTTCCCTCTTCATGATTTGTTCCGCCGCAGGGCCCCTCAGAAGTTTTTTGATGCTTCCGAAAGCTACTGCATCCTTTGCAGCATACTCCGCAGCGATCCTTCTCGCTTCAGATTCAATATCTCCCTCCGGCGAGATCCGATCGATCAGCCCCATCTGGTATGCTTCTTCAGCCAGATACATGGCCCCTGTGCATACCATCGTATCGGCCTTCCTCTGTTCCAGCAACAACCTTAATATGTCCACACTCCCGGCAAACACAGAAGAACCAAAGTTGATTTCATTGAGGGCAATCCTTGCCTTTCCTGTAACCATGATTCTGTAATCGCATGCAATGGCAATCATACACCCCCCGGCAATAGTGTGGCCATTGAGGGCGGCAATAACCGGCTTGGGATACATAAACAGGTAGGTATAGAAATCGGTAAATTTAGTGAGATAACGGATAAAAGAATCTTTCGGGTAATCCAGAAATTCAGGAATATCAAAACCGAACGAAAAAAATTTTCCCTCTCCCGTGAGGATGACGGCTCTT
>VGTB01000180.1 GCA_016874835.1 Deltaproteobacteria bacterium | reverse complement strand
TTTTCCATATCCGTTTCCAGATAATGCAAGACGCCCTCCGGAAAGATGCAGTAACCTGCTCTGCCCTTTACGCAGAATATTTCACTGACTGTTGCGTATTATTTCCGTGAGGATCGGTATGAGCTGTTTCTTCCGCGAAAGGATTCCCTTCAAAAGATACACGTGTTCGTCCATCTTCGGGTATCGGATGTGACTTATAAAAAACCGGTCCCCCTTAATGAAGAGAATGCTGTCAAGTTCCGTGATGTCTGTAACCATGAGCGCGCTGAAGAGGCTGCCCGTCCTGCCCTGGAGGCGCTCCAGTCCCTCTAAGATATCATCCTTGCGGTCCATAATCTCCTTGAATGTCACTACCTCCACCTGGCTCACAGTGAAGGCGAACTTGCCCTCGCCGAATCGTTTCATGTCCAGCGAGAGGATGTAATCCACGGGCTCGCGGGCCACGAGCGAGGATGCCTCCATGATGTTTTTCCCGAACATATCTATGGGCAGATCGGTGAGAGATGAAAGGAATTCGGCCATGTGTCGGTCTGTCTCTGTGGTGGTTGCCGAATGCAGGATCAGGGTATCGGAGAGAATCCCTGCGAGAAGGATCGAGGCGATCTCTTTCCGCATGGGCACCCGGTAATCCTGGAATAGCGTGGCGATGATTGTCGAGGTAGAACCAACGGGCTTATTGATGAAAATAATAGGGTGATTTGTGTGGTCGTTCCCCAGCCGGTGATGGTCGATAATCTCCTGTATCCGGTAGTGTTCAATTCCGTCGATGGCCTGGGATCTCTCATTGTGATCAACCATGATGATTTCGATGTGGGGATCACGCATCAGGTCGCTCTGGGAGAGGATGCCGATGACTTTATCGTTGCGATCCACGACCGGCAGCGAGCGGGACACGGACTCCATAAGTTGCGTTTTGATGGTGCCTATATAATCGTCTTCCCTGAGCGGCTTGAGGGCGGTATCACCTGTGTGTACAACCGGAGATGAGTAGAGGGTGAGCCATGATGTGGTCGAGGTGTCGTAGGGAGAGATCAGGATTGAAATGCTCTTTTCCTCGGCCCGCTTCTTCAGCTCCCGGCTGACGGAGCTCCCACCTGTTACTACAAGAACCCTGGCTTGCCTCTCGATGACATACTCATGTACATCGCGACGGTTACCCACAAGGACGATGGTATTGGGAAGGGACATGGCATCAAGGTGTTCTTTGAAGGCGTCGAACTCGTAGGCAGCTACGACTATCTGCGCCGGGAAGATCGTCTCTTCCTCAAAGATCACAACGGGCTGAGCACCGAGGGTTTTCACCATGTGGGACACAGAGGTGGGGAAGATGCCTTTTCGGTTGGGGTCGATTTTTTTGAGCATGTTCTGGGCGAAGGCGTTGAAATGGAGTATGGACTGCAGCCTCCCCTCACCATCCACTATGGGGAGCATCTTGAAGTTCCCTTTGTTCAGGGTTTCCAGGGCATGCCACAGGGGAATGTCCCGGGGAACAGTCGTAGGCATGTGGCTCATGTAGTATTTTACCTTGGGGATGAGATCGTTGATGAACTCGGGTGGGGGCACTTCGAAGCGCGTCAGGACGTACTCCGTTTGGAGGTTTACGTTCCCGCACCGGGCAGCGAAACAATTCGCAAACCCCATTATCTGCTTGAGCTCCGCGTAGGCGATAGCCGAGACAATGGAATCAGTATCGGGGTTTTTATGACCAATAACCAGAACCTTTTTCTCTCTGTCCATATGTTGTGCCGATCGTTGGGATGTGAATTGTGGGGATGTCCTCCCGGAATTGTTTGCGTTCATCTCGATGATGCGTTGAGTATGGGGGATGATGCGAATCCTGCTCGTGCAGGAAGGATAGAAGAGAAGAACTTCTTTGTCAACATATATTAGCGGAACGGCAACACGAAACAAATTTGACCCCCTCTGAAAATGGTGGTAATTGAAACCGAGTTATTGTTTTACTTGCCCCGTCTCTGCGTGTTCGACGATTGGCATGGCAAGGGAACGGGGGGAAAACGCAGATATTGTATCCCATGAGAAAGAGTGAAGAGATCTTCGATGAATGGCCTGATAAGTATGATAAATGGTTCACAACCCCTCTCGGGTTACTCGTCAGAAAGTACGAGAGCGAACTGATATTGGACTGTGTACAACCTGGTCCGGGGGAATTGATCCTTGATGCGGGCTGTGGTACCGGCATCTTCACCCTTGATCTCCTCGGTGCGGGATCA
>VGTB01000179.1 GCA_016874835.1 Deltaproteobacteria bacterium | reverse complement strand
TTTTTAGTTTGATTGTATCTAATTTCAATTCTAATATAGAAGCCCTTGACAGATTCACGGCTGAGAAGTTCAAAGTGATTGAAGAAAATAAAAAAGACGCCAAGATTGAAATAGAATTATTAAAGTCAATGGCTTCTGAAATGAAAACGGATTTAGCCATCATAAAAAAAGAGGTCACTAAGAAGTGATGAGAGGAACGCAGAATTATGGATGACACGGCGTTGGTATCGTTGGCGAAAGTAAAGACTATGATCCCACTCTTTGACACACAGTATAATACTGTATTACAGGAGATCATTAACGATGTATGCGCTCAAGCCATAGAGTACATGGATCTGGATTTTGAGCAGCATACCGCTCATGTGGAATATGTTGACGGGGGATCACGAACGATCTTCGCCAATTGCGCCAATCTCTCAAATGTGAGAATATGGATTGATACCGACAAGAAATGGAATGATGAAAATGAGCTTGATAGCTCGTATTTCACCGTGTACGGCAAGCGAGGCGTAATAAAGCTCAATAGTGGAATATTTCCGGCTGGCTTGCAGATAATTAAATTGCGATATGATAGCGGATATGCTCAGAATGCCCTACCTAAAGGCTTACAGGGGAAGCTCCTGAAACAGATAACCTACGAATTCAGACGGCGTAATGATCCCGGATTGACGGCGGTATCCTTTCCTGACGGCTCGGTTCAGAAGTGGACGCTTGAGGAGTGGCTGCCCGATGTCCAGGACGAGTTCGATCGCTGGAGGAGGATGACTCTATAATGGACGGAGAAATTAAGGGAATGGATACAGCGCAGAAGAATATCGATAAGACGGGGAAGGTCTTTGTCTCGCAACTGAGAGAGGCCATCATAAGGAACAGCAGACTCATGGCGGATCATACCAAATCAGAACATCTCACTGGCGGGACCTCCAGTACACGGCTCAGAGTGAGGACGGGCAATCTGAGGGCCTCCACAAAACCAATGACCCCCATAATCAAGGAGGATAGTATCGAGGGGGGAATACAGTTTGGTACGGTATACGCTGGGACGCATATCGGACCAAGAGGGAAAATCACAGAAATAAAACCGACAAAAGGAAAGGACTATCTAACGATACCTTTTGTTGGTCTTCAGATGAAAAAGAATATACAGGGCCCATTTCTTTTTACGCCGTCAATGACTAAAGCTGGCGTATTGAAAGGTTCGGCAAGATCCGGTATGTGGGGAGAAACTTTTGTAAGAAAAAGCAAAAAGGGGAACCTCATCCTCTTCGGCAAACAGATAATCCAAAGAGGAATCAAAGCCGGTTTGACAAAAGGACGAATTGTTCCCCTTTTCATTCTCAAAAAATCAGTGAAGATCCCAGCCAGAGTTCATCCTGAAGATATTATTGATTGGACTGAGCCAAGATTGATCGGCGACATGAAAAAGATAGGCGCAACCATAGCGGGAGAAGTAAGGAATGTCTGATCCAGTGAAGGTATCATTGCTGAAAGCTATCGAGACGGCATTGAAAACGGTAACGGGCATAAAGACCGTCCATCGCACGCCAAGTACGCCGATCGATAGGGAGACGGCAGCATATCCGTTTGTGAGTATGCACCCTGGAAAGGATGCGCCGGAGGAAAGAAATCGAATTGTAATAATTACTTTTCCTCTCGAATTAATGATCTGGACGCTTGCAGGCGCAACGCCGATTGAGGATCAGGGGGATATTCTTGAGGCGGAGATCATCAAGACGATGTTCACGAATACCCAGGTCGCATATTGGTCATTGAGAATCAAATACGCTGGATCGGATTATTTTTACACCGATAATGAACTGATCGGGGGAAAATTCATCTGGTTCGATGTGACATATGCTTACAGATATGGAGATCCATATAATCCGGCGAAAGGAGTATAATGAGGAAAAGAGACAGCCCTTAGACAGATAAAAAATAAAACCTTTCTCGGGAGAGCTACCCGCAGGAAGGATAAAACCCAGCAATGATTAAGCCCGTTCTCGTGCACGAGCGAGACGGGCTTTTTGTTGGGGTGGCAAAGGATATTTAAAATTAGAAGGAGGTTTAAAATGCCAACGGCACATGACACAGATAATTACATCATAGGCAAGGGGATACTACAGTTTGATAGGTTTGATGATGATGGACTTCCAACAGGACTCCGCGATCTCGGCAACTGTGTGAACTTCAGCCTGACTCCTGAAGAGGAAACGCTTGAGCATTATTCAAGCCGTGAAG
>VGTB01000178.1 GCA_016874835.1 Deltaproteobacteria bacterium | reverse complement strand
CCAGACCATGATCGGCGGACTGGTGAGCACCTCAAACGTGGCAACACTCAAAGAGGCCATCGAAACGGCATACCGGATCTCGTCGCCGGGGGATGTCGTTTTACTCTCACCGGGATGCGCAAGTTTCGATGAATTTTCAGACTACAAGGAACGGGGAAGGTTTTTCAAAGATGTGGTCAAAAATCTCTAATTTCCTGAAAACTCCCCCTGCTGAAAAGAAGCTGGACGTTACACTGCTTTTAGTGACACTGATTCTCGTCACCATCGGCACGGTGATGGTGTACAGCTCAAGTTCCATTATTGCCATGAAGCGGTTTAACGACGCTCAGTATTTTCTGAAAAAACAGTTTTTCTTTGTACTTCTTGGCCTTGCGGTCATGGTTCTCGTGACGAAAATACCCTACCAGCATCTCAGGAAATGGGCCTATCCGGGCCTTTTTCTCTCGGTGATCCTCCTGATCCTCCTCCTGATCCCCCACGTCGGAATCCGGGCAGGGGGAGCGACGAGATGGCTAAGACTGGGAATATTTTCATTCCAGGTCACTGAACTGGTGAAGGTTTCGATGGTAATTTTTCTGGCACACCTTCTGACAAAGAAAATCAGTGTCGTTACGGAATTCAAAAAGGGCGTCCTGATTCCCCTGTCCACGACGCTGCTCATCGTCGGCCTGATCGTTCTGGAACCGGACTTCGGCACTGCAGTCATCATAACCACAATCATGATCCTGTTGCTTTACCTCTCAGGATGCAGGATAGTGCACCTTGCGGGACTCCTGGCTCTGTTCGCTCCTGTGGGCATTTTTCTTATTTACCACAAGAGTTATCGCCTGGAGAGACTGATCAGTTTTCTCGACCCCTGGAAGGACCCACAAAAATCGGGCTTTCAGATCATCCAATCACTGCTCTCATTCGGATCCGGCGGCACTTTTGGCGTAGGGATCGGGGACGGAATGCAAAAACTCTTTTATCTGCCCGAGCCGCATACAGACTTCATCCTGTCTATTATTGCCGAAGAAAGCGGTTTCCTGGGAGTTGCCATTATCATCATCCTTTTCGGTATCTTCATTCTGAGAGGATTTTTAATTTCATTTAAGGCTCCCGATCTCTTCAGTACTCTTCTGGCTGCGGGTTTGACGATGGTGATCGCCTTGGAAACATTTATCAATATTGCCGGCGTAATGGGCTTAATCCCCCTCAAGGGTCTGGCACTTCCCTTCATCAGTTACGGCGGTTCTTCGCTCATTATGTCTCTCACGGCAGTGGGCATACTCCTGAATATCTCTTCCCATGAAACATAGCTGAATATGGGGACGGACCATGAGAATTATCATCGCAGGAGGAGGAACGGGAGGACATCTCTTTCCCGGAATCGCCATCGCAGAAGAATTCACAAGAAGAGCCAGCACCAACCGTATCCTTTTTATAGGAACCGAAAGGGGAGTGGAAACAACGATTCTGCAAACGTTAGGTTTTAACCTCCGCACACTGAAGGTGGAAGGAATCAAAGGCAAGGGGATCGTAGAGACCATGACGGCTCTCCTGAAAATACCGGGGAGTTTATTCCAGTCCTATCTGGTTATTCGCGACTTCTCTCCCGATATCGTAATAGGCGTGGGGGGATACGCATCGGGACCGGCAGTACTCATGGCGTCGATCCTGGGCATCAAAACCGCCATTACAGAACAAAACGCACTGCCGGGAATCACCAATAAAATTCTCGGAAAATTCGTCGACAGGATATTTTTAACCTTCTCTGAAACCCAAAAGTGGTTTCCCCGGGGAAAAACCATGGTAACCGGGAATCCCATAAGAAGCTCCTTCTTCAGCAGGAAGCGGGAACCGGAAAGGGAGAATGACAAGTTTACACTTCTCATATTCGGTGGAAGCCAGGGCGCACACAGCATTAACATGGCCGTTCTGGAAGCCCTCCCCTTCCTTTCGGAGATCAAAGAAAAATTAAAAATGATCCATCAAACAGGAGAGAGAGATTACGAGTATGTTTCAAAACGCTACGAATCTTCCGGAATGGATGCACAGGTGCTCCCCTTCATTATGGACATGGCCCATGCATATGGATGCGCAGATCTGCTCATATGCAGAGCCGGCGCCACCTCTCTCGCCGAGATCACCGCAAGTGGAAAGGCATCCGTGCTGATACCGTTTCCCTACGCGGTAAACGATCATCAAACAAAAAATGCCGAAACCCTGGTGAAAGAGGAAGCCGCGGCAATGATCCCGGAAACCGAGCTGCATGGTGAAAAACTGGCCGACACGATCAAGCATTACTA
>VGTB01000177.1 GCA_016874835.1 Deltaproteobacteria bacterium | reverse complement strand
ATATAACGCCCTGAAAAATTCCGCCGGGTTTTCCGAAGAGACCCTTTTGCGGTGCCTCGAAGAACTCGTCTCCATGGATATTGCCTTCAAGTCAACGGGAAGGACCCCTGAAATACTGCTGGAACGTTTTGTGGTGGGTGTCTGCATGGAGAAGCAGAATTGAAATACAGGCGGGCATGTCAGAGTTTTTGTATTCTCGCCATCGCCGTCTTTTGCTTGCGTGAGAACCGCCGTGACGGCCCTTTCTTTTTCACGTCCTCGTGAGGTATTTCGTCATCTCTGTCCTTTTCATACCCCTCATCGGTCTGAAATTCGCTTCCACCCTCCTCTGAAATCCCGCTGAATCCTTCCGCACCCTCCTTTGTGAAAGGGCGGCTCAGGGAAATTATTTCCGTGATCTTCTCTTCAAATTCACGGGAGGCTATTGCCGTTTTTTCTCTTCTGCGATTGACGAAGTCGGCAATGTTTCTATCCGATGTGACCACGAGGATCTCTTCCGGCGCCTTTTGCACCATCCGTTTGATGACATCATCCGCTTTCTCCCCCCTGTGGGAATAGATAATATCAATACCTTCCGTACGGTCCCGTTCCTCCAGCGCCGGGCCTCCTTCCCAGCCGTCGAATACGACGGTGATTTTGTGCCCCCGCTGTTTTCTGTACGCAGAGAGGAAGCGGATCAGCGCCTTGCGGCCTCTCTCGAGGCCGTATTTTTCATAGCGCCGCAACGTATCCGACTGTCTGATCAGGTTATACCCGTCGATGATGATATGCACGTCTGCCTTCCCGACTTACTGATTTTCCGTGTATGCGCAGGGGAATTAAATGCATACTCTCATATATCGAAGTTTCCTTCAAAGCGTTTTTCCTTCCGGTTTTTGCTTGACCTGTGCATTCCGCTTCTGCTATTTTGCGCCGGGTAATGTGTCCTAAGGTTATTGTCCGAATCATTCCTGCCTCAATGAAATCCCGCCGGGGATTGTGAAAAAAATGAACCCCGGCTCTGCCGAACGGGGCATGTCCATGCGGCGTCAAGGCATTAGGGCTTTGTCGGAAAATATGTCTTCTATTACCGGATAAGAGGCCGGGAGGAGGTCTTATGGAAATAAGGAAGGTGTGTGTCCTGGGTGCGGGTTTGATGGGAAGCGGCATCACTCAGGTATGCGCCCAGGCGGGTTACCGAGTGGCAATGAGGGATATCGAGCAGCGGTTTATCGACGGCGGGATGAACACGATCACAAGAAATCTCACGCGCGATGTGGAAAAAGGAAAGAAGACCCGGGAGGAAGCGGACGCGATTCTGAAAAGGATCACGCCGGCTCTGGATCTTCGCGAGGCTGCCTCGGATGCAGACCTGGTTGTGGAGGCCGTTGTCGAGGACATGGATATCAAAAAGCGGATATTTGTCGAACTCGAAGAAGTTGTTTCCCGGGACTGTCTTTTTTTCTCCAACACATCGGGTCTGAGCATTACGGAACTTGCTTCTGTCACAAAAAGACCCGACCGGTTCATCGGCACACATTTCTTTAACCCTGTTCCCGTCATGCGCCTGCTGGAGATCATCAGGGGATATGAGACTTCCGATGAAACCCTTGAGATTGCGAAGACCTGGGGGAAGAAGATAGGAAAGCTGATTCTCAGGGCTCCGTGGCTTACGGATAGTTACTTTAAGGATCCCGAGAGAACGAAGGATCTCTGGAAGGATGGATGGCTCTACACGGGAGATGTGGCGTATATCGATTCCGCAGGATACATCCAGATCACGGACAGAACCAAGGATGTAATCAAGACCGGTGGGGAGTGGATATCCTCCCTCGAACTGGAAAACCTGATCAGTCTCCATGATGCCGTCCTCGAAGCCGCGGCAATCGGTATGCCCGATCCCAAATGGGGAGAGCGGCCCCTCCTGATTGTGGTGCTGCGGCCTGAGTATAAAGACAAGGTTACTCAGGATGATCTGAAGAACTACATGATGAAGTTCGCCGATGAGGGCAAAATCCCGAAGTACGGCGTCCCCGACAAATACCTGTTCGTGGACGGTATCCCCAAGACGAGCGTGGGTAAAATCAACAAGATTCAATTGAGAAAGCTGTACGGTTAGGAGGGTTTAAGATGGACTTTGAATTGACCGATGAACTGAAGATGTTGAAGGATATGGCGTACAAGTTTGCCCAGGCGGAATTTTCCGCGCTGTCCCATGAATGCGACAGAGAGGAGAAGTATACCCCGGATGTCCGGAAAAAGGCCGCCGAAAACGGACTCATCGGAGCATGGATCCCGGAGGAATACGGTGGGGCCGGGGCCGGCTTCTTGGGGAACGCCATCATTACAGAAGAACTTTCAAGA
>VGTB01000176.1 GCA_016874835.1 Deltaproteobacteria bacterium | reverse complement strand
TTACTTTTTTCTTGTCATTTATAACATACAATTATACGATACCTCCCAACCGCAAAGCGTTCTGATAACCAAAAATCTGAAAAAAATAAATGGCCCCTGATCTGAACTCACTAAATATTACATCTTGCGTAACATGCAAAGGATCGAATGCAGTGATGCACTGTGAAGGATGTGGGATACCGCTCTGCCGGAACTGTCTCCACGAGGAACAAAAGAAATCAGGGCATGGATGTACGTGGTCTCAGTATTACTGCCGGACGTGTGTATCCGATCTCCAAAAGAACCCGGATGCCCGATTTCAGGATCCCGAATTTCCATCAAGAAGGTAAATTCCACGCATTACTGAACGAAATACATGAAGTGCCATCAATGCACAAAGGAGAATATTCATGGACATGTTCACCGCAATTAAGGAGAGAAGGAGCTGCCGGAATTTTTTGCCCGAGCCGGTCAGCGACGAGATAATCGAAAAAATTCTGGAAGCTGCGATATGGGCACCGTCTCCGGCAAACAATCAGCCCTGGGAATTCATCGTGATCACCAACGGGGACATCAAAAAGAAGATTCATGAAGAATCGACGGCGTGTAAAAAAACTCTCTTCGAAAAAAGCGGATGGAAATGGATCGACCGCTACCAGATGGGTTTTCTTGTAGAAGCGCCGGTCATAATCGCCGTCATCGGGGATTCGGAAAAAACGGGAGCCCATAAATTCCTCCCGGGAACCGAAGGGACGTATCAGCACGGATGTGCTGCGGCGATTCAGAATATGCTCCTTTCCGCGCACGCCATGGGGCTGGGGAGTCTCTGGTTCACCCTTTTTGAAAAAGATGCCGTAAGAAAAACTCTCAATCTCGATCCGGCGAAGGACCCCGTCGCCCTCGTCTGTCTCGGTAAGGCGGGAACAGCATCCCCGCCGCCGCCGAGAAAGGACGCAAAAGAAAAGACGACGTTCATGAGATGATGCTCTCCAATACATGGACAAACGGAAGCGATCATAATGTGCGGAACGTGTAAGAACACGAACATTTTCACAAAGTGCCCGGGATGCGGTGTTTCCCTCTGTCAGGACTGTTCTCATCTTGAGCTGATAGGCTCGGGATGCGGCTGTGTCTGGCCGGTGTATTACTGCATCACATGTTCGCGAGACTCCGCAATCAATCCGAATGCAATCTTCAAATATCCGGAGGTATGAAGCAACAGGAGACTTTATGGAATTCTTTACAAAACTGATCGTCAGCGTCGCGGTTATCATACTCTGCACCCAGATCGGCCGTAAATTCCCTTCGCTGAGCGGCCTCATCGCGACGATGCCCGTGGTGAGCGTCATCATCTTAGTCTGGATATATTCAGATAATCCTGGTAATTTCAAACTCATGGAGGACTTCACGAAGGCAGCGCTCTGGGGAATCATTCCCAGCATCCTGTTTTTTCTGGTTGCCTACATTTGCTTCATGAAAGAGTACTCCATCGGCATCGTCCTCAGCGCAGGCTTCGGCTCGTGGCTGATCGGTGCATTTATCCACCAGTGGTTTCTCAACTGAGGAGGGAATTATGCTGACCATCCAACCTGACAACTATAAGAGTATCGTTTTTTTCACCGGGGCGGGCATGTCCGCCGAAAGCGGCGTCCCTACATACCGCGGCAGGGGCGGAGTCTGGAGCCAGTACAACTGGGAGGAATACGCCTGCCAGCAGGCGTTCGAGAGAAATCCGGAAAAAGTGCTCACCTTTCACGAACTGAGAAGAAAGTCAGTCCTCGCATGCACGCCGCACCCGGGCCATTTCACCATCGCAGAGTTAGAAAAAAAACACCCCGGGGTATACGTGATCACCCAAAACATCGACGGGATGCACCAGCGTGCAGGGAGTCGCAACGTCATCGAGTTACACGGCAGCCTCTGGCGTATGAGATGCCATTCCCACGGCATATTTGAAGACATCAGCGAAACGTACCAAAGTACCAGATGCACCCAATGCGGTAAGTGGCTTCGACCGGATATCATATGGTTTGGCGACATGTTAAACCAGGACGTGATAAATGAAGCAATGATCGTCATAAGGCGGTGCGATCTCTTTATCAGCATCGGCACTTCCGGTGTGGTCTGGCCTGCCGCAGGCTTCCCCCGGGTCGCGAAGGAACATAATGCCAGATGTATCGAAATCAATCCCGAACCAAATGAGATGTCACCCCTGTACAATGATACAATCCGGGACACTGCCGGAAACGCACTGCCCAGCCTTTTTAAAGAGGATACATAACACTCCGGCATCCTCACCGCATTTGTCACCTCTCATAAAGAGGATGATCCACCCGGCACACCGCTTTCAACAACGCCTATAATCCACCCCGGGAATCTTTTTGTAAGGTTCATTCAATGGTGCTGAACATTTCTTTCAATGTGTATCATTGGCAATGAAGCAATGCCCCTGGCGGGGGAAAGGAGGCACGCGGTATGAGAGCGGCAGGCAGGGT
>VGTB01000175.1 GCA_016874835.1 Deltaproteobacteria bacterium | reverse complement strand
ATCTTTCTCGATATGATCGAATCAGTTTTTCTATAGCGTTTCTTCAGCGTATCCAATCCGTTACACCACCCCTCCCCACAGTCGGTTCATCCAATGCGTTCCGTGCAGATTTTCTGTTTGAATATCACTCTTTCCATGAAATGACAAGGCCTCTCAAACCCATCATTCCGGTTGCGGGCGTCAATCAGGCGATGATGCTCCCGGAGGGCATTGGGGATACATTTCTCCTGGCGATCAGGCTGTGATAGAGACCGGCCAGTTTGGCGGACATCGTCTGATTGATATTTCCCGCCTTGTGCCGGAAGGGATAGAAATAGCGGAAGGGGAGCCGCTCATGAGGCATGATCTCAATTCCGTATTTTTCGGGATTCAGGAAAACCGCATTCTTGGGAATGAGATAGTACGTGTTAAAGGCGGGCGAACCGTCCCGGGGCTCCTGAGTGGCCGTGAGAAATTCAATTGTCTCTAAGGCTTCTTCCACGCGCTCGGAGGGAATGCCGAACATCGTCTGGAAGTAAACCGGCAATTTAAGCTCATGGGCGTCTCTGACGATCCTCTCGATAACTTCTCTCCTTGTTCCTTTTTTTATGAAGTCGAGGACCCTCTGATTGATGGACTCCAGGCCGAAACCGATCATGGTACATCCGGCTGCTTTGGCAAGTGTCATAGTCTCTCTGTCAAAATCATCTTCAAACCTTGCCATGGTCCACCAGGAAATATTGATCTTTTCCCTCAGGATCAGTTCTGACACCTCTCTCATCTGCCAGGGAGAAAAAGTGGCGTTGGAGACGAAAAGGTGCTTTACACCGTACCTGCTCACGAGTGTCTTTATATCCCTGATGACGAGTCCGGGGGATTTCTCTCTGTATTTAGGTTTCGGCAACGGCAGATCGATACAGAAGATGCATTTGTTCCAGTAACACCCCCGGGAGGTCTCTATGGTGAGGTTCACCCCGTCTTTCGAGTTGAGGTATTCTTTGACGGGTAAACCGCTGAAATCAGGTGGGGGGAGATGATTCATGTCTTCATCGGATTTCTTTTTGCTTTCTTTCCATCTTCCGTTCTCGTGATAGATGAGGTTCGGTACATTCAATAGCGGCTGATTATCCCTGAGTGCTTGTAAGAGACTCGCCAGGGGTGTTTCCCCTTCGAAATAGATCATGAAGTCGAAAAGTCGCTGAAAGTCCCGTCTCTTCCGGAGCGCTTCCCTGTAGAAGGAGACCCATTGCCCGCCGATGACGATTTTTACCTGAGGGAGTTCCCTTTTCAAAAGAGAGCAGAAGGTAAACGTCGCGATGACCTGTGAAGGGGCCGTGATGGAGAAACCGACGATCGGATATGAACCTTTCTTAATCAGAGGGAGAACCCTCCGGATAAAAAAGGAAACGAAGGGATTTTCTTCCGCATCGGCAAGATAGCGGAAGAGAACCGGCGAGGAAAGAATCTTTTCCGTAAAAGCGAAGCTGGAGCCGGGATTGTGCTCGAACCAGTAGGCAACGTTCCCCCTCGCTTTCTGGTAGCGGAGGGCGCTGTGGTAGTAAACCTTTTTTTTGATTTTTTCGTCGCGGTATTCTTCTGAGAACAAAGTCTCAAGCCTGTTTTTGATATAATCGAAGTAAAGGAGATTCAGATCTCTCTGCTGCGCGGGGAATCCCTTTCCCTTGAGAAAAGCGATCAGGGCAGGTGTTCCCAGGGGAGGGATATCCCTTTCATAGGCCGGAGGAATAAAGAGGATGATCTTCTGTGCGGGGTTGTTTATGCGGGTCATTTCATTTCTTGCATCCGGCGGGCGCGGATAAAGTCGATGACTCTTTTTATTCCGGTTTTGAGAGAGAAGATGCCGCGCGCCAGGAGATGGTCATAGCGGTTGGAATAGGATGACCATTCCGGGGAAGAGCATTCAATGAGGCGGTATTTTTTCCTTATGGCGATGACCTTGCCGATTATTTTTTCTTCCGGCACCGGTGCATCCTCCTCATCGTTCCGGTCGCCTTTGGTGTGGAACAATCGCCTTCCCCCCTGATTTTCGATTCTCACGATGCGGTGGCAAACAGGACGCTCCCTCTCCTCGCAAAAGACGATCACGTCCCCCGGTTGCAGGACCTCCGCGGAGGTTTTCTTCACGATCAGGCACTCTCTCCAGCGGATGAGGGGGAACATGCTCCCCCCTGCGGTGTAATATAGCAGGATATTTTTGCTTGCCGGGATGGTGTCCATGAAAGGTTTACCGCTTTAGTCGGGGATCATCTGGTTATCTTTACTCGATGTGGGAAGAGGGATCTGAAGATATGTGAAAAGACTTCCCATACACGCATGAGGTAATATGGCCTTTTCCGCGCCGAACCTCTGGCAGCACGTCTCTGAAAGAGGATCCGGGCAGGAGGGAAAAAGGTTCTGGCGATGAATCTGATCTTGTCGGAAAAGCCCCTGTTCATGGCGAGGTACACAAAGTAGCTGCTTCCCCTTATCCGCCGGTTATTGAGTTGAAGAGAGAAAAAGAACTTCTCACCCCGGGACATATCGGGCGGT
>VGTB01000174.1 GCA_016874835.1 Deltaproteobacteria bacterium | reverse complement strand
CCATATTGCCGTTCAAACCGTTCTTCATAAACTTGGAGGAAGACTTCAAAATGATCCTGTACGCACCGGTAGTAATCGGAAGATTGCGGATTCCGTGGTCGGTAAACGGCGGCGGGAGCGGCCACGAACACATGGGCGCGGCGAGATCGCCTGGATACTCGGAAGCGTTGCCGAAAAGGTCGTGTCACATGCCATTGTGCCGGTGCTTCTCATGCGGGTCATCGAACCACATCCACTGATGGAAAAGAGCAATCTCGGCAGTCAATAACAGTAGCGATTGTTTTCAAACATGCGTCAGTGTCTATTAATAAGAGGGTGCGATTGGCCCTTTTTATGTGTAGTATTGTTCCCAAAAGTGTTATTCTACGAAGTAAGAAATACATCGCGACACCGAAGTTCGCCTGAAGAAAGCGATCGACGCGGGCGTGGAAACCTTCAAGGAAGAAAAGAAATAAAAAACTAAAGAAAGGAGATAATTGCCATGTTTATCCAAGAAGTGGAACTTTTTCAGGGAATCCCTACACATATCATCGATGAGATCGCTGAACTTATCACACAGGAAAGTTACAAGGCAGGACATATATTGTTTCAAGAAGGCAATTTTGCAGATTATCTCTACATATTGGAAGAAGGGGAGATCAACCTCACCTTTCAGGGAGAAAAACGCCTTTCCTTTCCCATGGACAAGATGGGTTCTGTCTTAGGGTGGTCTTCACTTGTAGAGCCGAGAATGTACACCGCTGCAGCGGAATGCATGAAGGACAGCAAGGTAATCAAGATTGACGCTGACCGGATGATGCGGATATTCCAAAGGCATCCCGCCGAAGGTCTGACTATTATGAGACGGCTGGCAGGTGTAATAGCTGCCCGGCTCATAAAAAGCTATCAGGAACTTTCTGCCTTGAAAAAGTAAAGAGGTGACCCATTATCTTTTTTTGAATCGTTATTCGGCAACATGCATCATCAGTTACCGATCTCTCCTAAATCACTCGGTGAGTAACATTTAGTTTAAGGGAACTCGTGGTCACTGCTTTTCATTGACACACGTAGCCACCTCCCGTATAATTTGCAGCAAAAATGAATTCTCATCAAATTCTTCTCAATGTCACAAGGAGTCGGAGAGTCGATGGTAGCACATAAAACCATTAAATACTTTCGAACCTTTTTCGGGCTTAGTCAAACGATCCTCTCTTCATTGTCTCTGAAGGATATTCTCAAACTCTTAGTCAAGAGAGCCGTAGGCACCCTCGGAGTCAAGGCGGGAAGTCTGAGGCTCGTTGATGAAAAGACCAACCGCCTGGAGTTGGTAGCCTCACATCTGCTGAGCAAAAAGTATCTGAACAAAGGGCCCCTGAGTGCTGACCTGAGCATTCCCGAAGTGCTGGAGGGTAGAGTCGTCGTCATTAAAGACGCTTTCAAAGATCCAAGAATTCAGTACAAGTCCGAGAAATTAGAGGAGGGCATAAATACCATTCTCTCGGTCCCGGTGGTCGCCAGGGACAAGGTCATTGGGGTTCTCAGGCTTTATTCAGCGCAACCACGGGATTTCAGCAACGAAGAGATCGAGTTCGTCTCTGCCCTTGCAGAGATGGGCGGCCTCGCTCTCGCCAACGCTAAAATATATGAGGACACAGGCACCAGACTGTTTTCCCTTCTCAAGAAAGTCGGTATTGAGCTCCCGAGAGAAGCCAAAGAGCCGAAAGGAAGGTTCAAATCATTTGCCATGGAACCGGCTGATCCATCAAGAAGCCTGGAATATTTCAGGGTTCTCCACGAGATTACCAGAACCATCCTTGCCACTTTGGATTCCCGTCAGGTCATGGATTTATTGATCGAAAAGGTTATCGAAATCATGCAGGTGAAGGCCTGCTCGCTACGTCTCGTCGATGAGACAACACGGGAACTGCAACTGGTCGCAGCGAAGGGACTGAGCGAGCGTTACCTGAAAAAGGGTCCAATCCACGCAGACAGGAGCATCAGCGAAACACTGGAAGGTATACCTGTCTTGATTCTGGATGCGACAACGGATCCCCGAATCCAGTACCCCTCTGAAAGTGCCAGAGAGGGAATCGCGTCCATCCTCTCACTACCGATCATCGCAAGGAGGCGGGTGATCGGTATCTTGCGGCTCTACTCCCAAGAAACAAGACGGTACAGCAAGGAGGAAGTGGCGTTCCTCTCCGCGCTCGCAGAACTGGCCGGGGTTGCAGTCATGAACGCCAAGTTGTATGAAAAAACTCAGTACGATCTGTCCTTTTGGAAGGCGACTCTGGAATACCTCGACCTCAGAAAAGATCAAAGCGAATAGGGAGAAAAGGACTTTTTTACTCCTTTTCTGCTCATACATCCGTTTATCAGAACGTGTCATGAGTTCACCATTAGTGCCCTGGCCTCTTCAGCGGTTCCAAGCTTCACCTGTGTGTATGCAATGCCTACAACCAGAAAGACTGTCAGTGTCACTGCAAATATTTATCTCATAATTCCCTCCAATCGAACATGGATGTTTGTAAATGAATGAGATACCATCCTTCCTTCCTGCTATACGTACCAAACTGATGTTTGACAGATAAGGAGTTATTAGTCATCATCTGTCTGTTTTTCTTATTGATTTAAGAAGAGGAGGCAGCG
>VGTB01000173.1 GCA_016874835.1 Deltaproteobacteria bacterium | reverse complement strand
CACCGGGACGTTGGCACCACTTCCCGCAAGAACACCCAAAGGAAACAATACGCACAAGCACATTACCGCAATCATTCCTTTTTTCATGGTACACACGTCTTCCTTTCTCTTTTCTCCTCAATACCCACGAATCTCCAGAATCCGATCCACATTGAAGATCCGTTTCTTTCCGCGCAGGAGGCAGACGGCCTCCAGACCGGTGAAGGGGTGCCCATTGTACTCCATGCCTCCCACGAAGAGCGGCCTGATCTTCCGGCGGGACTTCTCGTCTTTCGCCTTCAAATAGACGATCTCCAGGGTCTGCCCATTCCGGATCGCTTTTTCTATTATCTCCATCTTGTTCTCCCGCGGACAGAGACTTTCTGAACGCTCATACTGGATTCGTGTGAGGAATTTCACCACCTGCCAATCCATCAGGATATGGCTCTTCCTCACGGGCTGTTTGAGGACGATACCTTTCAGGCTCGTACATCGGGAAAGGGCCACGTATATCTGCCCGTGGGCAAAGGTGCCCTTACCTACGTCGATGACGACCTTCTCAAAGGTTTTCCCCTGACTTTTGTGGATGGTTACGGCAAAGGCAAGCCGCACGGGGTACTGGGTAAATGACCCGACAACCTCCGAAGCAAGTTCGCCGTTCTTCAGGAAAAACCGGTAGATTTCCCAAGTATAAGGTTCGATCTCCACCTTCTCTCCCGTCTCCAGCCTTGCCAGAACTATACCCCGCCCCTCTTCATCCCGGTCGAAGCCCGTCACACGCCCAACAGTACCGTTGATCCACCTGCCGTATGCGTCGTTGTTGAGGAGCATGATCTGAGCGCCCTTTTTGAGTTTCAGCTCAACCGCTGTTGGCAGGTATTCGTTTCCGAAGTTTCCTTCAATGAGACCGCGGGAACTCCACACTTTTCCCCGCAGTCTCACAAGCTGTTCTTGGTTGATCCTATCGGCCAGCTCATTCGTGCTGGTGAGCTGGATATAGTAATTTCTCGGTGGTGGAACAAATGTGGGATCATAGCGCTGATTGATGAGCTCAAGGTCATCTTCAGTGACGGTGCGATTTCGGATGGCGTTGAGAAGACGTATGAATTCCCCGTCCGTCTGGCGGTACACCTTTTCCAGTTCAATGAATTCCATATTCAATTCATCGAATACTCTTGCACCGAAAAAATAAGGTGTCATGTAATGGGTGCGAAAAATTTCTCTCTCGTGGCCTGACACGACAGGTGGGAGCTGGTAGAGATCACCGATAAAAATCATCTGGACACCGCCGAAGGGAAGTGACGCATCGGGGCCGTTGAGGCGGAGAAATCTGTCCACGCAATCCAGGAGATCCGCCCGGACCATCGATATCTCATCAATCACGATGGTGGTGAGCTTCCTGTAGAGATTCTTTTTCTCATCCTTTAATTTTCTGCGAATGCTCGACGGTGTCACATCGGGCTTGAATCCGAAGAAAGAATGAATGGTCTGTCCGCCCACATTGACAGCGGCGACCCCCGTGGGTGCGAGAATGACAGGTTGCTTTGCAGTATGCTGCTGGAAGTAGGTGAGCAGAGTGGATTTCCCGGTCCCCGCCCTGCCCGTGATGAAGACGTTCCGATTTGTCCTTTCCATCAGATCGAGGGCACGCCGAAATTCCTGATTAAACTCGATGGTGGACATCTCAGTGGCTTTTATCGCTTTCATGGGAAAGTAATTTTTAGTTGATTATCTTAACAGGTAGAATATAGCAAGGTAATTTGAGATAAGTGGGAAAAGATATGGCAGTATTTTCGTTTTTTATGCTAAATATGAATGTACGGAAAATTCTTCCCGCTTAAGGTGAAATATGGCGGACAATTTTCCACTTATTACAATGTTAGGCCCTAACGTATCAGAAAGGAGATTCTCTCCATGACGCAAGGCGAGAAAAGCGTGTTTGTCTCCTACGTGAGAGAAGACTCTGACGACGTCGATCGGATATGCGGAGTATTCCGGAAAAACGGAATTGCCTATTGGCTAGACCGAGATAAGATAGAACCCGGAAAACTTTGGAAGCAAGCCATTCGCGACGCCATCGACAACGGTGCGTTTTTTCTAGCCTGTTTTTCTGAGCAACAGCAAAGGAGAGAGGAAACGTATATGAACGAGGAATTGCTGCTGGGTGTTGAGATTTTGAGACGTAAACCGCACAACAGTGGTTGGCTTATTCCGGTTAAACTCTCTCCGTGTGTCATCCCTCAATTGGATATTGGAGCCGGAAAGACACTGCAAGATATCCAATATCTTAACTTTTACGAAGATTGGGGCCGAGAAATTGAAAGACTCGTTGACATCATCAAACGTGAGGAAAATACTGAACACGTGGAAAACTACAAAAAATACTCTGAAAGCGTTTATGTCTACCGAGGTCTCAAAGCTTTGATCGAGAGCGGAAATGGTTGGGGTTTCCACAACGCAGACTTGGGACATCCTGTCTACGTAATGGGTGCCTCTGACACATCTCCAGAAATGCTGAGAGATTTGGAGTACGCTGACTCGCCTCAAAAGAGCGTTTTTTACAAGATGCTCTCGGGGTTGTCAAAGGAGCTAAAGAAAATGGGCATTGAGGAACTTCACTATATTTGGTGGTATGACTTCAGTGAGTGGAAGGATTT
>VGTB01000172.1 GCA_016874835.1 Deltaproteobacteria bacterium | reverse complement strand
GAGACCGGACACATACGGAACACTGGATGAAGCGAGCTCAGCCCTGGGAGTCGCCAGGGCCATGACGGCAAACGGCAAGATCAGAGAAATCATCCTGGACGTACAGAAAGACCTGCTCATTATGGGGGCGGAGCTTTCAAGTTTCCCCGAAGACGCCCAGAACCTCTCCCGGAGGATCGGCGAAGAAGATGTGAGGCGTCTGGAGGTTCTTATCGATGAACTTCAGGGAGAGGTGACGTTGAAAAATGAATTCATCCACCCCGGGGAAACCCCCATCTCTGCTCAAATCGATGTGGGGAGAACCATTATACGAAGGGCAGAGAGAAAGGCGGCCAGGCTGAAAGACGACGGACTGATCAGCAATGCCGACATCAACAGGTATCTCAACAGGCTGGCGGACATGCTTTTTGTCTTAGCCAGATACGAGGAACAGAAAGGAAAAAGTTAAAAAGCGCCAAGCTGGCAAGGCTTGACCTTTATCCGCAAAGCCTCACAGGCAGATGATACGTTCATTCTGGGAATGCCGAGCCTGTCTGCGATTTCCCAGGCGGACGCACAGGGCAGCCTTCCCTCCACCAGGGCATCTCTTATTGCCTTCTCCAGACCTGCATCGATAATCCTGGCAGGTTTCACAATCAATTTTTCAGGGCTGTACCCGAAGAGTCCGAGTTGACACTCGATGATATGCATTTCCATTACATCCACTGCGGTACCTATCTCCTTCATCGACACCCCTAATGACCGGGCGACCTTGCTCGCGCCGGCACATGAAATCTTCCCGCCGGTAGCTTTCTTTCTCACCGCCTCAGCGACCTTCTCATCCACTCTCACGTCAGAAGAATGTTTCGCCCTGTAATTTCCTTTATTTTTTCGAGTCATTGTATTTCCACCCCCAACAACGTCTAATACTTCATGTAGTGGAATGGCTCAATCGCCGAGAGCGCCTCCGTATCAAGGGTTTTGAATCCACCCCGTTCGATGAGCTTCTGTGCCCTTTCCATCTGATCGACGTCAACCACAAAGACCGCCTTCTTATGGCCCTCAAGAACGAATCCATAGGCGTTATTGATATTGATGTTCTCTTTCGCCAGCATCTGGGTCAATTTATCGAGGCCGCCGGGCTTATCCTCGATAAGGACCGCCAGTACCTCCCGCAGGTTGACCGTCATCCCCGCCTTTGACAGGGCGAGCTGCGCCCGCTGTGGATCATCCACGATGAGATTAATAACCCCGAACGTATCGGACGTGGCTATCGTCGTCGCCCTGATATTGATCTTTTCTTTTGCAAGAATACCTGTTACCGCAGCAAGCCTTCCCGGCTTATTTTCCGCAAATACGGAAAGCTGGTAAGCTGTCATGTTGTTTTCCTCCACATGTTCATCCCGAAGAGGGTGAACTATTTTCTTCTATGATATTTCTATTCTTTCCTGTTGTCGATGACCCTGACCGCTTTCCCTTCCGTGCTGCGAAGACCTCCCGGTTCGATAAGACTCACCTTCGGGGTAATCAGGATGTCCGACCTCAGTTCCTCCACAATCCTCTTTCTCAGGTTTTCAAGCTGTTTAAGATCACCGGCAAAGTACTCCTTCTGCACTTCCACCTTGACGACCATGGAATCTTCATTCCCTTCCCTTTCCAGGATAATGACAAAATTTGTCCCTACCCCGGGAATCTCCATCAGCTTTTTTTCAATCTGAAGGGGAAAGATATTCACTCCCTTGAGAATCATCATGTCATCCGTTCTTCCCTTGATCCTGTCGATTCTCCTGTGCGTCCTGCCGCATTCACACTGCCCCGGAATAATCCGTGTGAGGTCCTTCGTCCGGTACCTCAGGACAGGCATGCCTTCCCTCATCAGGGTGGTCAAAACAAGTTCCCCTTCCTCACCGTCAGGCACGGGCGTGAGAGTTTTGGGATCGATCACCTCCACCACATAATGATCCTCCCAGATATGCATGCCGCTCTGAGCGGGACATTCAAAAGACACTCCCGGCCCGTTCATCTCGGAAAGCCCATAGGAATTGTATGCCTTGATACCGTAAAATTCCTCGATCTTTTTCCTCATTTTCTCCGAATGCGGCTCCGCACCGATAAAGGCCATCTTCAGCTTTGTATCCTTTTTCGGATCAACCTTCAATTCCCCAAAAACAGTAAAAAGATGTATGGCATAACTCGGAATGATGTGGATCACCGTTGTTTCAAAATCACGCATGAGCTGAATCTGACGTTTGCTGTTGCCGGCGCCGGCCGGGATCACCAGAGCTCCCACCTTCTCGGCAGCATAGTGAAAACCGAGCCCTCCTGTAAAAAGACCATACGACATCATGTTCTGGAACACATCATCTTTTCTCATACCCGCCATATAGATAGAGCGAGCAAGCACATCCGTCCAGCCTGCGATATCAGAGGCGGTATGAAAGACCACAATGGATCTACCCGTTGTTCCCGAAGACGCATGCATCCTGATCACTTCATCCTTCATCACGGCAAGAAAGCCGTAAGGCCAGTGTGCCTGCAGATCATCCTTGGTGGTAAAGGGAATCGCCTTTATCATATCAACGGAATTTACCTGTTCCGGTTCAATCCCTGCGTCCCTGAAGAGTTTGCCATAGTAAGGAGACTTTCTCGCTCTCCGGAGAGTCTCCCTGAGTCTCTCCACCTGGATAGACTCCAGTTTTCCCCGGTCCATCGTTTCTGCTTCTCTGTCCCAGTACATGTAATTCCTCCATCCTCAGATGCCGTGGTCACTCCTACAACTCGTTTACGATTTTATCAAGACAAATTTATCAGACAATAAGAGACTCTATTCAATTATGTTGCGACTATTGATCA
>VGTB01000171.1 GCA_016874835.1 Deltaproteobacteria bacterium | reverse complement strand
GGCGTGCAGGAATCCGAACGGTTAATGTGGGGGCTCTCCTGGGACTGAACCGGTGGCGGAGCGAAGCGTTTTTTACCGGACTCCACGCGGATTACCTCCAGAACAGATTTCCCGATGTGGAGGTGAGCATATCACCACCACGGATGCGTCCTCACTTAGGCGGCTTCCCGCCCCCATTCGCAGTAACCGACAAAAACCTGATTCAGTACATGTTAGCCTTCAGGTTATTCATGCCCCGGGGGGGAATAACCGTTTCTACGAGGGAACGGGCCGGACTGCGGGATCGCCTCATCAAACTGGGAGCAACCAAAATGTCGGCCGGGTCGAGCACCTCTGTGGGAGGGAGGTTGGATTTCGACTCCGCCGGTCAATTCGAGATATCGGACGAGCGGAGCGTATCCGAGATGGCCATGATGCTCTACTCCCAGGGTTATCAGCCCGTGTACAAAGACTGGCAGATGATCTCACAGGAGCCTCCATGAATGATTTTGAAAAATCACTTGCAGAAGTTCTTGGCGAGGAAAATCTCATAAAAATCCAGAAAGCGCGGGTAGGAATTGCCGGTGCCGGGGGACTCGGATCGAATTGCGTCCTTTTTCTTGTCAGGTGCGGCTTCAGAAAGTTAAGAATTGTTGATTCCGATGTGGTGGAAATGAGCAATTTGAACCGCCAGTTCTATTTCTCTACCCAGGTGGGGGAAAAGAAGGTGGAAGCTCTCAGGGAAAACCTGCTGCGGATCAATCCGGACCTGGAAATAGAAACCTTTGACGAGAGAATCGAAAATGGGAACGTGGGCACACTCTTCTCTGAATGTGACGTGGTGGTAGAAGCTCTTGACGGCGCAGCTGACAAGAAGATGGTAGTGGAGGCATACATGAACTCTGGTAAGCTTGTCGTAGCGGCCTCTGGCATTGCCGGGTGGGGAGAAAGTGACGCCATTACCATTCACCGGATCAGAGACAATTTTTTTCTGGTGGGAGACCTGTCGTCGGAGGCGGCGCCGGGACTCCCCCCCATGGCACCCAGAGTCAATATAGCCGCCGCCAAGCAGGCGGATGTTATACTCACCTATTTTCTGAGAAATCCAGACAGAGGGCTGCATAATGACTGAAGAGAGGAAAATGGCTAATTTTATTAAGGCGGACATTTACGGAATCACTGCAGAGGAATATTCCCTGGGGAGGAGCAACATCGAGGTGGCGGCACAGATGATCCATGCGGGGATCAGAGTGATCCAGTACCGGGAAAAGGGTAAGGAAGACCGGCAAAGATATGAAGAATGCCTGAAAATCAGGGAAATGACGAAAAATGCCGGTGTTACGTTCATCGTGAATGATCGACCGGATATCGCCCTTCTGGTCGATGCGGACGGAATACACCTGGGTCAGGATGATCTTCCAGTGGGGAGAGTCCGGGAACTTGTAGGGGAAAAAATGATCATCGGACTTTCCACCCATTCCCCTGCTCAGGCCGAGGCGGCAGTGAGATCAGGTGTCGATTACATCGGAGTCGGCCCCATTTTCTCCACAAAAACAAAAAAGGACGTCTGCGATCCTGTCGGCCTGGAATACCTTGATTATGTCGTAAAAAATATCAATCTTCCCTTCGTGGCCATAGGTGGAATCAAGGAGCATAACATTGCCGAGGTAAGCCGCCGGGGGGCGAAGTGCATTGCACTGGTGACGGAGATCGTGGGAGCTGAAGATATACAGGCGAAGGTACGCGCTCTGAGGGCAGTTCTCAACCGAAACTGATATATGCAAAAACTCAGGAAGGATGACGTTAGAATTCCTGAAGGCAGCTCTTATTAAGAGATTCAGAGATAACAGGCGTAAAGCCTACATTACGTGGAATGTGATAAGACTATGAAAATTGCGGCAACCGGTGATATCCATTACGATCTGATACAAAGCAATTCAGAACACGAAGCATTCTTTCAATTTATAAAAAGTCTGGAAAGTGAACTGCCTGATGTGCTTGTAATCGCCGGTGATACAGTTGGACTCGGCTCCTCAAAACTTGAAGAATGTCTGAACTTCTTAAGAGACGTTGCTCCAGAGCGGCTCATAGTGTTCGGAAACCATGATTACTGGAGTACCGGGGGCGATACGTTCAGTCACCTGGAAATCATGAGGGAGAGAATTAAACGTTGCGGATTTAAAATTCTGGATGAAACGCCGGAAATTATCGACGGCATCGGATTTGCGGGTAATTGTTCCTGGTATGATTATTCCTTTGCCTCTATCCAACTCCCCCCATATTCATCGTACGAAAAAAAGATATTCAGAGGTCACATTATCTGGAATGATTTCCATTTTGTCAGTCTCGGCAAAGCAGATAGTAATTATAACAATGAACTGATAGAAAAACTGGAAGAAGACATCATAAAGCTTGAATCCGAGGTGGATCAGATCATTGTCGTTACTCACCACATCGGTTTCATAGAAATGCTGACCTCACGAGAAGAGTTTCCAGGATGGAATTTCTGCAATGCATTTATGGGAAGCACCCTGCTGGGAGAGATGCTCCTCAGGCATCCCAAGGTCAGATATCATATCTCCGGCCATATTCACGATCAGAAAATAGTAAAAAAAGAACATCTGGTTTCCATCAATCCCGGCTCCACATATGACGAGAAAAAATATCTCACTTTGACCGTATAAGGAAACGTATATTCTCTTAAATATATCCTTAGTTCAGCCTTCGAAAAATTGTTTCTTCCTGTAAGCAAGCATCATATGATTTTCAGCTGCATACATCCTTTCAAATGATACTGTTCTGCCAGCTTAGCGACATTGGACAAATTTACCATATTTTACGAAATTCGTTTTTAGTCCTTA
>VGTB01000170.1 GCA_016874835.1 Deltaproteobacteria bacterium | reverse complement strand
CGCCAAACTGGTCGGTCTCTATCACAGCCTGATCGCCAGGAGAAATGCATCCCCAATGCCCTCCGAGAGCATCATCGCCTGATTTACACCCGCAACCGGAATGATGGGTTTGAGAGGCCTTGTCATTTCATGGAAAGAGTGATATTCAAACAGAAAATCTGCACGGAACGCATTGAATGAACCGACTGTGGGGAGGGGTGGTGTAACGGATTGGATACGCTGAAGAAACGCTATAGAAAAACTGATTCGATCATATCGAGAAAGATAGACGACGAATTTATTCTGGTCCCCATTCGACACGACGTGGGAGAATTATCGAGCATCTACACCCTCAATGAGGTGGCCGCCCGCATCTGGGAGCTGATCGACGGCCAGTCCACCGGGGAAGACATCCGGGAGAAAATCGTCGAAGAATACGAGGTGGAATCCCGGACGGCGGAAGAGGATATCCGGTACTATTTAACACAGATGGAAACCCACGGATTTATTTTGGCGGATTAGCCCATGGGAGCTTACGACATCCCCCTGATGAGCGCTGCCGTGTTCGGCGAAGAGCTGGACAGCAAGGCATATACCCGGCGGATCCCTATAAGCGGGTCTTTCGAGATTACCTTCCGCTGCAATCTTCGCTGCACCCACTGTTACTGCAACCTGCCCGCGGATGACCGCCAGGCCCGCGAGGAAGAATTGAAGACTGCCGAAATCTTCTCTATCCTCGACCAGATTGCCGAAGCAGGCTGTCTCTGGCTTTTGCTCACGGGAGGGGAACCCTTAGTTCGGGATGATTTCCGGGAAATCTATACCTTTGCCAAGAGAAAAGGATTTCTCATCACCCTATTTACGAACGGGACGCTGATCACGCCGAAAACGGCCGATTTCCTGGCTGCATGGCCTCCCCACGATCTGGAGATTCCCCTCTATGCCTCCTCACAGGAAACCTATTACAGGATTACCGGTTCTCCCGATGGATTCCGGCATTGCCTGCGCGGCATCGAACTCCTCCGGGAGCGAAAAATCCCTTTCTCTCTGAAAACCGTGGTCACGACCCAGAATAAAGATGAACTTTTACAAATCAAGTCCATTGCGAAGCGACTGGGACTGGCTTTCCGGTTTGATGCGGCATTAACCCCGAGAATTGACGGGGGAAAAGCGCCCTGTCGACTCCGTCTATCGCCTCACGAGGTAGTAGCCCTGGATAAAGCCGATACCCAAAGAGAACAGGAATGGCGCGAGGAGTTCAAGAAACCCCCGGAACATATTATGTCGGACAGGCTATTTCTCTGCGGTGCAGGAATGACCTCCTTTCACATCGATCCTTATGGAAAGATGGGCATCTGCGACATGTACCGCTTTCACACCTACGATCTGCGGTCAGGCACCTTCCGGGAAGGATGGAACGGGGTTATCCCTCTCTTGCTGGAGAGTGCGAGGAGAGAAACCGAATCACCCTGCCCGACGTGCCTGTGGACGGCCCAGTGCGACAACTGCGCAGGATGGTCATGGATGGAAAACGGCTCTTTGGAAGCACCCGTGGAATACCATTGCCTGGTTACCCGTCTGCGGGCGGAAGCTTTTGGACAAAATAAGGAGATAATATGACACTGAGAAAGAATCGCAAACCTTATGAGAAACCCCGCATCAGCGAGGTCAAACTGGAGGTCGAGGAGGCCGTTCTGCAGAACTGCAAGTCCACGACGTCAAGGACAACCAGGGGGACGCGCAGAACCTGTAGAGCTTACAGCGGATGCAGGTCCAATCGCATACTCGGCTCCTGATCAGGGGTTTTACCTTTTAACTGCAATGGCATCTTCATGCAGCGAGTGCTGAGAAAAACATCCACGGGCGATCCCGATCCCGCTACCGGTGCAGATGTAAACGACCCCATCTCCCTGGAGATCGGCGGCCTGCGGATCCTGCTGCAATTTCGTCGGAACTCAGGGGATAGGGGGGAAATTAACCCAGAGAAGGATCAAGACCGGATCACCTTTCATGTCCGTCAGGGTCATATCCCGGAAATCAAAAACAAAAGCAAAGTATTCGATTCCCATTATGTATGGTCGCTCTTCACGAGCGGCAGCCGTTACTGCCTGCAGGACGTCAATCTGTCATCTCCTTTGCAGCCGGCAACGCTCATCCGGTTTGCCCGTAATTTCCAGGGTGGAGAGATCTACCTCAAAAAACCCGTGAGGGATGAGAGCGTCTATATCGATCTCTTCGGATATCCCATCAATCAGATCCTCATGATCCTCCTGCTCTCTTTCCGGCGCGGCATCCTCGTCCATGCCTGCGGGATCGAAGACGGCGGCAGGGGCTATCTCTTTCTGGGAAATTCCACCCACGGCAAGTCCACCGTGGCGAAACTCTGGCATGAACACGGGGCCACGGTCCTCAATGACGACCGGATCATCATCAGAGAAAAGAACGGCACCTTCCGGATGTACGGTACGCCCTGGCACGGGACATTTACGGAAACCTCATCGAACTCGCTGCCTGTTGAGAAAATCTTTTTCCTCACGCACGGGAAGAAAAATCTGCTCGTCCCGAAGACCGGCTCTGAGGCGGTTTCGATGCTGCTCACCCGCTCCTTTCCACCATTCTGGGACACCTTGATGATGGAACAGGCACTGAAACTCATGGCCGGACTGACGGAATCGATTCCCTGCTTTGAGCTCCACTTCCTGCCCGACGGGGAGGTTGTCGATCTCATCAGGCGTGTGCATCAATGACAGGAATGCGACGGGAAAGAGGCAAAGAGCTTCCGGAAACGCTCTTCCGCCCTCTTCACTTCAGTTGTGTTCCCTTTTTTCAAAAGAATCCTTTTTTCAAGGCGCAGATAGGACTTCCGGCGCTCCTCGCATCTCTTTTTCAGATAATCAAGATTCGTCTTTTCAAAA
>VGTB01000169.1 GCA_016874835.1 Deltaproteobacteria bacterium | reverse complement strand
TTTTGCTTCGTACCAGCACTCCCGCCGCAGTAAGAAAGACCCGGTGAGCATCAACGGGCTGACCCTGTGGGATGATTTCTTAAGACACCTGCACTTCTTGAAAACAGAAGGTTTCGTCGACGAAAGTAATACCCTTACAGAAAACGGGTTCTGGGCATCAAAATTGAGACTGGATCAGCCTCTCCTGATCGCCGAATGCATCAAGGAGCAGGCCTTTCCTGCGGATGATGAAACATTGTTTGCTGCGTTGTTCGCTCCCTTTGTCTATGATGGAGAGCAGAATATCAAAATTACCCACAAAAAAATTTCACGTAAACTGACACATGCGTACAGTCGGGTGATTTCGATCCTCAGCCCTCTTTCGGCGCGGATGAAAAAGGAGGGGTTCCCCGTCCTTCCGCTCTATTTATGGACATGCTCGGCAGTGTACGACTGGGCCAGAGGCGGTGACTGGGATGAAATTATTAAAAACACGGGAATTGCCGATGGAGATATGGCAATGCTGGTCTTGAGAACGGCCGACAACCTCCGTCAGATTACCTCCCTTAAGGATACCCATCCTGAAATGGCGGCCCTCGCAGCCAGAGCAAGAGAAACGATTTTACGTGAACCGGTCACTTTTGAATAAAGGAGACCCTTTTATAATGGACATTACATCCCGTGAATTGCCGCTTGACATTTCTCTCCACAACAGGATATAAGCCTCAGTCTTTAAGAGCGCACCGCTTTTCGCACGGTGCCCCTCTATTCCCTGCTGTGTACTATGCGTCCCCATCGTCTAGAGGCCTAGGACACCGGCCTTTCACGCCGGTAACCGGGGTTCGACTCCCCGTGGGGACGCCAGATAATAATTTTTTTTATAACATACTTCAAACCAGCTCAATCCTTTTAACAACATCCTGGAAAAACTCCTTTGACCAGACCTCCAGGACTTCGGGGTTCTTCACGAAGGGTTCTACTTCCCTCTTCACCTGGTTTACATCCAGTCTCTCAATTGTCTTTGATGTTAGTTCAAAAACCTTCTCTCCGGTCAAGTCTTCGCCTTCTTCCAGGTTCCCGCTCTGGATCATCCTTTGCTTTAGGTGATCAAGATGCAGCTGCGGGTAGTTCGCTGCATACCAGACCAGATCGTACCAGTCGCGTCCTTTTACACGGCTCTTCCAGCGCCTGCAGAGGACGGCATGCATTTTACCTGCGAAAAGGTCGGGAAGGACAAAGGTTCTGACTGAAAATGGGATCGGATGTAAGATAAACTTATTTTCCGTAACAAATCCCGGTGGTGGATCTGTATCGACTTCGATCTTGATTTTCATGGCCTGGCCCCGCGGGATCTGCCTTGCTACCTCTTCAGCTGTTTCTATGACCAGCACGTGTTTAAGAGTATCCGCCTTCAGGAAAGCCGAATGTATCGGGCTCTCTGTCTTCTTTGCTCTTACCGTCGCGGTCGCCTCAAACCCGAATGACCTTATCTCACGCTCCAAGGCGTTCATATACCGGGAAATATCAAAATTGGGCATGGGCTTCAGCAACGAGAAATCGAGGTCTTCAGAAAAACGGTCCATTCCATAAAGAATCCGCAGAGCTGTACCGCCATAAAATGCAGCTTTCTCAAAAAACTTGCTTCGCCATAGGCCAAGCAAAGCGATCTCCTGCAGGATCTCCCGAAGAGCCCTCACATAATCCTCAACGTTTTGACATTCATAACGTTCTATCATGCGAGTAATCACGTCATTCATAGCCTTCCCTCCTCACGCCAAGCCGACGGACAAAACCACTGAGTAATCGTATCTTCCGCGACTTATAGCGGTCAGCGATCAGGTATAGCATTTCGGCATCAAGCCTTCCAAGTTCCTCGGCATCTATCCGCAAGCTGTGCAGCAGATACGCCTGCATTTCTGCCTGGGTACGTATAGCCGTTCCCCGATCATCATGGATTTTGTCAGCCAAGGCCTTTTCCCGAATTGCGATCAGGAAGGATCGACGCCCCTCAAGCACTACCCGATCGATACCAATCTGATAGGCGCTCATGGGAATACCACGGTAAATGAAAAGACCAACAGGGGTGACAAAGCGTCTGCCCCGTTTACAGGTGATAGACGTCATCGCCTCGACGCGTTCCGGAATCAATCCGTAATAATGTAACGCATAATCGAGAGACACATAGGAAGGCCCGTAAATCATATTTGCCAGGGCTTCTCTGGAGAAGGGTCGTCGCCTGTATCTCTCCCCGAAAATATAAATTCCCTTCTTCACCCGGATGATGGCTCCCCGCCTCAGAAGATCCGTAACCTTGTCGCGAGGACAATTATATTCTCTAAGGTAATCAAGAAGAGCCTGGTAGTCAAACTCCTCACCGTTTATCTTTCTTCGTAGTTCTTCGACCATTTCTGTTCCCTTCAGCGACCCAAATCATTTTAGGTGACGTTTTATAGCACAATTCAGCACAGTATGTCGACAATTATTCGACATACTATGTTCATATTGACAACTATCGGGCAATCTTATCCAGGTGCTCCTGTCTGAATACCACCCGCACGTCTTGGTTGGATATTAGTTACCAGTTGGTCATAAATTGGTCGCGAATCTGGTCGGGACTTAATCGGTTTTAAACAGTTAGTAAATGCTAAAAATTCTTTGAAATTGCACAATAAGTTTTTTACGATCTTTCACGCCGGTAACCGGGGTTCGACTCCCCGTGGGGACGCCAGAAAAACTATTCAAGGCCTGAAGCTACGTTACGAAGCACCGTCCATTAAACTTCCATACGTTACTTTTTTCTTGTCATTTATAACATACGATTATACGATACCTCCCAACCGCAAAGCGTTCTGATAACCAAAAATCTGAAAAAAATAAATGGCCCCTGATCTGAACTCACTAAATATTACATCTTGCGTAACATGCAAAGGATCGAATGCAGTGA
>VGTB01000168.1 GCA_016874835.1 Deltaproteobacteria bacterium | reverse complement strand
TGTATCTGATGATACGAATTATAAAGACTGGGACGGATCAAATCATTCATGCCCGCATCAACCACAATGAAATTTTTCCCGTCTCCTTTCGTGTAGAGCACTTGCGTGACGAGGATGCCTGCATTGCCGACAATAACCCTGCCCGGTTCAAATATAAATGTGCATTTCATTTCCCTTGAGGCGCCAATAATGGCCTTCGCATATTCAGAAGGATGCGGAGCCTTTTCCTCATGATAGGTGATCCCAAGTCCTCCTCCGAGATCCAGGTAGCGTATCTCGATCCCGTCGTCCCTGAGAAGGTCGATGAGCCTTTTTAAACGATCGAGCGCGTCCACGAAAGGGCTCACCTTCGTGACCTGAGACCCTATATGGCAGCTCACCCCTTTAATGTCGAGATTGGCGAGCTTCTTTGCCCGGCGATATTCCTTGAGAGATCTCTCTGTGTCTATCCCGAACTTGTTCTCCCTCAGACCCGTAGAGATGTGAGGGTGGGTTTCCGGATCAACATCAGGGTTCACCCGCAACGCAATCCCCGCCTTCTTCCCCAGTTTTTTTGCACATTCGTTGATTTCTTCAAGTTCCTGCGAAGACTCTACATTAAACATGAGGATATTTGATTCCAGGGCGTAATTAATCTCATCGATCTTTTTCCCCACACCGGAGTATACGATCTTCTGCGAATCGGCCCCGGCCCTGAGTGCCCGGTACAACTCTCCGCCGGATACAATATCAACTCCCCCACCTTCGTTGATAAATATTCTCAGCACCGCAATATTGGAATTCGATTTCACGGAGAAGCATATAATGTGCGGGACTTCGGCAAACGCAGTATCAAACACCCGATAATGATGTTTCAGCGTCCTGTGGCTGTAGAGATAGAACGGAGTGCCCACTTCTCCGGCAATGCGGGAAACCGCCACCTCTTCACAACAGAGTTCATTCCCCTTGTAATGAAAATAATTCATCCTGTCTCGATCCCCATTTACCGTTTGAGAGAAAAGATCGCTGATGAGCCGTAACTCTGGGTAATGTTCCCCTTGGGAGGAATTGGATCACCTTTCTTGCCGCAACCAGGAACAATGACCATCAAGAGGATTGCCGCGATGATCATTACCCGCATCCGGCTCCACCATGTCATATTTTTCCCTCTGCGATGTCTTTAAGCCGTTTGAGAACCAGTTCCCTTGCCGTGCCGCCGGGACTTCTTTTGGAATTTACCGCGTGCTCAACCCCGAGACATGTGTACACATCTTTACCGAAGCGCCTGTGAAACTTGCGGAATTCTTCCAGAGTAAGATCGTCCATATCCTTGTCTTTGTCGATACAATGCAATACCAGACGCCCCACGACTGCATGGGCTTCACGGAAGGGCACTCCTTTCCTCACAAGATACTCCACCACGTCAGTCGCCGTTGAAAATCCGGTGGATGCGCTTTCCCACATCCTATCCCTGTTGAATTTCAGATTCCCCAGCATCTCTCTGAATATCCTGAGACATCCCTTCAGTGTATCCACCGTGTCAAAGAGAGGTTCTTTATCCTCCTGAAGGTCTCTGTTGTACGTCATGGGAAGGGATTTCATCATTGTCAGGAGAGCAACCAGATTCCCATATACACGACCCGTTTTCCCGCGAATGAGCTCGGCCACGTCGGGATTCTTCTTCTGCGGCATGATGCTGCTCCCTGTGGTGAACGCATCCGAAAACTCCACAAAGCGAAACTCGTCCGTTGACCAGATGATGAGATCTTCACAGAAACGGCTCAAATGCATCATGAGCAGAGAGGCGGCAAAGACAAATTCCGCAATGAAATCGCGATCCGAAACTGCATCCATACTGTTCCGGGACACCCGGGGAAATCCCAGCAAACGTGCGGTATATTCTCTGTCTATGGGAAGACTGGTACCCGCGAGCGCAGCAGACCCCAGAGGCATGACATTCACCCTCTCATGACATTCCCCCAACCGCTGCTCATCACGATCCAGCATCTCCCAGTACGCGAGGAGATAATGCGGGAGAAGCACCGGCTGCGCCTTCTGCATATGAGTATAACCGGGAAGAATGGTCTTCTCTTCCGCTCCGGCCAACCCTGCGAGCGCTGTTTTCACGTGAGCCACCATTTCCCCGATCTGCCGGAGTTCGTCTCTGAGATACAATCGGACATCCAGTGAGACCTGATCGTTTCTGCTCCTTCCCGTATGGAGCTTGCCGCCCGCCTCACCGATCCGTTCAATCAGCGCCTTCTCTATGGCCATGTGAATATCCTCGTCCTCCGGCCGAAACACAAGATACCCCTTCTCAATGTCCTTCAGTATCTCTTTGAGGCCGGAGACAATGAGCTTCTCATCTTTTTTCGCTATGATTTTCTGCCTGGCAAGCATCCTCACATGGGCAAGACTGCCCTCGATATCATATCGATAGAGACGCTTATCAAAGTGAACGGACGCCGTGAATTCCTCAACTAACGTATCCGTCGCTCCGCGAAACCTGCCGCTCCATGGTTTTTTCTTTTTCTCAGACATCCGATCAGCCCCGTAATTTCGCCTTTTCCCTCAACGCCTGTATCTTCATCCTCAAGGCATTGAGTCTTATGAATCCCGTAGCATCTTTCTGATCAAACACAGAATCCTTCTCAAAGGTCACAAACTCCTCACTGTAGAGCGAGCACGGCGACTTCCTTCCCACAATAATGCAATTTCCCTTGTAGAGTTTCAGACGGGCAGTTCCCGTGACATTTTCCTGCGATTCGTCGATGAACCTCTGCAAAACTTTCATCTCCGGTGAATACCAGAAGCCACTGTAAACCAGCTGGGCGTACTTGGGAATGAGCGAATCCCTCATCAACATTACCTCCCGGTCCATCGTGATGGATTCCACCGCTCGATGAGCCGCCCAGAGTACCGTCCCTCCCGGTGTTTCATACACTCCTCTCGATTTCATTCCCACAAACCTGTTCTCCACCATATCCACCCTGCCGATTCCATTGGCACCCGCAATTTCATTCATGCGATGAAGAAGATCCGCAGGG
>VGTB01000167.1 GCA_016874835.1 Deltaproteobacteria bacterium | reverse complement strand
TCAATAAAGCAGGATTTTTACTCAGGCCAGGAGGTCTTATCTTTCTCCGATTCCCCAACGGAATTTTACATCCTACCCTTTTCAAAATGTCAGAAAAAGTGAGGGCAGAAAATTTCATACATAGATTTCTCGTTTTCCATGAATACTCATTCACACCGAAATTCATCAGCAAGCTGCTGAGTGACCGCGGGTTCTCAAAAATAGTCATCCGCAACTCTCCCCTTGTCAAAGGTCATGTGTATGGATCGAACCCTGCCAAAAAGCGGTTTGGTAATTTTTTGAATCACATGATTTGGTCCATTGCCAGTACACTGGATTTCTGCTCCCGGGGCAGGATTCTCATCGGTCCATCTCTTGAGGTGTTTGCCCGAAAGTTATAGGTTAAAACTTGTGAATATTCTTTTTGTTTCGGATGTTTCCATTCACGACGTCATCGGTGGCGCGGAAAGAGTTCTTTTTGAACAGAGCACCCGTCTGACCAGAAATGGGCACCATGTCCATGTATTGACCCGGAGACTTCCCGAACACGAGGCGGAGCAGGAAATAATTCTGGGAGTTCATGAGTGGCGGTATGATGTGGACTGGACTAGCCCCTCCTCATTTCTTACGTCAACCCTGTCTTACGGTAGGGAGGTTTTTGAATCCCTGCAGAAGGATCATTCCTTCGATTGCATCAACTTCCACCAGCCTTTCTCCGCTTACGCCGTCCTCCGGTCACAAGCGAGCCGATCGATCAAAAAAATCTATACCTGCCACTCTCTGTCCTTCGAAGAATATCGATCGAGGAATCCAAACCCGCAGAGCATTACGGAGAAGGCGTCTTTCCGGGCAAACATTCAGGGCCGAAAGCGTCTTGAAAAAAAAGCTCTCATTGCATCAGAAAATATCATCACCCTCAGCGAATTTACAAAAGATAAGTTAATTAACAGCTACGATATTCCACACGACAAAATTATTGTCATTCCCGGTGGCATAGATCTTGAGCGTTTTTACCCCGTGGCCGACAGGATGAAGATAAGAAAACATCTCCAGCTCCCGACAGAAAGTATAATCCTTCTATCCGTACGAAATCTCGTCCCCAGGATGGGGTTGGAAAATCTCATACAGGCAATGAAGGAAGTGATCTCAAGGGTCGATAATATTTTTCTCCTCATTGGTGGCAGTGGCCCACTTAAAGACTCTCTCACTTCCCTGACCCGGAAACTTGGACTTGATAATCACATTCATTTTGCCGGGTTCATACCCGAGGATAATCTTCCCGATTACTATCGCGCAGCCGACATATTTATTCTCCCCACTCTGGAACTGGAGGGATTCGGACTTGTAACCCTGGAAGCGTTAGCCTCAGGACTCCCCGTTCTGGGAACCCCCGTGGGCGGTACCGTAGAAATACTCGAAAAGTTTGATCCGCGTTTCCTTTTCCGAAGTTCCAGAGCGATAGACATGTCTGATCTGATCACGGAGACCTGTCTTCGGTTCAGGAAAAATCCCGATTTACAGAAAAGGCTTTCCGCTCAATGCCGGCATTTCGTGGAACAGAATTACTCCTGGGAGAAAAACGTGAACGACCTGGAAAGCGTTCTCCTGGATAATCTTCAGAAAGAAACGCCATGAGAGAAGTTCCCGTGTTGCTCTACCATAACGTGGGCCATTATCCCGACGAGATGATGGAAGATGGGCTCCTGCCGGAAACGTTTGTCGAGCAAATGCAGTATTTCGCAGAAAACGGGTACACGATAGTCTCTCTGGAACAGGCGGTGGACCACCTTAACGGCTACTCGAAGCTGCCCCCCAAGTCTACTGCGATCACGATTGACGGCGGTTATGGGGATGCATACACAAATGTTTTCCCAATTTTAAAAAAACATAATTGGACCACCACCTTCTTTGTCGTGCCCGAAGCCATCGGCCGGGAGAGGCTTATCAAAGGAAAGTCGATTGCCTGCATGACCTGGGATGAAGTCAGGGCACTCTCCGACGCCGGCATGGAGATTGGCCTCCTGGCGAATGGAGGCGCGGGCATCAGGGATCATTATGATGAGAATTTACTTAAGGAAAGTATTTCCAACTCACTGAATCTCATGAGAAATAATTTTCAGAAACAAATCAGGTTTTGCGCCTTCAAGGAAGGGGTTCCCGGAGCGTCTCTGTGGAACTTTATCCAGACCCTGGGAATAAAGGCCGTCTTCACGCAGTGCCCCACGAATCAGGCGGCCACTCTCGCGGGCATCGGGCGGATACAGATTGACGATGATGATCACAACATCTTTTTGACGAAGATCTCTAATACGTATCTGTTCTTCAAAGACAGACCTTCCTGGAAATACATCCGTAAATATCACATGGACAAATTGGTTCATCATCTTTCGGAAACGTGGAACCGCATTAAGGGATAGTCGTAACAAAGAATTTTGTAATATGTGCGGCATCTGCGGCAAAGTAACTACCGATGGGAAACCGGTGGATGAAGGCCTGATCGGGCGGATGACGGGCGTCATGAAGCACCGCGGGCCTGACAACGACGGCGTTTACTTGAGTTCGACTCACTCACAAAGCGCCGGCACCAACACAAGCGTTGGTCTCGGACACAGGCGTCTCAGCATCATCGACCTTTCCGAAGCAGGCCGCCAGCCCATGTCAAACGAGGATAAATCAATATGGATGGTGTTCAACGGGGAGATCTATAATTTCCAGTCTCTGAGAAAAGAACTCGAAAAGAAAGGTCATTCTTTTTCTACACACACTGACGGAGAATCGATCATCCATCTATACGAGGAAGAAGGTATCGATGCGGTAAAAAAACTTGTCGGGATTTTCGCCTTCGCCATCTGGGATGAAAAAACGCAAACGCTTCTTTTGGCCAGAGACCCCATCGGGGTCAAGCCCCTTGTCTACTGTTGCCACAACGGAAATATTTCCTTCGCATCAGAAATCAAATCCATCATTCAGGATCCGGCAATATCGAGAGACATTGACTGGAGTAGCCTCGATCTCTATCTGACACTCAATTATATTCCGGCGCCCTATACCATCTTCAAAAGTATC
>VGTB01000166.1 GCA_016874835.1 Deltaproteobacteria bacterium | reverse complement strand
ATCCAGGGCTGTGAGGGATGTCTTTGTTCGTCTCTACAACGACGGTCTCATCTATCAGGGTGATTATATCGTCAACTGGTGTCCCCGGTGTCATACAGCCATATCGGATTTAGAAGTGGAATACGACGAGAGGAACGGATTCCTCTGGCAAATCCTGTATCCTTTTGCAGAGGGTGATCGCGGGGTCGTGGTGGCGACAACGAGACCGGAAACGATGCTGGGGGACACGGCTGTTGCGGTAAGTCCCGGTGATAAAAGGTATGAAGATAAGATTGGACGTATCGTGATCCTGCCTCTTGTGAACAGGCGTATTCCGATTATTGCCGATGATCTTGTGAGTATGGAGTTTGGTTCAGGGGCAGTGAAGGTGACCCCTGCCTCTGACCCGAACGATTTTGCCATTGCTGAAAGACACCGGCTGGAAGTTATTAAGATTATGGATGGCAGTGCTGTCATCAATGAGAACGGAGGTGTGTATAAAGGGCAGGATCGATATGAGTGCAGGGAAAATGTACTCAGAGACCTTGAAAAGGGCGGTTACCTTGTAGGGAAAGAACCATACGTTCACAGTGTCGGTCAGTGCTACCGGTGTAAGACAGATATCGAACCGATGGTTTCCAAACAGTGGTTCGTGAAGATAAAACCTGTCGCGAAAAAGGCTATCGCTGCGGTGGTGAAAGGAAAGACGAAACTCCTTCCTGCCACATGGGAAAGCACGTATTTCGAGTGGATGAACAATATCCGGGACTGGTGTATTTCAAGGCAAATCTGGTGGGGCCACAGAATACCGGTATGGTATTGTGATACCTGCGGGAAGGAAATTGTATCCACAAAAGATCCCACTCTCTGTCCGGACTGCCGGGGGAACAGTCTGAAACAGGAAGAAGATGTCCTGGATACATGGTTCAGTTCCGCTCTCTGGCCTTTCTCCACCCTGGGGTGGCCTGACAAAACAAAAGCTCTGAAAACGTTTTATCCCACGTCCCTTCTCATTACAGGATTCGATATCCTCTTCTTCTGGGTGGCCAGAATGATGATGATGGGACTGTATGCCATGAAGGACGTCCCCTTCAGAGATGTGTATCTCCATGCCCTCGTCCGCGATGAAGAAGGGGAAAAGATGAGTAAGTCTCTGGGGAATATTATTGATCCTATCGAGATGATTGAAAAGTTCGGTGCCGACGCCTTCAGGTTCACCCTGGCGGCCTTCACTGCCCAGGGCAGAGACGTGAGAATGTCGGAGGAACGGATCGCCGGTTACAAACATTTTGTAAACAAGATCTGGAACGCAACAAGATTTACTCTTATGAATCTGGAGGATTATCCCGGTGGTGACGTTCATGTTGAGAAAGGTGATGAATCCCTCCCCGACAGGTGGATAAAGCATCGACTGAATATCACTATAGATGAAGTGGTTGGAAGTCTCAATGAATATCGGTTTAATGATGCAGCATCGAGCATATACCAGTTTGTGTGGCATGAATTCTGTGACTGGTATCTTGAGCTGATCAAACCCACCCTCTATGGAAAAAGTGATCCCGCGAAGAGACTGGCTGCCCAGCATACCCTGTTCACTGTCATGAAAGCCACGCTGAAATTATTGCATCCTTTCATGCCTTTTGTAACGGAGGAAATCTGGCAGACGCTGGTAAACGACGGGAGTTCTATTATGGTAAGCGAATTTCCTGCCCCGGATGACGGTTATCAGGACCCTCTTGCGGACAGCCGGATGGGTATCATCATGGGAGTAATAAGCAGTATCAGGAACATCAGAGGTGAAATGAATATTGCACCGTCCAGGAAATTGAAGGTTGTCATCGCAACTCAGGAAGAGAGATCACTTGAGGTAGTGGGTACGGGGGCTGGTTACATCGTAAATCTTGCCAATCTCAACAACCTGGTCGTCGATAGGAGCGAAGAAGAACCGAATAATGCTGCGACAGGCATTATCGGTGCGATCAAGGTATTCGTGTTGTTGGAAGGCATGGACACTGCCGGTGAAAAGGCAAGGCTTGAAAAGGAAATGGCCCGGGTGAACAAAGACCTTATGATCATTTCAAAGAAACTGGCAAATCGCGATTTCATGGCGAAAGCATCGAGGGAGGTTATTGAAAAGGAGGAGGAAAAATTCAGGGGGATCAAAGAAAAGCATGATGTACTGGAGACGGCCCTGAAAAGACTCCAGAATATGGCGTAGTGAAATTCCTACATCGATATCACGTCTCATGTGATATTTCACGGCTCTCAGGCCTCAAGAGGATGCACAATGGTGCATCGCATGACATCTAAAAACTCCCGTCAACCCTTTGTGAGGATACATTCTGGGAGAACTCACTGTAATTGAATAATTTGGATTGGCGAAGCATATGTTCCAAAAGCACGCTCTCCATAAATTGATACAATCGGCACTTGAAGAAGATGTCGGTACAGGTGACATTACGACGTCTTCCATTCTGACCGGTAAAGAGACAGGTGTGGCCAGGGCGGTGGCAAAGTCGGAAATCATTGTAGCCGGTATGGATGTATTCAAAGAGGTGTTTCTTTTTGTCGATAAGAGAATGCAGTTTTCCGGTTGTAGTGAGGATGGTCGCCTCGTGATGAGAGGGGAGTCCCTCGCGGAGGTGTCGGGAAATCTCGGGAAGATATTGACTGCGGAAAGGGTGGCTCTGAATTTCCTTCAGAGGATGTGCGGGATAGCGACGTTTACAAGGCAGTATGTCGAAGCAGTCAGAGGAACCGGGGCGAAGATTCTGGATACGCGGAAGACAGTTCCGGGACTGAGATTTCTGGATAAATATGCGGTGACGGTGGGCGGAGGCCACAATCACCGCTTCGGCCTGTACGACGGAGTTCTCATTAAGGACAATCATATTGCTGCGGCCGGTGGCATATCCCGTGCCCTGGAAAGGGTTCGACGTCGTATTTCCCACGCACTTAAGGTGGAGGTGGAAGCCAAGAACCTGAAAGAGGTGAAAGAGGCGCTTCGTTCCGGCGCGGATGTGATCATGCTGGATAACATGTCTGTGGAAGACATGAGAAAGGCCGTTTCACTCGTGAACGGCAGGGTTCCTTTAGAGGCATCCGGCAATG
>VGTB01000165.1 GCA_016874835.1 Deltaproteobacteria bacterium | reverse complement strand
AGCGGATGCCAGTAAGTACCATGACCCGTCGTGAAGGCCCACTTCAACCCTCTCCAGGTCAAACCGGCCTGTACCTGCGGGTTCTCGGTGACATACAAATTATCATCAAAGTTGATAAAGTCATGATCTTTCACCTGCCAGTAGACGGCGGTGGTAGCTATAATCAATGCAAGGCAAATAATTAATTTCCGGCGGCTCTTATCAGTCATGAACCTGATCAATTTTCTCTGAACACCCCTGAGACTATGTCACAACGTCATTGCGAGCGAACTATGTGAGCGCGGCAATCCGACAAAGTCGTTGCGAGGGCGTAGCCCGCGGCAATCTCACCAAATATAGAGATCGCCACGCTTTGCGATGACAATTGGTTATTGCTGGATTTATGCGTTATTTTACGAGACACTCCGGGTCATATAGCAGAGAAAGCATTTTAAAATAAAGCACAAATATTGAAAGGATTCTACGCCTCGGCAAAGGTTTTGACACGGGCATGGAGATTCTTCGGGCGCTGAATGATATCAATCAGCCTTTCCATCTTGTCCACCAGGGGAGGGAGGGTGTCCTGCGTTAAGGCGGAGATGGGAACGGCACTGAACCGCTGGCAGAGGGTCTTAAGGAGGGATTTGTCGGGGAATTTGTCTTCCTTGTTGAAGACCCGGATGGTGGGTTTATCGCGGATGCCGAGTTCGTCCAGGATTTTTTCTACAGCAGTGATGTGGCTTTCAAAATTCTGATTGCTCACGTCGATGACGTGGAGGAGCACATCCGCTTCGTGAAGTTCATCCAGGGTCGCCCGGAAGGCGGTAAAGAGGTCCCCCGGGAGGTCTTTGATAAAGCCCACCGTGTCGGTGATAATCGCTTCGGCGTCCCGGGGAAAGCGTAGTCTTGAACTCTTGGGGTCCAGGGTGGCGAAGAGACGGTCTTCCGTGAAAACACTGCTATTGGTCAGCGTGTTCAAGAGGGTGGATTTGCCCGCGTTAGTATAGCCGACGATGGAGATTATAGGGAGTCCCACTTTGCTTCGCTTCACGCGTCGCTGTTCCCTTGCCTTCGCAGTACCTCGGAGTTCTCTTTCCAGTCGGTGAATGCGATCCCTTACACGGCGCCGGTTGATCTCTAATTTCGTTTCGCCCGGTCCTCTTCCCCCGATGCCGCCGGTGAGTCTCGACATGGCGGTGTTCTTCGTCACCAGTCTGGGGAGCAGGTACTTCAATTGGGCGAGTTCCACCTGGAGCTTCCCTTCCCGGCTGTGGGCGCGCCTCGCGAAGATGTCCAGAATAACCTGGGTGCGGTCGATCACCTTCATCTCGGTGAAATCGGCGATGGAACGGATCTGGGCGGATGTGAGTTCGTGATCGAAGATGAGGAGGTTCGCTCCTATCTGGAGAGCCCGGATGACCAGTGAGGAGAGTTTTCCTCTGCCGATAAGAAACCTTGGGTCTTCCTCCTCTCGATGCTGGATGACGGTATCGAAGACTTCAACGCCGCAGGAGCGGGCGAGCTCTTTCAGCTCACTGAGTGAACCCTCGGCGTCTGAGAGAGGGTTCGTTTCCACGCGGATGAGGATGGCCCGGTCGGTGGACTCCACCTTGCGTGATTTTTGTTTTTTTACAAACTCACCTTCTAAGGCCTGGATGAAGGCGGTAAAATTGAGATCCATTTCTGAAGGTCTGGTTTTCTCCAGAAAAGACCAGAATCTCCCCTCGGGGTTTTCCGGGATCAGGTGGGCGGTGTAGGCATATCCGGGGAGACCGTTTTCCAGAGTCTCAACGGCGCATACAAGATCGAGGCGGAGCAATGCCAGATCTGTCAAATCATCGTTGGTGAGTTCTTCCCCGTTCAGGTGGGTGTGGATGAGGCGGAGTCCCTTGAAGCGGGTGGAAGAAAAGCGGAATCCGTCAAGACCGGGAATGACGATGTCCTTATGGGTGCCTACGACTACATAGGCGATCTCACCCTTACGGCTGATAAGGATGCCCATCTGCCGGTTTATCTCCCGGGAGAGGGCGGTGAGGGTTCGGGCAAGCTCGTGGGTGACGATGCGCTCAGGAGGTATTTTTCTCCTGTAGATCTGCCCGATCCTTTTGATCTCTTCCGCCCCGAGACCGGTCAGGTTGCCATGGACTTTGTTGATGCCTTATCCTCCTCAATAAAGAGTAGCCTGTCCCCTTTTATTCCCCGGCCTGTCGCTTCGCCATCCTCTTCAGGATGCGCTGGCCTAAACGCTTAAAGTCCGAGGTCTGGATGCGGGAAATGATTTTCTTAGGATGCGCGGCTCCACATTCCGGGCAGGTGAGATCACCCTGGTCTTCCCCGACCTTCATGAAGCATTCGAAGGCATGGTTGCATTTTTCACATTCAAACTCGTAAATGGGCATATTGTCTTACCTCAGTAGAATCTCAGAGGGATAATCTTTGCAATTTCCTCAAAATCGCCGTCGTTATGGAGAAGGAAGAGGTTATGCTCCAACACCGTCTGGACAATCAGGCAATCGATGGTGCTACGCACGGTAATGCCTTTCTGACGGCAGTCGACATATATTTTTGCTGCACGGGCAAATGAGCCAATGGGATCTTTCGGGTGGTAAAAACGCTGCGTTTCCAGATGCGTCTTAAGAATATAATATTCGTCGTCTGATCTTGCTCCCTGCAGTACTTCCTGAAAGATCACGGAATTGATGCCAAAGGATATGTCCTGTTGCTGGATGTATTTGAACTTCCGGCAACTCTCGTTTTCGATTCCTTTGAAAAAATCAATGAGCACAGAAGTATCCACCAGGATCATGTACCCTCGCGCAGCGCTTTATAATCGTAGTTGTCTGCAAATGCAATCTTCCCTTCCAGGTTCAACAGATTATGCCGCTTCCGGTTGGTAACAAATTCTTTCAATGCCTGGTGGATCAACTCTTTTTTTGTTTTTACGTTGCTCAGCTTAAATGCCTCTTCCATGAGAGATTCGTCGAGAACGATGTTGGTTCTCATCTGACACCTCCAATTGTGTATAACAATACACATTCATGTCATATCTGTCAATGAGAAAAATCACCCTTTCATAAAGCCAATGGTACATAATTACCTACGGGTCATCGCGAGCTTGCTATATTGTAGTTACGGAAAGCGAAGCCCACTGGTATAGGAATTAAAAAGGCTATACACTTTCTTGAATTGGACCAATGAGCATGTTGGTTT
>VGTB01000164.1 GCA_016874835.1 Deltaproteobacteria bacterium | reverse complement strand
GTGTTTCTTACGGCACGCCCCACTCCCCCGAAGGCGTGCTGGCAGGTAAGAACGGTAATACCGTGAGATTCCAATTCCTGCCGATCCTGTTCGGAGAGCTCCTGAAAATCGGGCTTCACATAGCCGGTAACGTGAGTCACTGCAATAATCCTAACATCTTTGCCGAGAATCTTCAACGCCTCAAAAGCAGTTCGTCCGCTGCAGGTAGCAATGAGGATCTTTCTGATGGAAAGTTCCTTCGCTCTCCGGGACACCGCTTCCAGTACCGCTTTCGTATTTTTCCCTCCCGGTTTGTTGAAGTAACGGCACGGCACATCATAGTATAACGAAGATGATTCAACCATGATTTGCAACCTCCGCAAGAGTTTTTTATTAAGAGTACGGCGGTGGTAAAAATTGTTTCATATTACCGGGAAATATAGGCAAGCGATTATTCCGTGTCAATCATAAAGAGAGTGAGCTGAAAAACGCCCGCTCTGTTATTTCGACCCTTTCGCCTTTTTAAATCGGGGTTCAAGACTCTCAAGGGGGTTTCCCCGGGGCCAAAATAGTATTTGACAAAATATTATTAGTGTATAGCTTAAACGACAGTTCTTTACGACTATCACACAGCGTGGGTGATTTGAAAGGAGTCAATAATGTTTCAGGTGACAGAAAAAGCGGCCGAGATGATCCGGGAGTTTCTCAAAGACAGAGGTGAGGAACATATCATCAGGATCATGATGAATGAGGGTGGGTGAGCCGGGCCCTCTCTGGGAATGGCTCTGGATGAGCCGAAAGACGGTGATGAAGTATTCAAGGAAAACGGGATCACCTTCCTGATCAACAGGGAACTCTTGGAACTGGTCAAGCCGATTACGGTGGATTACATTTCCACCCGCATGGGATCAGGGTTTAAGGTTTCGTCGAACCTGGACAGCACAAGTTCGTGCGGCAGGTCATGTAGTTGTTGAAATCCAGAGGTGCTAATGAGCGAAGAGGGGAAAAAGGAATCTTTCCTGCGACTTGCCGACGATTTCATAAAAGAAAAGCGGTACGGAGATGCGATTGTGCTGTACCGGAAATTGGTCGACATGTACCCGGGCGAGAATTCCCTTCTCCTCTCCCTCGCATGGGCTTATCATGACAACGGAATGCTGGATGATGCAATAGACTGCTTTGAGCGGCTCCTCAGTCTTGAACTGCAGGAGGAAGTCTTTACCGGGTTTGCCTATGATGAACTTGTGCGGATCTACAAGGAGAAGAGCGACTACGGGCGCCTCGTCAGCATCTGTGAAAAGGTTGCAGCTGCGCAGCCGGATGACATCGGCATCTTAGGTGAGCTGGGTGATGCGTACCTGAGAGCGGGCAGGTGTAATGAATCCGTCGGCGTGTTTGAGAAAATGGCTGTGATGGAACCTGACGCATCGGCCGTTTTTTGCAGTCTGGGGAATGCACTCATTGCCTCAGGAAATCTCGATGCAGCTGAGGAGGCATATCGGAAGGCTGTTGAGATTGATCCTTCGGAGGCTGCCTCTTATTTTAGCAGAATGGCTTATGTGTATTTCGATGCGGGCCACGTTGAAAGGGCAGAAATGGCTTTCAGGAAATGCCTTGAGTTCCGGGATGATGAATCCATCTATTACTGCGGTCTGGGTGATGTCCTGATCAGTCAGGGAAGACTTGTTGAGGCGGAGCGCGCGTATGAACGGGCCACGAAACTTAATCAATCCTCAGCGGGGGTTTACTACAACCGGTTGGGAAACACCCTTGCCAGAGCAAATTACCACCTTCAGGCGATAGAGACTTTCAAAAAAGCCATTGCTGCGGATCCCCGGAACCCCTTCTACTATGTCCACCTTGCGGAGTCGTATGCGGCAGTTGGCCTTTCCGGTATGGCGGAAAAAATGTACCATCACGCAGAAGCTCTGAAATGAGCAGTCAGACTCGTCCCTTCTTTTTCATTGTTTCCTTAAAGACATGGTAAAAGGAAGCATTCTCGGCAATACCGTGCTTGAGTATGTTGGTGAAGTCGTCGAGGTTTTTCCTGTTGATGATCATATTCACACTCTTGTTGAATGCCTCCATGTTATCCATGGTACGGAAGCTGTCGCTTATCATGGCTACAAACATTTGTCTCCGCATGCTCATGTTAAGCTGGGCAAGGTAATTGAGGACTGCATTGGTTGCAGGGTTTTGTGTGTCAAAATTCTCGTTCACTATTATTATATTGTACACATGAAACCTCATGTTTTTGAGGGCATCTTTTGCAGTTCCGGCTTCTGTGGTCAGATACCCCATGTCTTTCATAGCCGTACTGATCGTTTCTCTCAATGGTTCATCAGATTCACAGATGAGAACCGTTTCCGCATCCAGTTCCACAAAGTCGAACGGTCTGTCCAGCGCATCGTAAGAATCAAACGCCACATCATTCATAAGGGATTTTTCTTCTTCCATAATGTGATCCTCACTTCATTATCTACCACGGTTTTTTGGGTTTACCGTAGTCTTTATCCACTTGGAGTTTGCCTGCCAGATCTGTTGTCTTCTCACCTCTTGCGCTCTTCACGGAATCAATACCACGGCCGACGATTCCTTTATTTGAGGCATAGGCCTTTGCCGTCTCTTCTGTGATAAGTCCCTCCCTGTACAGGTCGACGATGTAATCGTCGAAGGTAATCATGCCGAAGGCCTTACCTGCCTGTATGATTTCGTAAAAGGTCTTCCCTTCTGATTCCCCGTGGAGGATCGTATCTTTGACCCTGAGGTTTGAACCCATTACTTCAAAGGCGGCGACACGGCCTCCTCCCTCTTTCGGGAGTAGCCTCTGGCATACGATCCAGCGCACCGTATCGGCGAGGCGTATGCGGATCTGATTTTCCTCTTCTGTGGAAAACATACCCAGGATGCGGTTTATGGTCTGGCCTGCATCAACGGTGTGGAGCGTACTCAAGACCAGGTGTCCCGTTTCCGCGGCACTGAGGGCAATTTCCACGGTTTCCCTGTCCCTCATTTCGCCGACTAAGATTACCTTCGGTGCCTGACGGAGAGCGGCACGAAGTCCGCTGGCAAAAGAGTCGAAGTCATTGCCCAATTCCCTCTGGTTAAATGTTGATTTTTTATGAGGATGGGAAAATTCCACCGGATCTTCGAGGGTGACGACGTGAACAGATTTCTGTTCATTGATTTCATTCAGCACTGCCGCGAGCGATGTGGATTTACCGCTTCCTGTAGCGCC
>VGTB01000163.1 GCA_016874835.1 Deltaproteobacteria bacterium | reverse complement strand
AAAGGTGAAACGAGCGACTGAAACTCCAGACTTATGCGGGCATAAGTCTTTAAAGCATCTTCCGGACGCTCTTCAAACAGTACGGCAAAGTCTATATCGGCCTCAGGATCGGACGGGGTAAGGTTTTTCTCATCGAGAAATTGCTTTCCCATCTCGGCTTGAGATCCGAAAAGATAACAAAGAGCAATATTGTAGGATTTACAAATACTTTTAACGTTTTTCATAGCTTAATATATCACAATCCATATGGTGCGTCTAATTGCGTCATCGTGTTCATAGCGTCTGTCGTGTCATAGCGTCGATAGCGTCTGTCGTGTCTGTTGCGTCATCGCGTTCATAGCGTCTGTAGCGTCTGTGGCGTCTGTAGCGTCTGTTGCATCAAGAAATGCGGGGAATGCGCGAAGGGCAAAACAAGCGGGAAAGTGACTCTGAACCTATATCTTGAGATATTTCCTGATTGTATCGGCGAGGGCCCTATTAATTGCTTCGTCGGCTCGGTTAAGTTCTGCGAGAATGTTTTCCTTCCGGTTGTCCTCAGTCATATCGGAATACCCTCCCTCTCGATGTCCAAAGCGATCCGACGTTCCCGCTTTTTAAGTAAAAGATAATCTTCTTCAGACAGGATGAGCGTCGAAAGTGATCGGAGATAATCGAACTCAACATCAGCAACCCGGTTCAGTAACTGCTCTTTCATCTCACGGGTTAGCCCCCGAACGATAATGGCAATGTCCGTATCCGATTCTTCGCTGTAGTCGCCGCGAGACCTCGAGCCATAGAGGACCACCTTGATCAGACGATCCCCTGCAATCTCCTGAAGTCTGCTCTTTAAGTCAGCAAATATTTGTTCCATTTTTTTCCTCTATCGAGTTCATGGCGGCATCGCGTTCGTAATGTTTATGGCGTTTGTTGTGATTGTTGCTGCCGTTGAGTTTATTGTGTAAATAGGGAGGACAGCGCCCCTATTTTTTTATCTTTTCCCGGACTAAGTGTAATACCTGATCAGACATGCGTAATACCTCTTCTGCAACTTTCAAGGTGTACACTCTCGCTGGGATGCTATCCGGCAGGCTGTTTGGATAGCGTGTGGGGAGATAGTATCCGTCCAATGGAGCGACTGCCTCCCGTAATTTCTCGAAGTCTGCATCGAACTCGGCAGCCCAGCGGGACAGTGCTTCTACCGAATGGCCAACCACAATCTCCTCGCCCTGGGCATATATAAATGCCTTCAGGGCTTTTTCGGCGATTTGTTGCGCTATAAAGCACGCCAGATGATAACTTCCTCCATCTAAGAGCAACTGTGCCCCCTTCCTGTCTGCTTCGGCCTGTTCCAACCAGCGTAGCCCTTCCGCTCCGGGATCACGCTTCATACAGAATCCTCCCTTCTTTCAAAGCCTGTCTTACAAATGGAGTATGTGCCATGTGCTCCATCTCTTCCGGTGTGTAAACCAGGAGGTCTGTGGGCACCCTTGGTTGCAGACGACGGTGTAATTCTACCGTTCGCTCCAGAAAGCTGAGTTTGGTGTCCCAGACGATCAGCAAATCCAAGTCGCTACTCAACCCTACCTCTTTATTCAACAGTGAGCCGAAAAGGATGATCCGCTGAACTCCAAGTTCTGAAGCGACGGTCTTCATCCGTTCTACTTCATTCCAGAGGGCTTTCTGGTGGGCTTCTCTTCTGCGTCGCAGCCGTTGACGGATAGTGTCGGTCATATCCATGCAATTTGTGTTATGAAAAATAGGGCGCTGTCCCTATTTTTTTAGCCACTTTGCGGTGCGGGAGAGGCCGTGGTGGAGGGAACACACCGGTACGAACCCCAGGAATTTTTCGGCGTGGGAGATGTCGGCCCAGGAGTGGCGGATGTCGCCCGGCCTCGCCTCTTCGTGTATGGGGGTGATGTTCACCTTGAGGATCTTTCTCAGTTCATGAAGCAGCTCATGGAGGTTTACCCGCCGGCCGCAGGCCACGTTGAAAACCTTTCCCGCCGCATTCTCCGCAGTGCATGCCAGGAGGTTTGCCCTGACGACGTCATCGATGAAGATGAAGTCCCTCGTTTGGTTGCCGTCACCATAGATGGTTGGCTGTCTGCGGCGAAGGAGGGTAGCGATGAATTTCGGGATGACGGCGGCGTATTCCGAAGCGGGGTCCTGCCTTGGTCCGAACACGTTGAAGTAGCGCAGGGCGATCGTGTTCAGGTGGTAGAGTTCGGAGAAGAGCCGGCAGTATTCCTCGCCGACGACTTTGCTCACGGCATAGGGGGAGAGGGGAGAAGGTTTCGTCTTTTCCGTGAGGGGCCGGTTATTTTCTTTCCGGTGCCTGCGTGAGCCCGGGGCTGTTGTATCACCGTACACGGCGCAGGAGGAGGCGAAGATTAATCTGGTCACACCCGCGTCTCTTGCGGCGACGAGCATGTTAAGGGTACCGGTGATATTGATTTCATTATTCAGGAGAGGGTCTTCTACCGATCGGGGGATCGAGGTGAGGGCTGCGTGGTGGAGCACGTAATCAACTCCGCGGGCGGCCCTGCGGCAGGTATCCATGTCCCTGATGTCTCCTTCCATGATCTCCAGGCGGGATGAGCTTCCGGGGAGATTTTTCCGCGTGCCCGTGGAGAAGTTGTCAAGGATGCGTACCGATTCTCCCTTTTTCAGGAGGGCTTCCGCGATATTCGATCCGATGAATCCGGCGCCGCCGGTGATGAGAATCATGAGAGATTAAAAGTAGGGCATGATGAGGGAGGATACGTAACGGGCGATGGGGATGCATGCGGTCAGGCCCGGCGATTCGATGCCGATGAGGTTGATGAAACCGGGACGCCCGCATTCCTTCTCGTCCATGATCACGAAATCCCGGTACGGCTCACCCGGGCCCTGCAGTTTCGGCCGGATGCCGCACATGTCCGGATGAAGCGATTCCAGTGCGATCCCCGGCAGGTATTTTTTGATGGAGTGGTAGAACGAGGTTTTCCTCCCCTCATCAATGGTGTATTCGATCTCGTTGATGTACTGGCTGTCCGGCCCGAACTTGACGCGGTTCCCCAGATCCAGCGTGGCGTGGATGCCCAGGCTCACCGTGTTTTCGGGAGGCACCGGATAGACCAGGTGGTTGAGCTTCGGCGATGGCGATACGGAGAAATAATTCCCCTTGCAGTATTTAAGGCGGTAGTCATTTGCATCGATGTCGATTCCGGCGAGGGCGGCGATACGGTCGGAGCTGAGGCCGGCGCTGTTGATGACCACTTTGCTCTGGAACAGGTATTCTCC
>VGTB01000162.1 GCA_016874835.1 Deltaproteobacteria bacterium | reverse complement strand
CACTCCACCAATGGACGTTCCGTGACCGCCGATGAATTTTGTTGCCGAATACACGACTATATCCACTCCGAAATCAATGGGCCTGAGTAAATAAGGAGAAACAGTATTATCCAACACAAAGGGTATGCCGTTTTTATGCGCAACACCGGCAATGCCTTCAAGGTCGGCTACATCAAGTTTTGGATTGCCGATAGATTCGGCATAAATCGCCTTTGTCTTCGGTGTGATCGCATTCTGAAAAGCATCGAGGTCATTCGATCTGACGAAGCGGACAGTCAATCCCAGACGGGGGAAGGTGTAATGAAACAGGTTGTACGTCCCGCCGTAGAGGTTGTCTGCCGAGACAATCTCATCCCCGGCCCGGGCGATATTGAGGAGCGCCAGGGTAATGGCCGATTGGCCGCTGGCCACGGCCAGGGCCCCGACGCCGCCATCAAGAAGAGCAACCCTTTTCTCAAGGACATCTGTCGTTGGGTTCATCAGCCGCGTATAAATATTGCCGAATTCCTTCAAGGCAAAGAGATTGGCCGCGTGTTCGGTATTCTTGAATTGATATGAGGTAGTTTGAAAAATGGGCACTGCCCGTGCTCCCGTTGCCGGGTCCGCCTCCTGACCACCATGAAGTGCCAGGGTTTCAATTTTTAGTTTCACGTCGCCTCTACTCATTACACAGTATTCCTTTCGTCCATATTCCGTTGAAGTTATGCAAATCTTATTTCATTTATTCTTAGTACAGACAGGTGAAACACCTGTCCTCCCATTGCATAGGTTGGCGTCTCACCCGACATTATTTATTGTTTGCAGGCGAATTGTTATGATGACAATCCTTTCATACTATTCTCTCCTCTCCGCTGAAGATACACATTATGTTTCCCCGAGCGAGACCGGCCACGGTGAGATTCACGTTCTTCGCCATTTTGACAGCCTGGTTGGTAGGTGCCCCCGCGGCTACGATAACCGGTATCCGGCACCGCAGCGCCTTTGATAAAATCTCCGAGGATATACGGCCGCTCGTCAAAATCAGTTTATCTTCAAGTTCGAATCCCCGGCACAGGGCTTCCCCGATGACCTTATCAATGGCGTTGTGCCTGCCGATATCGTCCCTGAAGATAAGAATCTCGTTACCGTCCGCCAGGGCACTGCTGTGAACACCTCTTGTTTCTTTATGTTCAAGGGAACCTGCCTCTCTTGACAACTCACAAACAAGAGGAGAGTTTGACGGGTCTCTTTAATTTCGACATCTCCTAATGATCGAGCATAATCTGGAGACTCCTTTTTGCTTTCTGGATGATCTCCGGCGGTACCGTAACTTCATGCTGCATCTCCTCGAGAGACCATAAAACCTTTTCCAGGGTGGTCAGCTTCATATTCGGGCACACCGCCCTTTCGGATGCAGGATAGAAATATTTGTCCGGATTCTCCTTTTTCAGACGGTGCAGAATTCCTACCTCCGTTCCCACGACAAATTCCTGTACGTCCGCCTCCCTGGCGTACCGGCACATACCCTCCGTTGAGAGAACCCTGTCGGCCAGCCTGGTCACCCCGGGGGTACATTCCGGATGGACAATCACCTCCGCATTCACATGGAGATCTCTCTTCCTTTCAATATCCTCGGGAAGTATCTTCACATGGGTGGGGCAATACCCTTTCCAGGTAATAAAATCCCTCCCCGCTTTTGTCGATATGTACTCGGCAAGGTACTGATCCGGAACGAAGATGATTTCATCTTCATCTTGAAAAGCCTCAAGAACGATGCGCTCGGCATTTCCCGAGGTGCAGCATACGTCACACTCAGATTTCACCTCTGCCGTCGTATTCACATAGCACAGGACTTTTGCCCGGGGGTGCTCTTCCTTCAGTTTCCGAAGCTGATCCGCCGAGATCATATCCGCCATAGGACAGCCCGCCTTCCTGTCCGGAATGAGAACAATCTTTTCCGGCGAAAGGATCTTTGCGGTTTCCGCCATGAAATAGACACCGCAAAAGACAATCACATCCGCAGAAGTCTTTGACGCCTGGATGCTCAGCCCCAGGGAATCACCCACGTAGTCAGCAATATCCTGAACTTCGGGAATCTGATAATTGTGCACCAGAATGACGGCATTTCTCTCTCTCTTGAATCGGTCGATCTTTTCAACAAGCTCCATACAAAACCTCATCTATCACCCCTCCCCCCAGCACACGGTCATCCGCGTAGAAAACCACTGACTGACCGGGGGTGATTGCTTCCTGTTCTTCGGCAAATATTACTTCTGCGTGATCATCCTTAAAAACGACCCTGCATAGTTCTTCTCTCTTCCGGTACCTTATCTTGGCATGTACCTGGCGTGGCCATGAACCGGCAAGAATATTCAAATGTCGTGCAACAAGACCCCTATTTTTTAGGTCTTTTTTTTCACCAACGACGATTTTGTTATCCTCGGCACCTATAGAAACCACATAAAGGGGCGTTTTATAACTGATACCAAGACCGCTCCGCTGACCGACAGTATAATATATAATCCCCCGATGTTCCCCCAGCACGGCTCCCTGAATGTCCACAATTGGCCCCGGCTTTAATCCCTGTACCCGTTCTGAGAGAAAGGCCTGATAATTTCTCTGCGTCACAAAACAGATATCCTGACTTTCCTCTTTATCGGCAATGGGTAAGGAAGCGCTTTTCGCTATCTTCCTGACTTCTTCCTTGGTCAATGACGCAAGGGGAAACAGAATGGATCTCAGGCCATCATACGGGATGGGGTAGAGAAAGTATGTCTGATCTTTCTTCCTGTCTCTCGGCCTCTTCAAATAAAAAAACGTGTCATTTTTTTCGATAGCCGCATAGTGGCCGGTAGCGAGATAATCGAAACCCATAGCCATCGCCTTTTCCAGAAGACTCCCGAATTTCAGGTGACGGTTGCAATCCACGCAAGGGTTTGGTGTCCTTCCCTTCAGATACTCACTGACAAACTTCGCGATAACCTTTTCCTCCAGTTCGCCCGCATAATCCAACACATAGTGGGCTATTTTCAGCCTATTACAGACCCGCCTTGCATCATCTACTGCAGCGGCTCCACAGCATCTTACCCGATCCTCTTTTCCTGCTATGCCAAGACACATGGTCACGCCGGAAACGTCATGCCCTTCATTTTTCAGCAACATGGCCGCCATGGACGAATCAACCCCGCCGCTCATGGCCACGAGTACCTTTTTCCTCATCTTCCCTCGCAAATCGTTCCCTTCTCCTCTTCCTATGCCGCTTTGCCGGACAATTTTTTCACTGTCCTCCTTTGATAA
>VGTB01000161.1 GCA_016874835.1 Deltaproteobacteria bacterium | reverse complement strand
TGACCGCATGGCAATGGAATACGGCCTGCCACCGTTGAGGAACGTCCTGAGATGGAGAGAAGAACGAAACTCAATCAACCAAAAGGGGGCAGATGCCTTCATTCGTGCCATCCGGGAGGTAGAAAACAAATATCCCGACATGATCATTATCCCCGGCTCGGAATCCACTACTTTCTACTACTGGACGGGGGACCCCCTCAGCGGCACTCTCACCGCTCATGACCATGAAAAAAGACTCCTGACGGTGGGAATGGATAATCCGGACGATTATGAAAATCTGCCGATTCTCCACAACGGCTTTTCCCTGCAATATGCCGGGAGTGCCCTCCCGGAGATTATCTTTTTCTCACTATCCCTCATCACGGGCGTATTCATGATCCGCCGGCGCGGTATCTTAAGGATAACCGGTGTTGTGTTCGTGATATTATCCGTCGCTTTTATCCTGAACAGCAGTGCCTTTACAAGCTCCCCCTTTGATCCTTATCACGGCAATCAGGGCATAGCGCCCTATCAAGTGCTTATCGACTATGTCAATTCAAAGGGCGGCATGACCTTCTGGAACTATCCGGAAACAAAATCAGGCGTCAGAGACCTTGGTCCTATAAAAGTGAGCACCCTCCCCTACCCCGCGGCGATCCAGGAGTCAAAGGATTATACGGGCTTTTCCGCCCTTTACGGTGAAAATATTACGTTGACAGAACCGGGGAATATCTGGGATACAACGCTCAAGGAATTCTGCATGGGTTACAGGGAGCGACCTCCGTGGGGAATCGCCACGTCAGATTTCCACAGAGAAGGCGAAAGCGGCGAAAAACTGGGAAATTACCAGACCCTTTTTTTTGTCCGGGAAAAGACGAAAGATGCGGTCCTGAACGCTCTGAAGAACGGTAAAATGTATTCCTGCCGGGTTAATTATCCCCAGGTACTGAGACTTCAGGACTTCTCCGTCGAATCTCACGATGGAAAGATAAAAGGATCTACAGGAGACGAAATCACTCTTAAGGGATTTCCCAGGATAAGAATTTCACTGTCATCCCAGGAAACCGGTAAACACAGTGTGAAGGTGAGACTGATCAGATCGGGTGACGTTATCGACGTGTTTGAGGAAAAGCTCCCGTTACAGATTGACTATGTGGATCCCTATTACGAGCCGGGCAAAAAGATATACTACCGCATGGATATGCGCGGAGCGGGCATTATCGTTTCCAACCCCGTATTCGTAAAATTCGAGTAGAGAAAAGCGAGATGATCGTATCCGTCCACCAGCCACAGTATTTACCATGGTTGGGTTACTTCGATAAGATAGACAGAGCGGACATTTTCGTCCTGCTTGATAACGTCCAATTCAAGAAAAACGAATGGCAGAACAGGAACAAGATTAAAGCGGCTGACGGCTGGCAGTGGTTGACGGTCCCGGTTATGTACCGGTTTCCCCAGTTGATCAACGAGGTCGAAATAAATAATAAAGAGCGATGGCAGCACAAGCAGCAACAGGCTCTTCTCTCCAATTACAAGAAAGCCCCTCACTGGAACTTTCTGCAGGAATTTTGCAGAGAACTCTTTGAGTCCAGATGGCACACCATCTCGGAATTGAATATATACGTGGTGAAAAAACTCGCAGGCATCCTGGGTATCACCACACCCATCCACGTCGCTTCAGAACTTGACAATTTCCCTGAGGACCCGGATGAGAGACTCATCTCCATCACAAAACATTTCGGTGCGGATACCTACCTTGCCGGGAGCGGCGGGAGGGAATACATGGACATGCAAAAATACGAGGCGCACAAAATAAATGTGCTGTTTCAGGACTACAGGCATCCGGTATACAATCAGCTTTTTGGTGACTTTGAACCGTTCATGTCAGTGATCGATCTTATCTTTAATCATGGAAATGAAAGCCTTACCATTCTGAGGGGGAACATATGAAGGTACTTGCCATAGGGGCTCATCCTGACGACATTGAAGTCGGTTGCTCCGGTACATTAATGAAATACTCAAATGACGGCCACGAGATATATCTTCTCATAATGACAGAGGGACATTTAGGTGGAGACGCCTCCATGAGAAAAGCGGAACAGTACAGGGCCGCTGATATCCTGAAGCCGCAGGAAGTAATATGGGGAGGTTACAGGGACACGGAGCTCACCCCCAATATGAACAAAATGGTCCATGACATCGAGTTGATATTAAGGAGACTGCAACCGGACTTTACCTTTGTCAATTTCGGCGACGACACGCACCAGGACCACAGGGCCCTTTCCAAGGCAACCGTTTCCGCCTCCCGCTATATCAGAAATGTCCTTTTTTATGAAACGCCCACTACCCACGATTTTTCACCGGTTGTCTTCGTGGATATCAGGGAAGCGATAGAAAACAAAATCGCCATGCTCCTGGCTCATCATTCCCAGGTCATGAAGACGAACATAGAAGGCCTGTCCATCGTGGATATTGCACGATCCACGGCCATCTTCAGGGGCATTCAGGGACGCGTCCAATATGCCGAAGCGTTTATACCGCTGAGATTGTTTATCAACGTGTGAAATGATGATCCCTCACTCAAGGCCGACACTTGACCAGGATGATTACGCGAGCGTTCTTCACATCCTCAAATCAGGTCATTTAGCGCAGGGCAAACAGGTTGAGCAATTTGAAAAAGACCTTTCTTCTCTGATCGGCGTGCGAGGTGGCGTGGCGGTCAGTTCGGGAACGGCTGCCCTGCATCTGGCACTGCTCAGCCTCAATACGGGAAGCGGGGATGAGATAATTATCCCGGATTTCGTCTGTACCGCCCCGCTGAACGCCATCCGCTACACCGGCGCTGTTCCGGTCATTGCCGACATCGATCCCCTCACGTACAATATTGACGTGGGCGACCTGAAGAAACGCCTCACAAAAAAAACAAAGGCCATAATCATACCCCATATGTTTGGCCTGCCCGCAGACATGGAGGAAATACTGTCGCTCGGTATCCCGGTGATCGAGGATTGCGCTCAATCCCTCGGAAGCAGGTATAGAGATTCTTGCACGGGTCGGCTCGGGACTCTTTCGATATTTTCCTTCTACGCCACAAAGATGATCGCCACGGGAGAAGGAGGCATGGTGCTCTCAGATGACGAGAGCTTACTCGAGAAGATAAGGGATCTCCGGGATTACGACGAAAAAGAACTTTATACTGTCCGTTATAATTACAAAATGACCGATTTCCAGGCAGCGTTTGGCATCAGCCAATTGAAAAAACTCTTTTCGTTCATTAAAAGGAGAAAGGAGATTGCCGATATCT
>VGTB01000160.1 GCA_016874835.1 Deltaproteobacteria bacterium | reverse complement strand
AGTCGTTGTCGCGGCATAGTTCCCTGTTGACCCTAACTAACACTTCGGACGGTTCCATATCCCGCCTCACCGTACCCTTTATAAGGGTCATGGTCACTACCATAAAGAGTGCAGCGTGCATACCCTTGTCGGAGACATCACCGACGGAGAAGAACAGGTGGTCGTCGTCCAGGAGGAAGAAGTCGTAGAGGTCACCGCATACTTCTTTTGCCGGTTCCAGGGACGCGTAGATCTCGAATGAATCCTTCTCGGGAAAGTGCGGGGATCGCCTGGGGAGAAAATTCATCTGGATGGCCCGGGCGATTTTCAGTTCGCTCTCGATTCTTTCCTTTGCAGCCGTTGTTTCTCTGAGGTTCTTTATGTAGTCCTTGAGGGCGATCCTCATGTTGTCGAAGGAGACGGTCAGATCGCCCACTTCGTCCTGTCTCCCGGGCCTGCGGAGCTCTACATCTAAATTCCCGCGGGCAATCTCCTCTGTCCTGGCCGCCAGTTCCCGGATGGGGCGGGTGATCCCGGAGGAGATGAGCACGACGATAAATAACAGGAGAGCCGTGCCGGCGCTCCCGATGACCAGCACGTTCACGCTGAGTTTCCGGACGTCCGCAAAGAGTTCCTCTTCCGGGAAGATCAGACCGATGGACCAGCCGGTAGAAGACAGGGGTGCGTAATACATCCATGATTCTTTACCGGTGAAGTGGCTCCTGAGGGAAACGAATCCTTCAGCGCCGCCGGTCATGTCCTTTCCGATCCGGCGGAGATTCTCGTCGCCTGCTGCCTCGGCCACGCTGAAGATGCTTTCCCGCATGATCAGTTCCCTGTTGGGGTGGGTGACGAAAATCCCCTTACGGGATATCAGAAAGGCGTAGCCCGACTTATACAGGGAGATGCGGGAGATGATATCTTTAAGACCTTCCAGGGATATGTCAGCGGTGACGATACCCGTGAATATTCTCTTGTCACCGGCGCGGCGGTAAAACGGTACGGAGTAGGTGCTCATGATGATCTGACCTCCTCCCTCGTCATAATAGGGTTCGCTCCAGAGGGGCTTATCCATCTCTTTGGGAATGCGATACCAGTCCAGGGAAAAATACCGGTAGGATTCGCCGCCCAGATAAACCAGCGTGAGTCCTTCTTCCCCCCGGCAATAGTAGGGGGCAAAATAACGGGAGGAGGGGTCATAGGCGAAGGGTTCAAAGGCCACGGTGGAACCGTAGATGTCCTCATTGCTTTTGAGGATATTGGCGATCAATTTCAGCAGTTCATTTTTAGTGAAGCTGCGCTGTTCCAGTATCGAGGCCAGGTAGCGGGGCGCGTCGTCGACGCCCCGCAGAATCGTCTCGATCCGGTATGATGTCGCAAGTGTGGTGCTTCTTGCCTGCTCCCTCACATTTTTCAGGACGAGTTCCCGTGTAATAAAATAATCGTACCCGAAGGCGATAAGGAAAATAAGGGAGGAGGTGATGATGATCAACACGGAAAGCCTTACCGCCAGGCTCTGGCGTCTCTTTGTGTGCGGCGGTGCAATCGACATAAAAGCTGACTCAACTTATCCCTTCATCAATTGCAGGTAAACCACGCAGCCCCTATCCAGGTCACATGAAAGTTGGAGCTCCTTCCCCTGTCCGCGCAAGGGCAAATTTCGGCTTCAAGGGGTATGGCACCAATAACCTCGATGATCTCGCAGGCCACGTCCACTACGGGTATGAAACCGCAAATGATCAAGGCACCTTCGCCTGCCTCAAGTCCCGTGCAGACTTTCTTTGTGGTGGAGCTATCCACAAGGCATGTTTCACCCCAAAAGTGGGTCGTGCAACTCGTTTTCCCTACAAATTGACTGCTCACCGGACGTTTGATCAGCCACTCCACGGTAATGTCCGGATTCACGCGAACAAGCCTGTCCCTTACCATTGTGTTGAGAGATGCGAGCAAGGATTTCCCGAAGGCCAGGTCCCCCCGGTTCAAGGATACATAGTCGGGTCTTTTCTCGTCCATGGAAACGGTTCCATCGGGATTCAACTTGAGAGTCTTGCTTATTCGGTCAAGAGATGATTGCATTGTGACGGCACGGTTCATTTCAGAGCCCCCTTTGGAAACCTGTTTTTTTGCCCCACTGCATCCGAGTGATGTAATTGTTAGAATTAAGAGAGAGATCAGGAACAAACTCACATTACCGCGTTTCTTTACGTTCATGGGATACACTCCTTTCCTGTGTTGTGTGGTTCAATTGAAAAGCACTGTAATGAACACCTTCTCATCGGGCCCCGCATTGTTCTCCTGTAGAGTGACTACAAGATAAACAAAATCCCAACATCTATGAGGATATGGGTAGTGTCATTAGAAGGAGGAAAATAAAGTGTGCACAAAAGCAGGATCGTTCTTTCCCCTCGTATGGTCTTGATAAGGAATCGCTTTTTCTCTTTTGAACTGTAGGTCAAGATGATCTTGTGTGTCAATGTAAAAAGAGCGGGTGCGGAATGGTATTGTAAAAGTATCTCTGTAACGGACGGTTGTCTGAAATGTGAAAAAAGGAGAAAGGGTCTCATTGCGAAAGCCTTTTTTACAGAATATTATTTAGGTTGATTCGTTAATGAGCACTTCCCGTCAACTGAAAGGATGCCCAGTAGTAAGGGTGTGGATATTTCTGCTTCGTTTCCAGCTGGGCTGTCCGTAAGGCCTCCCGTTTATTTGTCTTATCCAGTTCGCCATAAAAACGGGTCATTAGCTGCGCCGTGGCCAGATCGTCTACTTTCCAAAGGCTTGCTACAATAGAACTGCTCCCCGCATACAGGAAGCCGCGGGTCAATCCAACCAGATCGTCCCCGTTGGCAATCTTGCTCAGACCTGTTTCGCAGGCACTTAAAGTCACGAGGTCAGCATCCAGTGAGAGTGAGTACAGTTTGTCCACGGTCAATATTCCATTATATTCCGCATCCGGAGCCAAAAGAAGAGCAGACTTTAAAGGTGCTTCGGGATTGAATTGGCCATGGGTTGCGAAATGAATGTAGTTGTAGCTATTGCCATACTTACGTAATACCGCCTCCGTTGCTTCTTTCCTTACGAACACCTTTGATTTCGGACTGATCTTGGCTATCTCCATGGCCTCCCCCTCGGCATACTCCAGGTCATGCTTGGGATTGCCGAGATCGGGATTGCCAAAGATCAGGATTCCACCTTTCATATCCGCTTTCCTCTCGCTCAGGTATTTCATGGCACCGGCACTGGGCATCATGCGGATGCTGTAGCGGTCGATGAGATAGCCATTGCTGTCATGGAGGGCGTTCACGGGAAGGTAGTGTAAGGCTCCATGGAAAACGATAACGAGATTCTTCTTGTTCAAAGCGCTTTCCAGGGGCTGGAAGAGG
>VGTB01000159.1 GCA_016874835.1 Deltaproteobacteria bacterium | reverse complement strand
CTTCCTTGCGGCCAGTTCAGCTTCTTTGGCGGCCTTTTCGTTCTTCTCTCTTTCCGCCGCGGCTTTAGCCTCTTTTATTCGCTCTACGTCCACAACTGCCGACGCTGCGGCGATACTCGCGTTTGCAGTTGCCAGAGCGGCGTTCGCCTGGGTTTTTACGGTTGTATCCGGGTTGTCTTTAAGTGCCGTGGCGGCTTCCTTTGCCACGTTGAGCGCATCCACTTTCGCCTGGGCCAGATCCAAAGTTTTCCCGGTCGCCTTGGCCGCTTCTGTTTTCGTGTATGCGTTGGCGAGAGCCTGGAAAACGGCACTCTTCTGCGCGGCAGTAATGCCGGGATTTTCGAAGAACCCCCTGATGACGGTACCGACGACCGCGGCTTCACCGCTGTACATGTTGAGGTAGGACGCGAGCTTGACGGGGTCGTAACCGAAGTCTCCGTCGGAGCCTCTCAATCCGCACACAGCCGTCGGCGTCTGCACGAAATTCCTCTTATCCGAGACTCCCGATTTGTGCCATATCTTGCCCACGTACACGGTGACACGGCGGGTCGCCTTTTTGGTTTTGAAGACCCAGAAGCCGCTCTCCTCGTCCCTTTCCTGGATCATCGTTTTTGAAAAGGGGTTGAGCTTGGTAACCGCTCCGTCATTGAACGTAATCTGAGCCTCACCCTGCTTGGTCAGAACGTAATCGCCGCTGTTGAGGACATAGCCGACCTTTCTCAATCGGCTGATGTCCGTGCCCGACTGGACAAGGACTTCGCCCCTGAAGCTCGTTATTTTGGCGATCGCGGCGTATGTGTCGGCGGGAATTGAGAGAAAAAGTACCGAGACCAGGAGAAGAACCGCCAATGTGCTGTATTGAGTCCTCTTCGATGTCTTCATATCACCTGTTCCTCCTTTCGATGACAAGAGGTTCACCTTTTCGGTGCGTTAGTATACCAGCTTTATGGATCCGATAAACTGATTATCCTTGAAATCGTTGATATCGATGTTTGAGTCTTTCTCTTTGTAGTTGTAGCCGATACCGACCGTCAGCCAATCCTGGATCTTGTAATCAACACCGACATTGGCATTGTAGTTATCATCTTCCCGGTTATTGGTGTTAAAATCATTTTTGCTGTAGTTGGCACCGACGATAAAGGTGAATTTGGTGAGGATAATCTGCCTCAGCTCGATCCCCACACCGGTGTCTTCAAAATATTCGTTCGTATCGGCACCCGTGTCTCTCAGGGCCCTGGTGATCATGAAATTCAGGGTCGTGGTCGTCGTCGGTTTGTATCTTATCATCGTGGCGGCAATCCAGGTGTCAATGTCATCACGTCTGGTGCCGGTGGGAGTGGACTGGTTCTCGTATGACTTCCACTCGTAACCGACGTTCAGCTCACCCTGCAGCTTTGCCGCAGGATCCCAGGTCAAACCGGCGTTTACCCGGTGCCACTTTGAATCGGCGTCGTTCTGGTCCGTTAACGAGCCTCGATGGGTGAAGTAGTCCCTCTTGCCGTAGTGGTACCTGAGGAAACCCCATGTCCTGGGCATGAACCGAGACTCCACCCCCACACCGAATTCGTGGTCGCTGTAATCCTGGGAATAATCGAAGTCGTCATTACGGTAATCCTGTTTGTAAAAATTGTAGAGGAGGAACGCCCTGAAATTCTCCGAGAAGAGGAACCCGATCTTGCTCTTCAGGTCGTTTTCCCAGCGTTTCGAGATGCGGCCGATGGCGTACTGATCGGGGCTGCCGTAAGGGTCTTCCAGGCGTGAATACGTGTTAGTGATGTCAAGCAGCAATCCTCCCGGAGCTTTGTAGTCCAGGGCGAAGTTTCCCCTGTGGTTCTTCCAGTCGTTATCGTTGTTCTTGTCGTAGAAGGCCCAGTCTCCCTCGTATCCCAATCTGAGGGATCCTCTTTCCGGGATGGTGTAATCGAGCATAAGGCCGGGCTTGAGATGATAGATCCAGTCGGACTCTTTCCTGTTGGCACCTGCATCGCTTCCGTTTTTCATGTAGATGTTGTCGTCATGGATGGCCTGGCCGGTAATACCGGGGATGATCTTCAGGTTTCCGACGCTGATCTTCCCCCCCCTGGGCCAGGAGATGCGATGGTGAAATGATAAAGATGGCAATAGTAAGACAGATGAAATATTTCCAGAGTTTCATGGCCTTCCTCCTTTTCAACGGGTGAGATCTTTCTGATTTGGATGATTGCTGAATCCTTAAAGGTGGTGCTTTTTCAGTTTAATTTGTTTGTGTACTTTTGGGAAAAAATATATATGAAGTGCTATTGTCTTCTTCTATATTTTTAACGGCGGTATTGTCAAGCATTTTTTGGACTTGTGTGAAATGAAATGACGCATGGATTGACGGTTTTCATTCCCCTGTATAATGAAGAGGCGGTTCTTCAGCAAAATGTGGTGGCACTGCTTTCATTCCTGGATACCCTGAACCTGCCGTATGAAATCGTTCTGGGGAGCAACGGTTCAACCGACCGCACTCCGGAAATCGGCAATGAATTGGCTAATATATATCCCCGGGTGAAGTTTTTTCATCTCTCCCGGCGCGGGCCGGGGCTGGCCTTTGCCGAGGCTCTTCCGCGGGCTGTGTACACGAATCTCCTCTGTCTCGACGCGGACCTCTCCACCGACCTGGATTTTGTCCCCCGTGCCGTTTCCGCGCTTCGGGATCACGACGCCGTCGTGGGTTCGAAACAGACCGGCAGGCAGAAACGTCCCCTCGTCCGCGTAATCGCGAGTGAATTGTTCATTGCCTGCACGAATATGCTCCTCCGCATGCCCTATCGGGACTATTCGATCGGCGCGAAAGCCTACCGCACCGAAGCCATATTGCCCTTTGTCCATAAGGTCGACCGGCATACCTTCTACACCCAGGAATTGCTCTACCAGTTGCGGAGGAGGGGGAAAAAAATAGTCGAAATCCCCGTGGCGTGCGAGGATTTGCGGGAGAGCAGGTTCAACCTGTTCCACGAGGGCTTTTACCGTTATACGAAACTGTTCGGGCTGTGGCTGAGGAGCTTGCGGGAATGAAAAAAAATTTCCTCTCAGCCATGTTGTTCCTGATTTCAGCGGTCAATGTGTATGCGGGAGACATCGCGTTGACGGTGGAAAATACCACCAGGGTGGCAAACCGCCGGGCCGTTTCCGAATTCCATATCACCAATAAGGGTACGGATATCGCGTGGAACGTTTCCCTTCAGACCGTCTTTTTGAATCAGCAGCAAATAGTTTCGCTGGGGAGGGAGATTGCCCCCGGTGCGACGACGAACGCCGTGGTGTATCTGGACTTGCCGCCGGAAGCTAAGGGGGAATTTCCGGTTTATGGTACGGTCGTATACCAGGATGCGAAGGGGAAGTGGTACTCCCACGCGGTGCTGGCGATCGCACGCACGTC
>VGTB01000158.1 GCA_016874835.1 Deltaproteobacteria bacterium | reverse complement strand
GACTACATAAAGAACCTCAGAGAAACAACGGCTGCAAAGGAAAGAATCGAGAGCGAACTGAAAATCGCCCGGGCCATCCAGATGAATTTTCTCCCCAGGCGATCCCCGCCCTTCCCCGATAAAGATTCATTCGAGATCTACGCGTCCCTGGAACCGGCAAAAGAAGTATGCGGTGACCTCTACGACTTCTTCCTCCTGGACGACCACCACCTGTTCTTCTCCGTCGGTGATGTCTCCGACAAGGGTATGCACGCTGCACTCTTTATGGTAGTGACCATGACCCTTATAAAGGGTACGGTGAGGCGGGATATGGAACCGTCCGAAGTGTTAGCCAGGGTCAACAGGGAACTATGCCGCGACAACGACTCTGTCATGTTCGTAAGTCTCTTCTGCGGCATCCTCCATCTGAAAACCGGGGAATTGCGCTATTCCAATGCGGGACACAATCCACCCCTCATCATGAAACCGAGACAACGGCCGGAGTGGCTGACCCTGCCGGAAGCCTGTTTCTTAGGCATCTTCGACGACACCCGCTACGAAACACGAAGCGTGATCCTGGAACCCGGCGACCTACTATTAGCCTATACTGACGGTGTGACCGAGGCGATGAATAATGAAGGTTCCCTCTACTCGGAGGAACGCCTCTCAGCACTCCTTGAAAAATGCCGGGGCATCCCCGCCGACAGGCTGATCGGAGAGGTTTTGCAGTCAGTCCATGATTTCGCCGGTCCGGCGACACAGTCAGATGACATCACCCTCCTGGCCCTCCTGTATAGAGGTCCCAGCAAAGTGTGATTCAATGATCAATCCATCCGGCAGCTCCATGCGAAAAAGCCACCGGAAAGTAATCCCTTTCCTATCGTTTTCTTATGAGGGTGTTTTGATGACCGTGAGGGTCAGGACGTTCCTGTTTCTCTCACGGCGGTAGGTGACATCATCCATGAGCTTACGTATCAAGAGGACACCGAGACCACCGATTTGACGATCCTCAAGAGCGAGCGACAGGTCCGGCTCCGCTACCGAGAGGACGTCAAAGGGAATTCCCGCATCTGAAATTTCGATGATGAATTTTCTTCCCTCATCGATACGGCAGGATATTTCCACCTCTCCACCGCCTTCCGGATATGCATACTGGAATATATTGACAAGAGCCTCCTCGAGACCGAGTTCAATGTCTGTCATCCGCCCACCGGGAAGATTCTCTGCCCTTGCATGGGAGAGAACAAACCGTGTTGCCTCCTGGAGGGATTCCATGCGTGCAGGGAGTGTGATTTTCATGATACGGGTTTACGAAATATCAGCCAGGGCTTCATCCCTGGTCTCATAGATATTGAAGATGGCACCGAAGCCGGAGATGCGAAAAACATCCTTGACGGGTCCATGTAATGCGGCGAAGGCAATCTTTCCCTCTATGGTATTGAGCCTCTTCGCCGCGGCCAGGATGATGCGAAGACCGGCGCTGCTGATATACTCCACCCCGTCGAAATCGAAGAGGAAGACCTTTTCCCCGCTGTCCATTACACCGGCAAATGTTCTCTCGAACTCCGGCGCCGTTGTGGCGTCGATCCGACCCTTCACGGAAGCCACTGTGATGTTCTTCTCTCTTGAAAATTGAATATCCATTATCTCCTCTTTATAAAATGTGTTCAAAAACTCCCCAGCCGGGCAGGGGCAGTATAAGGGAAGCAGTCCTGTATGTCAACGAATGATCAATCCCTATTGGCAATTGGGGACGTCCCAACTCTTGCAAGAAGAACGGATGCTCATCCCAATCAGGCTGGTGGATCCGTTCTCTCCCGGTCATATGACAGTGCCTGTTTGAGGGGTTTGAGGGCTGTGAAAATCCCAAGTCCGGCAATCAGTGCGATCACCGCCAGCATGATGAAAAAGCTGTCTCTGGACATCTTTTCCCAGAACGTGCCCAAAAAGCCTGCCAGGTAGTTACCAAAAAAGCTGGAAAGGAACCATACGCCCATGATCATGGAAACCATCTGCCCCGGGGCAAGCTTGGTCACGAGGGAAAGCCCCACCGGAGATAGATACAACTCCCCGATGGTGAGAAACAACGAATTGGCCACCAGCCACCACATGCTTACGGGGGTACCATCGACCGCATAGTCCTTGGCCGGGAGAACCATGATGAGATAGGAAATGCACAGGAAGATGCAACCGAAACCCATCTTTGCAGCCGATGACGGTTCCCTGTTCCTTTTCGCCTGCCAGGACCAGAATGTGGTGACGAGAGGTGTCAAAATGATGATCAGCATCGGATTGAGCGACTGGAACCAGGATGCGGGAATCTCCCAGCCTAAAAAGCGCCTGTTCGTATCTTCATCGGCCCAGAGCGCCAGTGTATTCCCCTGCTGTTCATAGGCCGACCAGAAGATGATGTTGAACAGACAGAGCACGACTAACGCCCAAATCCTGCTCCGTTCATCGCGGGTCAGAGGGAGATTCTCCTTTTCCGGCATGGCCTTCTTCAGCATGAGGTAATCCGATGCGAGGTACCGCTGACCTGTCAGGTAAATCACCAACCCGACAACCATCCCCACTCCGGCCAGACTGAATCCATAATGCCATCCATATAGTTCTCCGAGGGTTCCGCAGACCAGCGGGGAGAGGAAGGCCCCCAGATTAATCCCCACGTAGAAGATGCTGAAAGCCCTGTCACGACGGCTGTCTCCCGGGGCATAGAGATAACCAACCTGGGTGGAGATATTGGGTTTGAATGCCCCGTTCCCGCAGATAAGGAAGATAAGGGCGGGGAAGAACATCGCTTCAAGGGCCATGAGAAAATGACCTACCGCCATAAGGACGCCGCCTAAAATGACGGTTTTCCTCTGTCCCAAATAACGATCGGCGATCAGTCCTCCGAAGAAGGGAGTAAAATAGACCAAGCCGGTGTAAAGGCCATAAATCTGGGAAGACATTTCCTGGGTAAAGAGCAGGTGCTTGGTCATATAGTAGATCAGCAGCGCCCGCATCCCGTAATAGGAAAACCTCTCCCACATCTCCGTGAAAAAAAGGATGTAGAGCCCTTTAGGGTGACCCCAGAGCAGATCATCTCTTACGGATTGATTCGCCTCTGTCACGACCTTTTCCTGTGCCGTTGCGTTCCGCTTACTACCTGTTTTGATTTAATGTATTTTCTTTGGAAAATTACTTCGTAAATTGGGGATGGAAGATGTCACAATGAGAAAATTTATTTCGCATTCTTTGCTTTTTTCTTTGCTTCCTCTTCGGCAAGCCGTTTTTTTGTTTCCTGGATAAAGTAACTCACCTTGTAATCCAGACCTAAATTCGCGTAATCTCTTGCAATTGTTTCAAATCTCCTCAGGGCAGCCTTGTATTGTTTTCTCTTGAAATAAAAATGACCCACGTAAAATTCATACTCACCGAGTCGTTTCTTGCATTCAAGGAGCCTCTTTTCCCCCATGAACGAGAATTT
>VGTB01000157.1 GCA_016874835.1 Deltaproteobacteria bacterium | reverse complement strand
CCCCGCCCCTTCCAGTCGCCTGCCGCTGAGGAACCAGAGGTGGAACGGCGGTTCAAGGCGTTTGTCGACGGTAAGGATCCTCCGGTCTTTCACTTCCCCCGCCACGGCCCTTTCAAAGGGGACTTCGTTGTAGAGAAACGCCTCCTTCGGGTTTTCGAAAATGGTGTTGACGGCACACACCAGCTCCGGTTCGGAACGCCAGTTGTTCGTGAGGGTGTAGCGGGAATCGACGTGACGGGATGCGCGCATGTAGGCGAAGAGATCTGCCCCGCGGAAGCTGTAGATGGATTGTTTGGGGTCTCCGATAAAAAAGAGCGGGAATCCCTCCCTCCCGAAGATATACTGGAAAATCGCGTACTGGATCGGATCCGTGTCCTGGAACTCATCGATGAGGGCGGCGCGATAGCGGCTTCTGATTTTGCTGATAAGCTCTTTACCCCCCGTTTTTTCCAGCGCATCCCTGAGGTTGATGAGGAGATCGTCAAAGGACTGGATATTTTGCGCGTGTTTTCTTTTCCGGAGTTCCTCCCGGAGGTAGCGGAATACATCCGCCTTGAGGAAAAGGAGCTGTCCTTCAATCTGTTTCTCAAGGAGGGATGCGTTTTCCATGAGTGTCTCGCAGGCCTCGAAGAAGAAATGCCCGGGGGGTATTTTCCCCGTTTTGGTTCCCCTTTTCAGTCCGGTTGTCGTGAATTTTTCAAAGTCTTTAAAGAGCGGGAACGTCGTGTTCGCATCCTTGAAACCATCCATCATGGCGATGAGGGCTTCGGGGTTTCCGTATCCGGTCTTCTTGAGATTGGGGTCTTGGAGTTTTACAAGAATCTCATTGCGGACACCCGGCCATGACGATCGCACCGTCTCACAGGCCCTGCGGAAAGAGGGGAGGGCATCAAGCACAACAGGTGTCGCCCCGGGAATGATCTTCATGTCGGGGTGGGAAAGCCTGCCTTTCGTAAGTTCCATGAAAAATTGAAAGGTAAAGTTATTGTTTAAAGAATATGATACAAACTCCTGTTCTGCATTGTAAAAATGATGTCGCCAATAGTCCTGGAGAATTTCTTCTTTGAGTGCCCTTTCATCCGGCACCAGCTCCGTGTCGAAGAGGCCCATACTTTCGAAGGCGTTTTCATGGAGGACGCGCTGGCAGAAACCGTGGATGGTGTAAATTGCTGCCTCGTCGAAATCCCTCAGAGCTGCCCGGAGGATCCGGAGCGTTTCCCGTCGGTCGTAACTCGCTGAAGGATTATTTCCGGGCGGACGGGAAGCAAGACCATGCAGAAAAGGGTCTTCCTGTCTTCTTCCTGCGAAGGCGTCAATGGCGGCTCGGATTGTCCGGCGGATGCGGTCGCGCAGTTCCTCCGTTGCCGCTACCGTGTAGGTGACGACCAGGATCTCGCCGGCAGATAAACGCTTTTCCAGGAGGAGTCGCAGAAAGATCCCGGCGATGGCGTATGTCTTTCCTGTTCCCGCGCTCGCCTCAATGAGGTTGGTCTTCTCAAGGGGACTGTTCAGGAGGTCAAAGCTTTTTGATTCCTTCATTTCTATTTGATCTGCTCCTCATGTTTCAGCATGGTCTCGAAAACGGTCGTGGCCAGTTCACGGAATTCCGCATCCAGAGGGTCACTCTGGCTGAAGCATAAATCATAGTAAGGATCTTCTTTTTCAGCGTATTGAAAGGCATCCCATTTATTTCTCGCCGTTCTTATCGCTTTTTCCGGGTCTGTCCCTTTTGCCACCTGTTCGGCATAGACCAGAGATGATTCGGGAAAGAAATGAAGCGGCTTTCTCAGGCCACACCAGTAAATGAAGAGAAGGGAATGGAGGCACGCTTCCGTATCTTCCACCGGAGAATACCGCAGCGTCCTGTCTTCACAGACAAGGGTCGCCTCCCGAACCGTCCCGCATTCACGGAGATGATTGAGGACAAGGTGGGAAATCCAGGTGCTCAGGCGGTCGCGCCCCCTCATCTTTGCCGGGCGATAGAAGACCAGCCCACCGGGATAGATGTTGACGAGCCGTCCCGTCAGGCGGAAGCCGTCGATCACCATGTTCAGAATTGCGGGTTCTCTCCGGTCTCCTTGTAAATGAGGGTGAATTTTCCTGATAAAATCCTTTGTCGCCGTGTACAGTCTTTCGTAGAAGCACACGCCCGGGGTCCCGTGGGGCAGCCTTCCCGATGCCTGCATGACGGGATACCCATCCCGGGGCGGTTTTACATCCAGTGCTCTGGCGATGAGATCCTGCCTGATGAGATACTGTTCCAGTTTGCTCAGTGTGAATGGTTCACACTCATTCAGAACGGCAGGATCTTGCCTCAGGTAGATGCCCAGCCGGCGGTTGATGAGGAATCTTGCGGGATTGGAGAAAAATAAACTCAACGATTCCAGGTCGATGGTTTTCCATTCCTCTTCGGGTTCGGAAAGTCCCGACGGTATGTAAGGCGTGTAGTCTTTACGGCCGGATAAGGCGCTTTGTGCCGCCCGGAAATTTTCCGTGGAGTAGCTGAAGAGCCCTCCCTCTCCCGTGAAGTATGCAGGACTGAAGGCCTGGAGGCGGTGGGGGACGATAATTTTCTCCCGGAGGGATTCTCCAAATCCCTCTTCGACATAGTCCAAAAGCTCGCTCACCAGGACCGATGGGGGGCGCGGGCTGTTGTCCCTGATGCTCTGGCCGACATAGCTGAGGTGGAGTTTCCTGCGAGCGGAGAGGATGGCTTCTAAAAACAGGTAGCGATCGTCCATACGGCGCGAGCGGTCACCGATCCGGGGAGAGGCTGCCATAAGGTCGAATCCCAGCGGACGTGATTGCCGGGGGTAGGAATCGTCGTTCATACCGATCAGGCAGATGACCTTGAAGGGGATGCTCCGCATGGGGAGGATGGTGCAGAAGGTCACGCCACCGGTGAGGAACCCGGCTCCGAATCCCCTCTCTTTCAGGTTTTGCCTGAGCCAGGCCTTGATCACGTTGAGGCTGATTCGTCCCGTGAATCCGGAGGAAGCCTGGATGTGGGGAATCTCGTTGATGATGCACCGAATCGCCCGGATGTCCCGCAGATGATTTTCTTCATCGGAAAAGAACGTACCGAGTATCTCGAGGAGCAGATTCGACCATTCGTTCAGGGTCTTCTTTTCCTCGATTCCCGTCATGAACCCGAAGAGGGTTTCCGTGAACTGGAGGAAGCTGCCCAGGATCTCCGTGGTTCCCCCTTCGATGTCATTAAACGGAAGGATCCCCATGAAAAGGTCGTTCTTCTCTCCGGCGGGCATGGCATATCCCAGGAGCATCCTCTCCAGTCCGGCGCGCCAGGTGTTCCAGGGAAATGCCGGCAGTCCGAGGGTTTCCCTGTGTTTCTCGTCGTATCCCCAGCGGGTGCCGGTTTCCCCGATCCAGTGGTGGATCAGCTCCAGGTCTTCCTCGGAAAGGGAAAATTTCTCTCTCACGGCGTCCGCTTCCAGAATGTCAAGGACACGGGAAACTTCGAAACGACTTCCCGCCA
>VGTB01000156.1 GCA_016874835.1 Deltaproteobacteria bacterium | reverse complement strand
GGCTATTTTCATCTTCGCCAGGACATATGAATTGAGAAATTCACCGCACAGATACGCCACAAAGGACGCTGCCAGGAGCCTTGGGGCAAACCCCAAAATCGCCTCGTATGCCCGCTGGGAGACCTCAGGGGATTCAAATGACCCGGCAGTCCAGAAAGGAGACGGGGGAAGTTGAATGCTTATCCATATGGCGCAAACGGCAACCAGATTGCAGAAGAAGCCGATCCATATTACCCGCCTCGCCCGGGCATAGCCGTACACTTCCGTAAGAATGTCACCAAATATGTACGAAACGGGAAAGATGATCATCCCTGCGGGCAGAATCACGGGGCCCACGGAAAAAAGCTTCACCGCAATGATATTGGAAACAATCAGGCTCGTCACGAAAATGGCGGTAACGGCCGGCAACCAGCGATATCGGTACATAGCTTCCCGCTTACCTTTTATGCTCCGCCTCCACGGTGATGGAGATTCCCCCGCGTACCGCAAATTCCGCCGTCACCTTGCACCACCGCGGCAACAGCGCCGCAACGAGATCGTCCAGAATCACATTGGTCACGTGCTCGTGGAAGACGCCTTCATTACGGAAGGACCACAGGTAGAGCTTGAGCGACTTCGATTCGACAATCAACCGGTCGGGAATATACCGAATTGTCAGACTGGCAACATCGGGCTGCCCCGTGGCAGGACAGACGCAGGTGAATTCTTTTGTGGAGAGCGTGACCGTGTAATCCCTCTCGGGATGATGGTTTGGAAACGTCTCCAGTCTTCTTACCGGTTTTGAACCTCGACCCAACAAAGTGAGCCCGTCGAGGTCCGATTCCTGGGTCATCTTTTTCATTTCACGTACTTTGCGCTTTTTCATATCCCGGAGAACCTCTCATGCGATTGCCTTCTGGAAACCGGCATAGAAAAAATAACAGGCAAAGACCACTAAGAAAGCAGCACACGTTCCGATCACCCCCCTGTAGAGCCTGTCGCTGAGAAAATGTCTGCCCTTCCCCACCGCCATTGAAACCGCTGAGTACCAGACCAGGTCGGCCAGTATGTGACCAATGAAAAAAAGTGAAATTCCCCATACGCCAAACTGCAGGCAGTACAAAATATAACCGAAACCGATCGTTGCCCACCAGAGAATCCAGTATGGGTTTGCGATACTCAAAAGCACCCCGCTGACAATGAGAGGGTTACCTCCTGTTGCCTCCGCATTCGATGACAGACTGAGACCCGGAAGTGTGCGGAACATTCCCAGAGCCATCCAGAGCAATATCGCGCCTCCGACAGTCGCAATGACTACGAAGACATCCTGACGCTGGAGAAGCGGTGCCAACCCGAACAACAGTGCGAGTAACAGCACCAACTCCAGAATGCCATGACCCAGAACGAGCAATGGCCCCGCTTTTACTCCCCGCTGAGCGCTTTCCCCGATAGTCGCAGTCAGCAGCGGTCCCGGCATCAGAGCTCCCGAGAGCGCAATGACAAAGGAGGAAAAGAAAACAGTAACAAGTTCCCACATAAAGGTTAGCTTTCTTTTCGGGCGGACAGATATCCCTTCGCCAGGGACGTATTCACGTGAACGACACCCTTATTCAAATTTTTCAGCGGATAATCATCCGCAATAACAGGCAAATCGTCCGCCTGCGCCTGGGTCCTGATAACCGCACCCGCAGGAACGTATCGATTATCCGGCACCGTTACTCCCATAAGGATCGCTCCCGGCTCAATGACACACTGCTTTCCCACAAAGGATCTGAACACAAGAACCTTCATGCCCACAAAGGTGTCATCAAGAACGACAGCCGGCCCGTGAATCTGAACCTGATGTGCTAATGATACCCGGTTTCCCACATATACTGCATATTTTCTGCCGCCGACCTCGTATAAATTCTTCTCAACAGGTTTCCCGTTGAGTTCCGTTTCCAAAGCATGAATCACAACGCCGTCCTGAATATTGGAGTTATCACCGACATACAGGGGTTGTCCCTCGTCGCCACGAACACATGCTGTGGGAGAAACCATAATGTTTTTTCCCAGAACCACATTTCCCACGACAGCGGCAAGCGGGTGAACATACGTAGTCGCATCAATAACCGGTCCCGATACCTTTGCGCAGAAGTCCGCCAGTACATTTTTCTCTATCATCGGGATCCCTCCCAATTTTTCAATTTTTCCCACACATCATCCACAATCAGCCTCGTGTTTTCAGTTGACCCCCCGTTATCAATAACCACATCGGCATAGGGGATCTTATCATTTATCGGCATCTGGGAAGAGAGTCTTTCCAGTGCCTCTTCCCGGCTGAACCCGCTCCTCTCCGTCAGCCGTTGGATTTGATCTTCCTGTGATAGATAAACCAGAATGACCACATCCATGGAAGGATGCATCCCCACTTCAACGAGGAGAGGAATATCGGATATGACTATCGCATGAGGATCCTCTTTCCGGATCATTTCCATCCTGCGCTTCCATTCATCGAACACCGCGGGATGAACAATACTGTTAAGCCGGGACAGTTTTTCCCGGTTTGCAAAAACAATAGCCCCGAGATTTGCTCTGTTTATAGTACCATCCTCATTGAGAATCCCCTCACCGAAATACTCCACAATAGCTTTCCATACGGGACTGCCCGGCTCCTCAACGCAGTGAGCCAGTTCATCGAAATCGATGACGTAAGCACCTTTTTCCCTGAACATCATCGCGACGGTAGATTTTCCGGAGGCGATCCCGCCCGTCAAGCCCACATTCAACATTTTGCAGCTTCTACCACGAGGAATCCGCGACATCAATGAAAATCACCCCCACCCATCCTCCCCCATCAAGAGGGAGGGATACAGGGAGGGGGCATATTCTTACGAACGATGTGACCGGCCCGTGACAGGATTCTGAATCAGCAGTTTCGCTTATAGAGAATTCGCAGACCCTCCAGCGTTAGCATTTCATCCACAATCTGAATACTTTTTGTCTCGGAGGCGATGATTTTTGCCAGTCCACCCGTTGCCAGCACTTTCGGTTCTGACCTGACTTCAGATTTTATGCGTTCCACAAGTCCATCCACGAGACCGGCATACCCGAATAAAATCCCGGCCTGCATACTGCTCACCGTATCTTTACCAATGACTGATTTGGGCTTTCCTATCTCCACCCTTGGCAACTTTGCCGCCTTGCTGAAGAGGGCTTCGCTCGATATCATGATCCCCGGAGCGATGCAGCCACCCATGTATTCTCCTTTTTTTGACACGTAATCAAAGGTAGTGGCAGTCCCAAAATCAACAATAATGATGTCCCCGCCATACTTTTCATACGCGGCAACGGCATTCACAATCCTGTCCGCTCCCACTTCCCTGGGATTATCATAGAGAATGGGCATTCCCGTCTTGATGCCCGGCTCAACGATGATGGGCTTGACATCAAAGTACTTTCTGCAGAGGGGTTCCAATATGTTCAGCATGGGCGGGACAACACATGAAATGATGATCGCCTTGATAGCTTTCGGTTTGA
>VGTB01000155.1 GCA_016874835.1 Deltaproteobacteria bacterium | reverse complement strand
TGATCTTCCCGCTCTTGTTGATAAATACACACCTGCCGTTTAATTTTACCCGTGCTTTCCCCTCTTCGAATTGACCGGCAAAACCGAATATCGGTGAGATAACCCAATCGCCCTTATTGTCTATGTACCCCCACGTTCCTCCTTCTACGATAGAGTGCTCCCCCTGAAATTTTTCCCGGCATCCCATACAGGCCGGGGAAAGCCCTTCGGAGAAGGGAAAGGCGAAATCGAATCGTGGTTTAATGATGACCTCTCCTCTTTCGTTGAAGAAACCGAATTTGTGATCGACGGTAAACCTTGCCAGCCCTTCGCGGAAATAGTCGGGGCCGTTATCGAAGATGAAAGGTCTGAGAACGATGCCGCCCTTTCTGTCGATATAGGCCCATCCCCGCTCGTCAATAACTGCCGCAATTCCACCGGGTAAAAACGCATGGGCCATGCGGTATTTGTTCCTGATTGCGATATCTCCACGTTCATCCCGGTAGCCCCACCTTCCGTCTTTTTCAAAAGGCAGTAATCCCTGATGTGTAAATCCCGGCCGGTCATTTTTCTTTATGTCTAAGAGCTCCGCTAACCGGTTTTTCTTTTGCGTCATGAGAGGAGTGGCAGCAGCAGTCGCCGGGCCGATGGAGCCCATTCCCAGCCTCTGATGGATCTCTTGGCAGGCCCTCTCGTAGATCTCCTGTTTTTTGTCGGGTCGTCGCAGGAATTCGTCTGCCGCGTGTTGTATTATTCTGTCGGCAATCTTTTCAAGATATTTTAATTTCTCCGCGATGTATTCGCCGGTAATATCTCTGCCCGTTTCCGGGTCTCTCATGCGCTGTGTCTTCACTTCATCCGGTATCGCTCTTTCCGTCTGAGCCATGATATCGCCATGCCCGGTAAGATCCACCTCATCCGCCATGCCGGCTGTTCCCGTGAGTGATGTGACAATCGCGATGAATATCGCAGGAAAAACTGCTCTGCAGGAACGCCGGGTGTGGAGAATGCTGTTGTGCTTATTCATGGCCCTGATGATCACGCCTGTTTATATTGAGTGCCTGTAAATACGGACATCCACGACGAGAGCACCCCGGTCATAGACGAGGACGGGGTTGAGATCAATCTGGTCCACATCGGGATTATCGAGTGCCAGTCGCGCTACTCTTTTCATAATCTCCACCAGCGCCTTCCGGTCTTTCGGCGTTTGTCCCCGGGATCCCGCAAGGAGCGGATAGCCCGTAATGCCATGAATCATCTGCCGCATTTCTTTCTCTGAGGCGGGAAGCAGGCAGAACTGAACGTCCCGATAGATTTCAGTGAAGATCCCTCCAAGGCCGAACATCAGGGTCGGTCCGTACTGGGGATCGGTAACCACCCCCACGATAACCTCCAAACCGCCCGGCTTTGCCATGGGGGATACGGTAATGCCTTCTATATCTGCCCTGCGGACATTCTTTTTCACGGAGTTTATAATCTCCCTGTAATTTTTGCGCACTGCCGACTCTGTCGCGATGTTAAGGCGCACGCCTCCCACGTCGCTTTTGTGGGACACGTCCGGTGAAGCAATCTTCATGGCCACGGGGAAACCCAGTTTGCGAGCGAGGCGAAGAGATTCCGCTGCGGACGTCGCCAGGGGTGCGTCGATTGCGGGGATCCTGTACTTTTTGAGGAGATCCGCCGCATCTTTCGGTGACATGAGTTTCAGGGTTCTCTCCGCATGGGACTTCACGGGTTCCTTCATCACAGGCTCATCGAATAGGAAAAGCTGGGCAAGCGCCCGAATGCCGCGCTCCGGTGTGGGAAAGACGGGGATGCCCTTCTGGTGGATGAGCTTTGATTCCTCTCGCTCCACATCGGCACCACCGCAGAAGACGATCAACTCGTCCTTCCCGGTAACAATGTCTGAAGCGCCGTGTATGGGATCACCGAATATGATCACGCCCGCGTCGAACTCCCCTCTGGAGGCATGAATCGTCTTCGCATAGAGGCTGGGGTCGGAAATTGCGTCTCCCGTGAGATCGATGGGATTGGTTGTTCCGCAGTGGGGGGGAAGAAAAACCCGTAGACGGTCAACTAACTGCTGAGATGGAGCTGGTGAGAGAAAACCAAGTTTATCGGCCTCATCGATGGCTAAGATTGCCGCGCCGCCTGAACTGGAGATGTGGAGGAGTCGCTTTCCCGGGGGCTTTTCCATATAGGCCAGGGCCTTGGAATAGTCGTAGAGTTCCTCCAGGTCGTTGGCACGGTAGATTCGGTACTTCTTGAAAAGGGCATTGTATATTTCGTCACTTCCCGCCATAGACTTGGTGTGGCTCTCGGCGGCCACTTTACCTCTCTCCGTGCGTCCTGATTTAAGGATCACTACGGGCTTTGAGGCTTTTGACAAAGCTTCCAGAAAATGGGCTGGCCGTTTGACACCTTCCATATAGAGGGCAATGACTTTTGTGTGAGGATCGTTGTTGAAGTACTCGATGCACTCAGACTCGCATACGTCGGCGCGGTTCCCAAGGCTGACAAATATACTCACACCGAGGAGTTCCTGGCTCGCCCAGTCCATGAGGGCCGCTCCGACGGTTCCGCTTTGGGAGATAAAAGCCATGCGTCCTTTTCTGGTGAGAAGCGGCCAGGAGGCACAGAGATTGTGATGGGGGTTATTGACCCCCTGGCAGTTGGGGCCGATTACCCGGATGCCATATCGGCGTGCGGTAAGGGCAAGTTCTTCCTGCAGCTTTTCGCCTTCCTCCCCCGCCTCGGCAAATCCTCCGGTAATGACCACGGCGGCGCTCACTCCTGCCAGGCCGCACTGGTCGATTGCTCCGGGAACCGCCCGTGCCGGAATGATTATTACCGCCAGTTCCGGCGGGGGCGAGATATCGCCTATCTGTGTGTAGACCGGCAGGCCTAGGATCTGGTCGGCCTTGGGGTTTACCGGGTATATTGGTCCGGGGAAACCGGCATGGATCATGTTGTATACAATATCATAGCCAAGTTTTCCGGCGCTCGGCGAGGCTCCGATTACCGCTACACTCTTTGGTCTGAAAATGGCGTCCAGCCGGCTCAATGATTCCATGTGCCCTCCTTTTTCTCTTTTGAGTTTATAACTACCCAAATCCAGCGATAACGCATTGTCATCGCGAGCGTGGCGATCTCTATATTTGATGAGATTGCCGCGCGCCCGCTGGGCGCTCGCAATGGCGGATAATTTCCCGCTATGTTTTTCTTGTTGCTGGATTTAGGCACGATATATGTTCGCATTGGTTTCTCTGACAGAAGACCACTGAGTAAAAAAAATGGTTGTGAATGGTAATGATATTCCGCGCAAGGAGCGATTCCCGGAGTTACGCGATCGTGTTGACCCTGGTTCGCTTTCGAGCACGGTGAGTTTAAGGGAAATGCACATATGTGTCAACCTGAAACCACCCGCGAATCACGCATTGATCCATATCAAAGAAACCTGAAGATTTCCTTCGGGATTACGTTGGCGAAATCGATAAAATTGACGGCGAAATGGGCTAACATAATGGCGGGAAGAGAGGATGTCCTCAAGTACAGTGCCATGAAAATGG
>VGTB01000154.1 GCA_016874835.1 Deltaproteobacteria bacterium | reverse complement strand
AATCCGCTTTTCTTCCGTTGTTATCCGTCAATGTGGCATAGTCCATCACCTGAAGGAGGGTGTTGAAAATGTCGGCATGGGCCTTCTCGATTTCATCCAGGAGAAGTACCGAATGAGGATTCTTTCTTATCGCCTCGGTCAACAAGCCTCCCTCCTCATATCCCACATAGCCGGGAGGTGCCCCGACAAATTTTGCGACGGTATGCTTTTCCTGGTACTCGCTCATATCATACCGGAGAAGCGGTACACCCAGTGCTACCGCAAGCTGACGGGCGAGTTCCGTTTTGCCCACTCCTGTCGGCCCGACAAAGAGCAGTGAGGAAATCGGTTTGTGAGGTTCCCGGAATCCAACCCTTGATCGCTTTATGGCTTCCACCACAACCGCGATCGCCGCGTCCTGCCCGAAGATCGCGTTCTTCAGACTTATCTCCAGATCCATCAGTTTGTCCAACTCGGAGGACGAAACATTCTTTTCAGGTATCCTGGCTATTTTCGCGACAACCGCTTCAATTTCACGGTGATCGATAATTTTATCAGTAACCTCACCTTCCCTCTCCATATTCGCAAGAGCGCCGGCTTCGTCAATCACATCAATAGCCTTGTCGGGGAGTCTGCGGTCATTGATATATTTATCGGAAAGTTCCGCCGCTGCCTGAAGCGCTTTTTCGGTATACGATACATGGTGATATTCTTCGTACCTTTTTCTGATTCCCTGAAGAATTTTGCATGTCTCATCAATCGTCGGTTCAGTAACCTCGATTTTCTGAAATCTCCTTGAAAGGGCACCATCCTTCTCAAAATATTTCCGGTACTCATCATAGGTGGTGGAACCGATACACCTCAGTTTCCCCGAGGCGAGCGCCGGCTTCAAAATGTTGGATGCATCGAGAGACCCCCCCGAAACAGCGCCCGCACCGACAATATTATGAATCTCATCAATGAAAAGAATTACCCTTTCCTGTTTCTGCAGTTCGGCGATTACTTTCTTCATCCGCTCTTCGAAGTCGCCCCGGAACCTTGTACCGGCAATGATCGCCCCCATGTCCAGGGAATAAATTTTCGAGCCTTTGAGGCGTTTCGGTACTTTGCCTTCCGCAATCAATTGAGCGAGCCCTTCCGTGATCGCGGTCTTTCCGACACCCGGCTCACCCACATGCACAGGATTATTCTTGAATCTTCTGCACAATACCTGGATCGTTCTCTCGAGAATGTCCTCTCTCCCGATGAGCGGATCCACCTCTCCTGCCTTGACTCTGGCTGTCAGCTCGGTGGTGAATGATCTCAATATCTTGTTCTGCTCGGATTCCTTGTCTCTGCTTTCCTGTTCCTGCCGGGGCTCCTGTGCCTTTTTCCCGGCGTGTGGGGACATTGAATTATCGGTCACCACGGAAACACCGTGAGATATATAATCAAGCAGGGCGAGTCTTGTGATCCCCTCCTTTCTCAGAAAGAACGAGGCATACGACTCCTTCTCATCGAAGATAGATACCAGCACATCCCCGATTTCAAGAACCTCTTTCTGTGCGGAGGTAGTGTGCCAGACAGCCCTCTCCAGAACATTCTGAAATCCCAGCGACTGAACGGATCTTACACCTTCAACGACAGGGTTATGTTCGTGAAGATGTTTCGAGAGGACTCTTTTCATCCGCTCGGGATCACCGCCACACTTCTCGATAATATCGGCTCCCTCGTCAAAGAAAAGAGATGCATACAGAAAGTGTTCAGGAGTGACATATTCATGATGCCGGGAGTTAGCCTCGGCATACGCGGCCATGATGACCTGATTCAGGTTCTCGCTTATCTTCATCGCATGCCCTCCACCCGTCAGGCCTCCTCCAGCGAGCATTTCAACGGATATTCCTTGTTCCTTGCCATAAGGTGAACCTTAGAGACCTTGCTGGAGGCGATGTCATACGTATACACCCCGCAAACCCCCTGTCCTCTTTTGTGTACATCCAGCATAATTTTTATCGCTTCCGCCGCCGGCTTGTGAAACACGCACATGAGAACCTCAACCACAAAATCCATAGTGGTATAATGATCGTTATGAAGGATTACCCGGTACATCTTTGGTTCCTGAAGTACGGTATCAGGTTCCAGTCTGATTTCCTTATCATTCATTTCACCGGGATCATGGTACCCTGGCATAAGCCACCTGTATCAAACAATTGCAATCATTAATCTCACGTGTAGGCTTAATATAAGGCAGTGATGAGTATGTGTCAATGGGGCAATTTGGTTACGCGAAAGTGACCTGATAACAAAGATATAGAGGGGTCTTTCGACCCCTCCTCCGGGGAACACTCATGTGAATTTCGAACGAAGATTTATCAACCCTATTCACGGTACTTAAAGGAGATATTGAGCCTCACTCTGAAGGATGTTACCTTTCCCTCTTCAATGGTCACATCCTGTTTCACCACCTCTGCGATTCTCAAATCTTCAAGGCTTTTTGAAGCGGTTGCCAGGGCCTGTTTCGCCGCATCTTCCCATGAATCCTTGCTCGTTCCCACAATCTCGATGATTTTATACACTGCCATGATAATCCCTCCTTTTCTCTCTATGCACAGCGTGTAAGATTGAAATCCCTCTTAGATCCTGAGCCACCCTCTCACCAGGATTGCACGAAAGGTCCTGCGCATGTCCTGGAATGCCGCTTCACGAAGCGTATCGGGCGCCCGACATGTGTCATATCTTCCCTCTGCCGGACGCTGTAGGAAATTGAATTTATCCAACCACTCTTCACAGAAAACGCGTTAAAGAATATCGGGGGACGCACGAGCGGTCACAGTGAGCGGAAACGCCGGAAAATGATGAACAAGAACCCCAACCGAAGGAGGTGAATTGAAATAATTGTATCTTTTAATTATCATAGTGCCGTATTCTGTCAAGGAAATTTTCGATGAAACCCTGTTTGCATCCTGCAATTTCTGTGTTAATAAACAACACCATGAAACGTGCAAAAAAAATATTGTTCCTTCTTCTCTTAATCGCGGTAATGATCGGAACACCCGTTTCAGACGCCATCTCCGGTGTGAAAGTGACGGTCACCTTCGCCGCAGGAGGTGCTGCCTGTGGAGCATTCTTTTTCTTCATCTTTACCTCCGGGGGATCCAGGTCGTGGCACAACACTGATACCGACGCAGGAGCAATTCTCAACTACAGCCCGGAAGGATGGCAGATGAGATTTCCCACGCTCATGTACACTAATGATCTCGACGCGGGTGTCATACCGTACACAGAAATAATCAGGATAAGATTTTAGCAATCATCACCATTGTGAGTGACCACCGATGAACAAAATAACCCTTATTTGTCCCGTCATCCCGGACCATACTCTTGAAAAAACCATCCCCGCTTTGCCGTCCCTCTCAGGCCTGATAGAAAAAATTGTCCTCTGGGGCAGGGAAAGACCGTCGTTTATCCCGCCGCATTGTGAATACATGCAGTCGCCGTCCCTGGCATCAGGTACGGCATTGAACACGCTCATCGAGATGGTTAAAACCGACTACATGCTGATGATAGACCAGCCCCGGCAAATCCATATCCCGCCCCGTACGATCGAGCGCCTTATGGA
>VGTB01000153.1 GCA_016874835.1 Deltaproteobacteria bacterium | reverse complement strand
GCTCTCCGCGCTTCACCTCGAATGATACGTCCTTTAATGCCCAGATGTACTCGGGTTTGTGGTGTGTTGGAGTCTCTTCCTCGTTAAAAGCGTTTCTCAACCGACGAAAAGGGTATGTGAAGGTGTTGGTCAGAGCTTCCCGAAATGTTCGAGACCGCTCGGCCGCTGAACCGATTCGGTACTGTTTGCTGAGGTTTTTTACCTGGATGACTACGTCACTCATTATTCTGATTATGAAAATTAAAAAAAGTGTTTTTCATTTCAAGTTATAAGATTTCTCCATACTGTCGAAATGACCATAGAGGAATCATTAGTTAAATAATATCGGCAAAGCGCCTCTCCATGCGGGTAAAATAGGCAATACCGAGGATAAATAAGCCGGTAATCACTGCTCCTGAAACAACCAAGTCATTCCATGGAATTGGTGTATTGAGAAGAGAAGAGCGGAAAGCCGAGATGAGGCCGGCCATGGGATTCAGGTTAATCAACCAGCGCCAGTTTTCCGGTATGATGCTCGCGGGATATATGACCGGTGTCGCGAAGAGCCAGAACTGGACGAGAAAAGGAATCACGTAACGAAAATCTCTGTATGCAACATTCATGGCTGAAAGAATCATCCCGACACCAAGGGCCGCAATGGCAACCCCTACTATAAGAATAGGCATGAGAAAGATACCCGCGCCGGGAAAAATTCCATAGTAGAGCATCATGACTATAAGAATGGAAAATGCGATCAGAAAATCAAGTAATCCTGCACCGAGAGAAGCTGCGGGGATAATAATCCGGGGGAAATAGACCTTGGAGATCAGGTGGCTGCTGGCAACCAAGCTGTTTCCCGCGTTGCTGATACCGTTACTGAAGAACTGCCAGGGGAGTAAGGCGGTGTACACAAAGATGGGGTAGGGGAGACCGTCTGAAGGAATTTTTGCTAACATTCCAAAGAATATGGTAAATACCACCATGCTCATGAAGGGCTGAAGGATAGCCCACAGCCCGCCTAACACCGTTTGTTTGTAGCGGACCTTGATATCACGGACGGTCAGGAAACGGAGGAGTTCCCTGTATTGCCAGAGTTCTTTCCATTGAAAGGCGACCCACGCACCTTTTGGTTCAATAATAATGTCATGCCTGATGGGATCACTCATTTTTAATCAATGGTTCTTGTGATGTAGTTTTTTCTATCTCCGGGATCATGATAATCATCGCGGTCAGAAACCAGAAGGGTTCCATGATGCGGACGATGATGAACGTATTGGCACCAATAGCATGGGTGAGCATAGCAAAGAACCCGGCAAGATAACCAAGTGTGAGGCCGATGAAAAGAGGGTCATTAGAGTTCCGATATGACTGCAGAGCATTCATAAAAATTGAATAGATTAAAATAAAGAAGGCAATAATACCTACAAGACCTGTTTCAGCGAGTACCCGCGCATATTGCGCATCTACAAAACGATAGCCGGTAACTCCATAACCCAATACGGGGTGTTTGATAAAGTCGCTTGCTAATATATTTTCCCATGATGCCAATCTGGCAGAGGTAGACGTGTCAAGCCGTATATTGCCAACTGTTATTTGCCCCGCTTCTTTAGGCTGTGTAAAGGTAAATAGAACCCTTTCTGTGACACTCTTCGGCACTATAAATGGCGAAAGCATGAGAAAAATAACCAATGTGAGAATTATAGGAATCTTTTTTTTGCTGAAATAGAGCAACGCTATCCCCATGGGGCCAAGAGCAAGCCAGGAACTCCTGGAATGGGTGGCGGCAAGGGAAATCACCACCAGAAATCCTAGAAAGGCCAGCATGAACTTCTGCTTGTTTGTTCCGTAGGTGAGGATCAATCCCAATACGACGGAAAGCATGAGGACAAGGTAGCCCCCAAGAGTGTTTGGTTCACCTTCCGGCCCTTCGAAGGGTGCCGAAACACGGCCGCCCGCAGGTATTTGATAAATAGCGATAAGACACACGGCAAAGCACACAGCCAGCATGGCGAACAGGAAACGTTCAATCTGCTTTTTTTCTTTCAGATGGTTCACTGCCATGAAGTAGACGATGAAGTATTCGAAGTATTTTAATACAAAGAAAAACCCTGAGGCCCCAACCACTCTTCCCATCATGTATCCGATCAATGTGGACATCAGACACGCCACAAAATAGTATGCAATAGGTCTGTTTAACGGGGTCTTAAGAAAAAGACCAAGCTCCTTGCGGACAGCGGTTTTTAAAAACCAGCTGAATCCAATGATAAGCAGAAGAAAATCATCGACACGCAGGGTGATGCCGGGGCGACCTCTCGCTGCGGCTAACGTCGCGTCTCCGGCAATGAATTGAGGACCTAAGAGCATGGAAATGATGAGAAGGTAAAGGGCGATTTCCATGCTGATAAAACTGACAATGCCGATGATCACAGCGGCAATCACCGCGAATGCTAAGCCTGTGGACGCTTTCATGATGAAAAGGCCGCCCGCAAGAGTTACGGCGGTGACTATGAGCAGCAGGAATATCGCTTTCGTATCGATCTGTATCTGGCTGAGTTTGTTCAAGAGAGAGATTACCTGTTTTTGGGGACTTCCTTTTTTGCTGCCGGAGGTTCCTGCCTTGACTTTTCGTGGTGCATTCTCTCCGTATCCATGGGGCGGTAGGTCTTGTCCATGAAATTGAGATACCTGTCTATGAGGAAGGGGATATTCATCGTGAATGCGCTGAGGATGAAGGTTATCAGAAGAATGATCATCAACCAGAAGGAGGTTTTTCTCTTCTGGTATGTGCGTCTCAAACGTCTTTTCCTGATTCTTACAGGTTCAGCTTCGGCCTTTGTTTGCTCCATAATGATAAAAACAAGAATTGTCAATCAGGTGAAGACAGTAGTGGTGCATAAATGTAACCCATAGCTTTTGTTTCTTCCCGTTGTTCTTCTCTTAGGTCAAACACGGCGTACCAGTTATCCTTCAGAAAATCGGCCTTTATTTTCTGGCCTGGTTCGAGCTTTCCTTTTATTCTTGAGCTGATCGATCTTTCGCTTCGTATATTTGTTCTTTCTTTTGCGGAGAGGATCACTCCCCATGTCTGCGACGTTTTCACTTCGGGTTGCTTTATCACTGTATCGGGAGATAACCGTGTGGCGCTGACATATCCAAGGGCTCTTGATTCATCCCTCTGGGATTCCGTGAGTTTGAATACGGCGTACCAGTTGTCTTTCAGGAAGTCGGCTTTCACCTTTTGACCTCCTTCGAGGCTTCCCACTTTTGGGGCGTTCATGGAGCGCTCGCTGCGGATGTTGGTCTTTGAGCGTGCGGAAAAAATCGTTCCCCAATCCGCTGAGGGGAGTGCGGTTTTTTCACCGGAAACGATGCCGGTTGCCGGTGCAGTCGGCGTCGTCGCCCGGGATGATTTCTTTGGTTGAGGAGAGGATTTTACGGTTTCTTTCAGTGTGCTCACATCCTTTGTGCTGCGGGAACCGATGATCCCTGTCTGATAGAGGATGCCGAGCACCATGAACGATGAGGCAATAAAGAGAATCAGGCCGATATTTAACCTGGAGATTTTTGCCGGTTTTTTTTCAATCTTCTCGGTGGTCTCTGCGAGAGGTGTATCAAGTA
>VGTB01000152.1 GCA_016874835.1 Deltaproteobacteria bacterium | reverse complement strand
GGAAGGAACTGCTGAAATTAAGAGATAACATTTTTCTTGTCCCTTTCCGTCAATTCCTTGGATAGAAAAAGAGGACAGGCTACTTTTTTGACGGGGGAAAAAATAGGGCGCTGTCCCTAGTTTTTTGCGTCCCTAGTTTTTTGCTTTTTACTGGCTGATTATGATTGACATTCATAATTAGCCATGCTAAATGAGATTCATGCTGAACAGTGAGATTCAAAACAGGATTTTACAATACAATCCCTGGATCACTCAGCCGGACCAGGCCGATGCTTTGATCCGTCGCTATCTCCCGGAAACTTATGTTTTGCGTGAAGCAGAACCGGTAAATCTCCATAATGATCGTGCCCTGCTCATTGTAGGCCCCCGCCAATCCGGGAAATCCACTCTTGCCTGGCACCTCCTCCTATCTTACGCACCCAATATCCTTTACTTCAATCTTGAAGACCCGCTTCTGCGCTCAGCTTTTGGCGCCGCCATCGAGCTTGTTTCACTTCTTCGTGATCAATTTCCTTTTATCCGGGTTGTCTTTCTTGATGAAGCTCAACACCTGACCGACGCTGGTCTCTTCATAAAGGGATTGGTTGACGCCAGATTGAATATTCCCATTCTGGCCACAGGTTCTTCCTCTTTCCACCTGATGGGCAAGACACGTGAATCTCTGGCAGGCAGGGCAGATCGTTTGCGATTGCTTCCTTTCAGCCTCAAGGAGTTATTGCGGCAGGAAAACCCGGTTAATCCCATCTCCGCCAGGATTCTTTGCGAAAAAATTTTCTCCCGCCAGATGGTCTACGGCAGCTATCCCGCCGTTTATCTTGCCCGTGCGGATTCCGATCGTTTTCGCCTTCTTTCCGACCTTACGGGAGCCCTCATTCTACGAGACGCTTCGGATCTCTTCCGCATCAAGCGGGTTGATGTTTTCCGGAAACTCCTCACGCTGCTGGCCGGACAAACAGGAAATCTGATAAACTTTTCAGAACTGGCGTCGATCTGCCATGTAGACGCTGCCACTATCCACTCCTACGTGGAAATTCTCGAGGAGAGCCATGTCGTCAAACTGGTGCGGCCTTTTGCCGGTGGAAAACGCCGGGAGCTCACCTCGGCTTCCAAAATATATTTTATCGACAATGGCATACGGAATCAGCTGCTCAATGCCTTTTCTACCGACATTTCTCTGAGAACCGACAAAGGTGCTCTTATGGAAAACTGGGTGTTTTCAGAGCTCTATAAACTCCTACCCCTGTCTTCAGTTGTCCATTTCTGGAGGAGTAAGGCCGGGGGCGAGGTGGATTTCGTGGTCGAACACGCAGGCAAGCTCATGGCCATTGAAGTCAAATCTGCCGATCTGGATCGTCCCAGGCTCAGCCGTTCAGGGCGCAGCTTCATCGACGCCTACCGACCGGAGAAATTTCTGGTCCTGAATCGTTCCCTTGAAACCACTCTGACGATAGACAACTACCGTATTGATTTCCAGACGCCGTACGAAATGCTAGGAATAGCAAAATAGAAATTTATTTGGGATTCGGACACATAATGTTCCTCGTCTTAAATATCCATTGACATTTCATTATTTTATTAAATATAATAAGATTATGAAATATAACGATTTGGTGCAGGCAATAAGAAACCCCATTTTTTCCCGGGACGATATACTGCTTGCCGGCCACAGAATTCATGATTATCAGCTTAATCTCTGGGTTAAAAAGGGATACCTGGTAAAGTTAAAAAACGGGATTTATGCGTTTACCAAGGATTGCCACAAAGTAAAGGGTGAAGAGGTCGCCTCTCTCCTATATCAACCCAGCTATTTGAGTCTGGAGAGCGCCCTGTCTTATTATGGCTTCATTCCGGAAATGGTGTATGCCTATGTAAGTGTAACTGCCAAAATTAACAGGACTTTTAATAATAGATTCGGTCATTTTATCTACCGGCACATAAAAAGCGACTTCTTCTGGGGTTATACCGACATACGCACCGAAAATGGTCGCTACCTGTTAGCAGAACCGGAAAAGGCCGTGCTGGACTATCTTTACTTAAACATGGCAGACATCAATACACCACAGGATTTCGATAACATAAGGCTGAATGAGCAGAAGATGAGAGAATCTTTAAACAGGGAAAAGTTCTTAATCTATCTACGCGCACTCGGGAGTAAAAAACTTGAGAGGTGGGCTTTACGATGCTTACCTTAGAACAGATTTCACGATACGTTTCACCCCAATTATTTCAAAGAAATCCTCATGCAGCCCTGGTTGAGTATCTTCAGTATGAGCTTCTGGATTCGTTGTTCAAGCATAAAGAAGCGGCATCTCTGAGCTTTATCGGAGGCACCGCCATCAGGATTTTATACGATAGCCTCCGCTTTTCCGAAGACCTTGACTTTGACAATTTTGGCCTCTCCTTTACCATGTTTGAGGATCTGCTCACAAAAGCCTGTCGTGACATGGAATACAAAGGATTTCTAATTGAATACAGGATCATTGAACGCGGAGCTTACCACTGTTATATACGATTCCCCGAAATCTTCCACAGATCTGGATTAGGCAGCGATGCCATGAGGAAAATTCTCATCCAGATCGATAGTGAGACGAAAGAACAGCTTTATAATGCACAGAATGTCCTTCTGAATAAATTCGCCGTGTACCGTCAGGTATTAGCTGCACCTGCGGCAATTCTGTTGGCTCAAAAAATGATGACTCTTCTGCTAAGAAAACGTGAAAAAGGCCGCGACATTTTCGATACGTCTTTTTTATTGGGTCTGTCAAAACCTGATTTTGAATATATTGAAAAATCCCTTGAAATGGATAAGACAACCTTTCTCAGACATTTTTTTGATCGAATAGAGAAACTTGATCTGGAATTTCTGGCGAAAGATGTAGAACCATTTCTGCTCTTCCCGGAACAGAAAGAAAGAATCATGACTTTTCGGGAATATTGGAAAACCGTTGAGTTGTAGCAATTACATGCATGGAATGAATGACGCATCAATGTTATGGTAACATAACGACAGACAAGATTAGGGGGAAAAAATAGGGCGCTGTCCCTAGTTTTTTATGGAGAGAGCGGCTTTTGTAATTTATCTGGTTGTGGTTGTGGTGAGTCCCCTGCTCTTTGGCGGGGTCCACACCTACGCCTATACCTTGGCCTTCACCGGGATCTTCATCGCGAGTCTTTTACTCATCAAGAGCAATATCGAGAAGGACTCCGGAATGTATCGGTTCCGGTGGCTCAGATCCAGCCTCAATCCGCTGTTTCTCTTCTTCTTTGGATATTTAATCGTGCAGATGATCCCCATGCCCGATTTTCTCCTGGTTCATCTCTCGCCGGAGGCGAAGGTTATCGGGGACATGTCGATACCGCCGGTCAGCGCCGCGGATTCCGCAACTGCGAAAGGGCACTGGTATGCCCTCGCCCCGTACACCTACCCCGTGCGCATGTCGCTTGTCAGATGGATTGCCTATGGCTTTCTGTTTTTCGGGCTTGTGCAGACCCTGAACACCAGGAGGCGGATTGAGATCGCAACCATCGTGATTATCGTTTTATGCTGTTTCGAAACCCTCTATGGCATTGCCCAAACCTATTCCGGTTACGGACGCATCTGGTGGTTTAAAGTAGCGCCCCGGGAGGTCATTGGTACGTACCTCAACCGGAATCATTTTGCCGGTCTCATGGAAA
>VGTB01000151.1 GCA_016874835.1 Deltaproteobacteria bacterium | reverse complement strand
CTTCCCGTCGCCGATCTCACCGGTTTTGGCTCCCCTGGTAATCGCCTCGATGGTGGGCTGGACGAAATCCTCGTTGCAGGCGATTTCCAGTTTGACTTTTTTCAGGAGACTTCCCACCTCTTTCGCTCCCCGGTAGACCTCCGTCATGCCCTTCTGCCTTCCTCTTCCCAGGACATTGGACACGGTCATCAGATTCACCTCAACCTCCTCAAGCGATTTCATCACCTCGTCCAGTTTATGGGGCTTGATCACGGCGACAATATATTTCATCCTCACTTCCCTCCTATTCAATCACGGTATAGGCCGATTCATTGTGCTGGGTAAGATCGAGCCCAATGATCTCTTTGTCCTTTTCGACCCTCATACACATCAGGGCATCCACAAATTTGAAGAGTATCCACGTCATCGCCACGGCATACGCAACGGCCACGACGACAAGCAGCAGTTGCACCAGAAACAACTGGACGTTCCCGAATAACAGGCCGTTTGCGCCTGCCTCATTCACCGCTTTTTCCGCAAAGAGACCCGTGGCGATCGTTCCCCATATGCCCCCGACACCGTGAATGCCGAACACATCCAGCGAGTCATCGTAGCCTAACTTCGTTTTTACCCTGGCAACCGCGATGTAACAGAACACACTCACAAGAATGCCGATAATCATTGCATTCATGGGATTCACAAATCCGCACGCCGGGGTAATGGCAACCAACCCTGCTACCGCGCCGGTAACCACTCCCAATACCGTCGGCGCGCCGTGCTGCTGCCACTCAATCAACGCCCATGTGAGCCCTGCAGCAGCCGCGGCGGTATTCGTCGTGACAAAGGCAGTGGCGGCTAATTCATTTGCACCCAAGGCGCTCCCTGCATTGAAGCCGAACCATCCGAACCACAACATGGCGCCTCCCAATACCGTGAGGGTGAGATTGTGAGGAGTGAACGCCCGCTTCTCATAGCCGATCCTCTTCCCGATAAGCAGCGCCATAACCAGCGCCGATACTCCGGAACTCGTGTGAACGACAATGCCACCGGCAAAATCCAGAGCACCCAGGTTTCTCAACCAGCCTCCCATCCCCCAGACCCAGTGCCCGATAGGATTGTACACGAAGGTAGCCCAGAGGACGGTGAGGATTACAAAGGAAGAAAATTTGATCCGTTCCGCAAACGTGCCGATGATGAGGGCCGGCGTGATGATGGCGAACATCGCCTGGAAGATCATGAACACATAATGAGGAATCGTCGCCGCATAATCTGCATTGGGCTGTCCACCCACTCCCCTGAGACCGGCCCAGTCAAGTCCCCCGATGATACCGGAACCCGTGTCGGGGCCGAAGGTCAGGGAGTAGCCGTATAACACCCACTGGATACTGATAACACACATGATGATGAAGCACTGCATGAGAGCGGAAAGAACATTTTTTCTCCGGACCATACCGCCGTAAAAAAATGCAAGGCCCGGCGTCATGATGAATACCAATGCCGCGGATACCAATACCCACGCTGTATCACCCGGATTCATGGCATCTACCTCCTGATATTGAAAATTGCGTTACCGTGTCATTCCTGACGATTGATGAGGGGAATGAGCAATTACAGTGCCATGTGCGGATCACAAAGGTAACATGTTGATTATTATGGATGTACGCCGGGAACTGACATGACACGCCCGGAAAAACGTAACAAAAATGTACGAATTCATGCGTATATTACAAACATGTACCTTTTCTTCAAAAAACCCCTGTACGCCGTGTTTCGACACTCAAAATTAGCAAATAATATAAACCACTTACAGATTATAAGCTTGTTTCCGCGAGGAACGGTCCTTGCACATGGCATATCGTTAAAAAGGAGGTGACGGGTTATGCTGGTCAATATTGTTGCTGCCAAATGGGGGCCTAAATTCATAGTACCCACGATTGCCATAAATAAGTATCACGGCTGTGTGGTACTCAGGGAAAACCTGGATGACGAACTGCTGAAGAAGGAACTGGAAACGTTACAAATCACCGGAACCCCGACAGGTTACAGCAATAGCTGGTACATCAGGAAGAAGGGAACCAATTCATGGATGAAGGTTGGGGAATCGTCAAGGCGGGAAGAAGATTTCAGAGTCCGATTGGACACAGCAGAGATTGGAAACGGTTCATACCAGGTTCTGGGCTTCATGAGTGTGAAAGTGAAATCGGCAGAGAAAGAGGTGGTCGTTTCCAGCCAGAGCATTGCAGACTTCGAGATAAAAAATTAACCTTCTTACGGAGAATCACTCCCGGGAATATCCTTGTTTTCGAGACAGAACTTGCTGAGATCGGCAGGTTTTTGCAGGGGGTATTCTCCGGTATAGCATGCCAGGCAGAAAGACTTAGAATCCATATTGGTGGCTTTGATCATTCCCTTAAGACTGAGATAGTAGAGAGAATCGAGCCCGATAAAGCGGGCGATGTCCTCAATCCCCCCCTTCTCTGCGGCGATAAGCTCTCCTTTGGATGAAAAGTCGATCCCGTACGGGCACGGGTGGCGGGTGGGCGGACAGCTCACCACCATGTGAATCTTTTCCACGCCGATCTCGCGGAGGTTGCGTATCCGGTTCTTGCTTGTGGTCCCCCTGATGATGGAGTCTTCCGCGATAAGTACCTTCTTCCCCTTAAGGAGCGGTTTTACCGGGTTCAGTTTCACCCGGACACCGAAATCCCGGATGGCCTGTGTGGGCTGGATAAAGGTACGGCCCACATAGTGGTTTCTGATCATACCCATTTCAAAGGGGATTCCGCTTTCCTCCGCATATCCCAGCGCCGCATAGTTTCCGGAATCGGGAAAGGGCATGACAAGATCGACTTCCGGACGGTATTCCCGGGCAAGCTGATGGCCCAGACGTTTCCGGAAGAGATAGACGTTTTGTCCGAAAATCTGGCTGTCCGGGCGGGCGAAATAGATGAGTTCAAAGATGCAGTGTGACTTTTTTATCTTCCGGAAAGGATTCAGACTTCTCAGGCCTGAGGTGTCGATTACGATAATCTCTCCCGGTTCGACATCGCGTTCGTATGTTGCCCCCAGGAGGTCAAAGGCACAGGTCTCCGAGGCCACAACCCAGGTCGGGCCCAGCCTGCCCAGACAGAGCGGTCGGAATCCCCGGGGGTCACGGGCGGCGACGACCTTGTCCTTCGTGAGCATAACGACGCTGTAAGCACCCTTCACCTTTCCTAATGCCCTGACGAGAGCCTGCTCAAAACCGTTTCTCATATAGTGGGCCATGAGATGGACGATCACTTCACTGTCCATGGTGGAACGGAAGATGGAACCCTTCTCCTCCAACTGGGTGCGCAGGATATGGGCATTGATAAGATTTCCGTTATGTCCCAGGGCGTAGTGCTCTCCGGCGTGATAGACAAGAAACGGTTGGGCATTGGAAAGAACAGAAGAACCGGTAGTGGAATAGCGGACGTGTCCTATGGCTAAATGACCCGGCAGACTTGTGAGATTTTCTTCATGGAATACTTCCGAGACGAGCCCCATCCCCTTGTATTCCCGGACCTGTCTCCCGTCCGCCGAGGTAATGCCTGCACTCTCCTGCCCCCGGTGCTGAAGGGCAAACAGTCCGACAAAGGCAAGACGTGCCGCCTGATCGTGGCCATACACGGCCACGACTCCGCATTCCTCCCGGGGGTATCCCTTGTTACACAGATATCCGTTCATGCAGACATTCCGTA
>VGTB01000150.1 GCA_016874835.1 Deltaproteobacteria bacterium | reverse complement strand
ACTGATGAGGGCGGCGAGGATGAAAAAAGGAATCTTTTCCAGAAGCAGCCTGCCGAAAGCTTTCAAGGAATCAAGCCGCCCTAAAGGCCAGTAATCCAGAAGCAACAGAACGAAAGGGAACGTGACGAGTATCGGCTTCGTCATGAGGCCCATGACAAAGCACAAAAGCACGGGAATATAACGAACAAGCCCCGGCTTCGCGACGTAGTACACATACAGCCACATCGCCGCAAACCAGAACAGTGTGCTCAATACATTCTTGCGTTCCGCCACCCAGGCAACGGATTCCACATTGAGTGGATGCAGTGCGAAGAGACCGGCAACAAAGGCACATTTCCAGGTCTCACCTGTCATTTTTTTGCATACCAGATACAGCACCACTGTATTGATGATGTGAAGAATGACGCTGGACCAGTGATGCCCTCCAAAATGAGCCCTGAACAATTGATAGTCCAGCATATGAGACAGCCATGTAAGGGGATGCCAGTAGCCGGTATGGATATCTCCCAACGCCCATACCAATCCCTCCCATGTAAGCCCCGCCTTCACATGGCGGTTCTGGACCACGTAGGTGACATCATCGTAGTCGATGAGTCCAAAAAACTGTACCTGCCAGTACACCGTAAGAACGGCAACCGACAGAAATACGCAGATCAAAGTATCGCGATATTTTTTAAAGACTGATATCTCTATGACCTTCAATAGTGGTTATCTGCTCCGTCATACAAACTTGATTCGCCTCACCGCAAACAAAACCATTTTCAAAAGCAGCCATCCATGTCTCCAGCGGCTGATATTTGTCCTGCCATACACCCGTTCCCGATAGCGGATCGGCATCTCGATGATCTTCAGATTCAACCTCGCCGCACCGAAGAGAAGATCAAAATCGCCGAAAGGGTCAAAATCGCCGAAATACGCCCTGCTGGCGGCGATTCTCTCGTAATCGGACTTCCAGAACACCTTCGTGCCGCACAGGGTATCCTTGATCGGCTGTCCCAGCAGCCATGTGAAGGCCAGGCTGAAAAATTTATTCCCCACAAGATTGAAATACCGCATGGCTTCGCGTTCCATGGGATACACCAGACGAACCCCATTGATAAATTCACCCTTACCTGAAACAAGTGCTTCATAAAAACGGGGCAAATCCTCCGGGGGAACAGTGAGGTCTCCATCAAGAATCATGAGGATATCGCCACTCGCATGAGCAAAGCCCGTTCTCACCGCATCACCCTTCCCCACCCCTGATTGCCTGAGCAGTGTGCACCGGCGATGCGGATATCGAGCCATTGCGTTCTCCACAGCATGATGCGTATCATCAGTCGAATGCCCCTCCACAAACACAAGTTCGGTTCCACCCCCCATTTCCGGTACACGCTCAAAAATCGCGGGAATATTTCCCGCTTCATTTCGTACCGGCACTATCACGGATACCCGTGGTTCCGCCACTCCCTTTGCCCGGTTCATCCTGGGCCGGGCCACCATGAAATGAGTGAGCGCGAATATCTTAAAAGGCCATATCCTGACGACGATACTGTTGAAAAATGTGGCCGCAAGTGGCGTCGGCAGAGGCCATAGTATTTCTTCCCAGTGTTTGATCACCTCAAAATCGGCAAGATTGAGTAACCCGCCAATATCATCGACTGTCAGCCAGTTTTGAAACAGAGTCGGTCTCCCAAGCCCCAACTTCTTTACAATCCACAGAGGTAGTTCCCAGAGACGGCTATAAGAATTGATAATGATCCGCGATCGTGGTGCAGCGAGATTACTGATCCTACGAAACACAGTTTGGACATCCCACAGGTCGTTCACCACATCAGAAAGAATGATGAAATCAAACTTCTCAGAGAGCGAGAGATCATGAGCATCGGCCAGAATAAAATGAATGTGAGGATATTTCTTTTTTGCCCGCTTGAGCATTTCTCCGGAAAAGTCCACGCCCACTCCGAAGGAGGGTCTTACCGATGCAAGAAGATCTCCCTGAGCGCATCCAATTTCAACAACCCTCTGCCCCGGCGGTACAAGAAACTGCAGGACTTTCTCGATGCGTCTGTGGTAGTAGCCTCCCCACCCTTTCCACACATCCATGCGTTCGGCAACCCTGTCCCAGTGATTTTTACGGGATCTCCGGTAATCAGCCGCGGCACTTCCGTTTCTGGTGTAATCCTCTAACACAATCCGTAAGCTCCTCTATCTCCCTATGCTTCATTCGAAACCTTTGAAAATCTTCTCCTCTGTCATTTCCCCAGGGGAGAAATCTTATAAACAGTGAATCAATTATGAGATTGCCGCGGGCTGCGCCCTCGCAACGACTTTGTCGGATTGCCACATCTCTTACATTCCTCTCCATGATCTCCGGGGCAGTTTTTCAAAGCTCATCCTTATACTTTCAGGACCGGGTTACAGTCGGTTACGCGCCATCGGGTCGCATACCCAAACGTTCCTGAACGAATCGTAAATTCTTTTTCGCATCGGTAAACGCAGGGTTTATTCTCAGGGCTTCCCCGAAGTAGTGCATTGCCTCATGAAACCTGCCCACATTGACGAAGGCTACACCCAGATTGTTATGAACCGCTTCGCTACGAGGGTTAATCCGCAATGCTTCCTTATACTCCACGATGGCATCATCATATCTGCCACGCCGGATCAACGCAAATCCTAAATTGTTCCGTGCTTCGAAAAGATCGGGTTTTATTTTCACAGCTTCTCTGTAATGAGTTATGGCTTCGTCCATCCTTCCCTGATAAAGCATCACCATACCTGAGTTCTTATGCGCGTCGTAATAATCAGGCTTAATTCTGGAAGCTTTCGCAAAATGTGAGATCGCCTCGTCCGTCTTTCCCGTATGAAAAAGAGCCACCCCGAGATTATTATGGGCCAGATAATTCCCATAGGTTACCCGGATGGCGTGTTCAAATACGGCCACACTGTTTTTCCAGGTCTGCACCTGGGCGAAAGTCAATACCGTCATAAGCACCAGGACGGTCGCGGAAGACAACACACTACACTGCTTCCCATATTGCCACCTCCCCAGAAGATCGGCAATACCCCATACGGTCATGATGAACACCCCGATAAGGGGGATATAGGTATACCGGTCCGCCATGGCCTGGGAGCCCACCTGCACCAGGCCAATCACCGGAACGAGGGTGCCAAGATACCATAGCCAGCCCACCGTGAGATAGGGGAAACGGCCTATCTTTAAAAATACATAGACTGTCACACCGGTAATAAACAGAATCGCTCCCGCAATCTCCCACGGGGAGAACAGATTAATGACATATGGATAAAAAAAAGCCAGCTTCTCAGGCCAGAATGTCTTCTGGATATAGATAATATAAGAAGTTACGGCATTTATTAATCGGGTCCCAAATCCGATGACATTTAACGGTGTGATTGCCTCCCCACTTTTCTGAGAGAGCACGGTAACAACACTCGAAACGAGGGAAAGAACTATCAGCGGCACCTTCTCCAGTATCAAATGAAATGGTGAACTGCCCGCGCGAGGTGATAAAGGGACCCGCATTTCCTGCATCTGATCGTTATCGGAACTTCTTACATGAGCAAAGTGAAAACGTCTGAGAGGCCAGTAATCCAGGAGGAGGAACACAAAAGGAAGGGTCACAAGCATCGGCTTCGCCATCAGGCCAAGGGCAAAGGCCACCACCACAAGGACATACCTCCTCACCGCGGGACGCTCCGCATACACCACATACGCATACATCGTCAGCATC
>VGTB01000149.1 GCA_016874835.1 Deltaproteobacteria bacterium | reverse complement strand
CCTCCTTTACCTCCGTTTCCTTTTGCGTCGATTCTGGGGTGGTTTTTTTCATCTCCGACAGCTTTGTTGATACTTCCCTGAGGTAGCCCGCGATTGTTTCCGGGATGGAGATGATTTTATCCTTGATGGTGGGCTTTCTGAGTTTTTTGTCGCCGTAATAGTAGTAGTACTTGTCGTGATAAGCGATATCGGGGCTTATTTCTGCTTTCAAACCATTCAATACAATCCCGAATATTTTTGCGCCCGTATTATCTAACTGGGCTTTCGCACGCTTCAGGGCCCCCCGGGCGATTCTGCCCACTTGATAGACTAAAATCGCGCCATCACCCAGAGAGCTCCATATGGCGGCGTCCGTGGCGGCCAGGATCGGTGGTGCATCAATCAGGATGATGTCATATTCCGCCTGGACCTGCTTGAGAAAATCATTTACTATTTTTGAGCTGACAAGCTCCGCCGGATTGGGTGCCGTTCCTCCGCCCGTGATGATGTGAAGGTTATCGAGGCCGGGGGTCTGCATGACCTCATCCATGCTCATCTTGCCTGTGATCAGGTCTGTGATGTTCCGAACGACACTTTTCCATTCATAATTGCCGAGAATCACGTCTGTCAGTCCCGGTGACTGCTCAATGCCGAACAGCCTCGATATCACCGGTCTTCTGAAGTCTCCCTCCACTAAGAGCACTTTTTTGCCCCCCTGGGCCATGGTAATTGCCAGATTGACGGTGATGGTAGTTTTTCCTTCTTCGGGTGAAGAGCTGGTAAAAACGACGGTCTTGATTTTATTATCAATGTTGATGAAATTGAAATTGGTTCTCAGGGCCCGGTAATTTTCTGCGGATGTCGATGTTGGCAAAAAGTGTGAAATGAGACGGGTGGTTTTTCTAATGGCCTCATCGTCAACATTTTCTAGCGTCTTTCCCTGGAGTATCGTCTTGATCTCATCCAGGCTGACATAAGGGATAATGCCTAAAACCCTTACCCCCAGGAATTCTTCGACCTCTTCAATGGCTCCGATTGAGGTATCGAATGTTTCTATCATGAAGGCGAAGACTATTCCGAGAATCAGTCCGATAATCGTTCCCACGAAGGTGTTGGCTGCCGTTTTTGGTGGATTAGTCGGCGTGACCGGTTCCAGCGCGGGCTTTACAATCTTGACTTCCTCGATCTTTTCCGCTTCCTGAATCAGCGCTTCCTGATATTTCTTCTCCAGGAGGGTATAGATTTCCCGATTGACGCCGACATCCCTTTCCAGTCTGGCCAGCTCCAGTCCTTTCTCGGGGATTTGCCTGATCCTGTCATCGACTTCCTTCAGTTGACCACGAAGATACTTGATATCTCCCTCCAGGGATTTCTTTCGAAAAGACAACTGCGATTTCATGGTGTTGATAATTTCGTGAATCTGTCTGTTGATTTCCTGTACCTGGGGGAAGTTTTCCGTGTATGTGAGAAGGAGGGTATCTCTCTCCATGATGAGCTGGACAAGGCGGTCGTTCAGTCCTTTGTACATAATGGGCGCGTCGTCAATATAGAAGGTAGTTTTTGATGTGAGCGGCTTATCGTCCGCCTTTTCGAAACTTCTGGAGATCTCGTGTATCTTCTGCAGTGTGGAGGTATCCTGATCCAGCTGCGCCTGGATTTTGGCCGCCTGGCCTAAAAGAGCGGAGGAATGGGCATCGAGGGATATGAGCTTGTGGCTTTCCCGGTAATGCCGGACGTCTTCTTCCGATTTATCCGTCCTGGCCTTGACCACTTTGAGCTGGTTCTCGAGAAATTTCTTCGCTTCGAAGGTTCGTCGATTGAGATCCTGGATATGCTCCTCTTTGAAGACCAGAGCGATCGTATTTGCGAGTCGCTGTGCGAATTTCGGATCTTCCGATGTCACGATGATGTTGATAATATCGGTGTTGCCCTCCTGCTCCGTTTCCACCATTTTTCTCAGATCGAGCACGCTGTTGAGATATTTGCTGTTGCCGCGAATCTGATCCGGTGTGAGGTTCGCCGGGATGAGCCCCAGTTGTTTTGCCACCGCCTCCAGCAGGATATAGCTCTTTATCACTGAGGACTGCGTTTCAAGGTAGTTGGTCGGTGACCAGGAGAATGTCTGGGCGTAAAGACCGGTCAGCGAACTGCTCCTCTCAATCTTGATACTCGTGCTGGTTTTGTAGAGTGGGGTGGGCTTCCCGACGATGGACCAGAAGAGGCTGAAAAATCCCATGCAGATCATGGTGAAGACAATAATGAGTTTTCTTTTCCGAATCGTTCGCCAGTAGTCTCTCAGGTTCAGGTCATATTTTGCCATACTTTGCGGATCTCCATAGAAACATTAATATCTCAGCTTATTGGCCGGATTGAGAAAATAAGCGTCCGTATAACCCCTCGGATATTTCAGAAGGTATTCCAGGAGGGGTGTGGTAGTGAGAATGAATTCGTTGATGTCGCCGATGACCTGGCGGGGGACATAGACGACATCACCGTCACGGAGTTTGACGTTCTGGGCAAGATCGCCTCTTTTGAGAATTTCATCGAGGTTGGCGGAGAGGATGATCGGGTTTGAAGGTCTCTCCCTGTATTCCCGGATGATCTTGATATCGGATTTCACGGCGACCGCGGTGGTGCTGCCGGCATTTCCTATGGCCGCCAGCAGGTCATAGGCGTCCTTGAGCCGGTAGATACCCTGCCTGTTGACCTCGCCAAAGACATAGACCCGCTCGCCGAAGGTGGGAAGCTCCGGTACCGTGACAATGTCGCCGTCATCAAGGATGATATTCTGGGTGACGTCGGCCTTGAACATGGCATTGTACAGGTTAAGGGAGTATCGCCTACCTTTTCTCACGATCTCTACATTTCTTAAATCCGCGTTGGCCGTATCACGACCGGATATGGCACCTCCCGCTATCACGATGAGATCCAGGACGGTTGTTTTCCCCATGAGGGGGTACTTGCCGGGTCCGGAGATACCCTGCTGCAGGATGTTGATCTGCCCGAAGAGGAGGGCGCTCTTGCTTCTATATTCCTTGACGAAGAGTTCAAAACGCGGGTTCCTGATGTATGTTTTCAACTGGTTTGTGAGGAGTGTCCTGAGTTCGGTTACCGTAAGACCGCTCACGGGAATGTCATCGCCGAAGAGATAGGAGATTTTTCCATCCTGCCGGACAAGGAGCGTATAGGTGGTTTGTTTAAATCCTTCTTCAAAGAACCGGTATCTATCCGCTGACGTGAAGGAATAGGGCAACCACATGTTAATCGTGAGGACATCGCCGGGGCCGATGATATATTCGGGAACACGGTTTCTTTCCGTAAATACGGAATTTTCTTTCACCTGGCTCAGCCTGACGATTTCTTCCGCCTCCTTCTGCTGCTGTGCCTGCAACTCCGCGGGGGACAAGGCGGTAGGTTCTTTAAACTCCTTGACCCGGATGCCGGGTGCTTCCAGGGTGGTGCTGCATGCCGATATCAGAAAAACGAGCATAGCGGGTACGATCGCCGGGATTATAATCTTCTTGCCGGGCATTTTGTGTTTCTCCATAATTTTAAATGGTTATCTATAACATACTAATTGCACTAAATAAACAGCCAAAATCAAGCAAATTATCGTTTTATCTGATGACACAGCTCCGCTCTCTGGGTTACGGGGACGACCCGGGGGGCTGTTTTTCCGGTGCTCCCGCATGGCGAGAACGCCGGATGGGTATGCAACAAAATTAGTTTCAATTATAAATCCAATATATTATAATTCATTCGGTCTTTGAAGTAAATGAATCTCAGCACGAGAAATGAGGGATGCTTCCCCGGGGGAAGGGATAACCATGACACGGGCCAGTGATTTGATCAGGGAGAAGACGGGCAAGAGAGAGGACCCGGTGCGTTTGAGTGACATCGAGGAACTCCGGTCCGCTACCGACACATCGGAACAGGCTAAGATGCAGCTTCAGAAGGAGAGGGAGGAAGCGGAGAGGACGTACCGATCCTTCCGGGATTTCATCCAGGGGGTGAGGGAGCGGGTC
>VGTB01000148.1 GCA_016874835.1 Deltaproteobacteria bacterium | reverse complement strand
CAAAGCGCACACGGATATCAATAAAATCGGGCAGCCCTACCAGTCTTTGCAGAATGCACCGGTTTTACGGAAGGACGAAAAGATCACGATATTCAGGTATCACGATGGGATCAGAGAAATTCTCGATTTCGTTGTGCCCATTGAATTTGGAGGGGTTGAAATCGGTTCGATCCATGTTGGTATATCTCTCGAGTCCCTCCAGAAAAGGGTCAGAAAGACACTGCTCTTCGTGGTAACGCTTGCCGCATTGATAATCGCATCTGTTGTCGCCGTGTCTTTCTATATCAGCACAAAATTTTCAAAACCCATTTACAATCTCGTCGAGGGCACCGAAAAAATAAAAGATGGAAATTATAATCATACGATAGATGTTTCAAGCAATGATGAAATAGGCGACCTCACCGTTGCGTTTAATAATATGACAGACGGTTTAAGAAAAAAGGAAATTATGCAGGATGCCTTCGGAAAATACGTTACTCCCGAGATCGTCGATATGATTCTTCAACATCCGGACGAAAGCTGGCTTAAAGGAGAGATTATTGATGCAACGGTCATGTTTGCTGATATACGTGGGTTTACAAGCTTTTCGGAACAGAGGGATCCCGCTGAGGTGGTCAATGTATTGAACGAATATTTCACCATGGCGACAGATGTCATTTTCAGGTATGGCGGTCATGTAGATAAATTTATCGGCGACGAAATCATGTCGGTATTTGGAGCCATCATCGCGGAAAAAAATCACCCGGTGAAAGCCGTCATGACCGCGGTGTCTTTACAGAAGGAACTGCAGGATATAAATCTCAAGAAGAAAACAGAGGGAGATGCGGCAATCAGGATCGGCATCGGCATAAATACAGGGGAACTTATCGCGGGAAACATTGGTTCCAATAAAAGGATGGAATACACCGTAATCGGAGACACAGTAAACCTCGCGTCCCGCCTCACACGGCTCGCGGGCCCGGATGAAATTGTCATCAGCAATTCAGTATACAAGATGGTTTCCGATTTCATCATTGCTGAAGAGGTGGAGCCGGTGACCGTTAAAGGCAAGGCCGAACCGGTACTTACCTATAAGGTAAAGGGGGTTCGTGAAGGCGTGGGATTAGTATAATGTGTTTATTCGTTTATTTTTTGATTGCTTCAAGTAATTTCTTCGACTTCTGAATATACTCCTGCGCTTTACGATGTTGAGGATCAATCTCCAGAACGGTGTTCCATTTTGCTATTGCCTCCTGTAACCTCTGCTGACGGTAAAATTGAAGTCCTTCCTTATACAATTTGTCCACCAGCCCTCTCAGCATGGCTCTCGCTTTTGTTACGTAGGGATCCGCATTCCCGGATCCCCCTTTTATTTTGGTAAACATATGCAAGGCGTTCACATAGTCTTTTTTATCATAATACATTTTCCCCATGTTGTAGTATGACATGTTGAGATATCTGTGCACTTCGGAGCTCCGCGGGTGTCTTGATCTCACCTTCAGGAGTTCATTAATCGCAGCCTGATAATTCCCGTGCTCATAAAACGATATGGCAATACTTAAATGATCGACATCGTCTTCTCCGACCTCCCTCTCCCCTTCCCTCATCTCTTTCGAAGTCTTCATTCTCGTTTCTAACTTTCCTATGGTGAACTCAAGATGCTGTTTCTTCAGCTCATCAACCGCGGACCTGTAGTCCGGTTTTATACGGAGAGCAGTGATAAATTCTCTGGCAGCTTCCTGCGGATCGCTCTCTTTCAGGGATAATCCTTTTTGGTAGTGTTTTTCTGCTTCCTTATCACGTTTCTCCGATAATTTTTCCAGTTGTGATTTTGCAGAGGAGTTCTCCGGATCGATGGTGAGGGCAATTTTAAGCTCCTCAATGGCCGACGTCGTATCACCTTTCTGTTCCAGGGCGATGGAGTTCTTCATGTGTTCTTCCGCTATCGTATGTTTTATGGCAGGTGCGCAGGCACTCAGATGGATGAGAGCGGTAAGTATCAAGAAATAGAACAGATAAACTCTTTTTATTTCCGGGATTCTCATGCCTATTGCTTCTTAAAGGTTCCCACCAATTCCGCGAAATCGTCTATGCTATGATTGCTGAATATCATAGTTCTGTTCAGCGCATAGTTGTGGTGGTAAAAAGCATTCCCCCCCCTGATCACGGTAAACCCCGCTACATACCCGTATTTTTTCAGTTTCTCCATAACCCGTTCGTCAATAGTTCCGTAGGGGTACGCGATGAAGGTTGCGTTGATTCCTAAATGTTCTTTGATGATGCGCTGCGATTCCGCCAGTTCTCTCTCCAGTGATTCTTCACTCAGTTTTGTCAGGTCACCATGGGTTATTGTATGAGACTGAACATCAATGATTCCCTCATCAACCATTTCCTTTATTTCATCCCAGGTGAGGGTGACATTATTGGGCTCGGATCTAATCAGGTCTGTATACACAAAGAGGCTGGCTTTAAAGCCATACTTTTTCAAGATCGGGAACGCTATCGTTTTCATGGTTTTCCATCCGTCATCGATGGTTATGACGACGGAGTTTTTCGGAGGTCTCTGTTTGTATTCAATGAAATCCCGCAAAGTGCTGAGAGTGATGACATGATATCCGTTGTCTTTGAGGTATGCCATATGTCCGTCAAACATCTCCGCGGAGACTGCTATTTTCGTGCGGCTCTTTTTACTGCTGAACTGATGATAGCACAGCACAGGGACTGTCTGGTATCCCTCCGGCATGATCCCCCCGGGATTGACAGGCTTCAGGGGAATTACTATCGGCTGATCAGCCGTGATATTTTTATTCTTATTGAACTCCGCGATGATGTATGCGAGATTTTTATCTCTCAGATACTTTTCTGCCAGCGATTCATATGTGTCTGAAGGGTTCGCGAGGACAACGGCATAATTCTCTGACATTTTCACCCTGTCAGTTGACTCATGCAGGGTGGCACCATCCTTTATAATATCTCTGGAAGTAGCCGCGCACCCCGTGATGAGAATAAAAAGGATCAGGGGGGAAAAAATATATGAAACACGGTTGAGCGAGGGGAATCTTAACGGGAACCCATATGTTACCATGGCTGCATCCTCCTTAGGATTGAATATGCAGTGGCGGGTATGGTGTCACACCGGTGTATAAATGATATGTAATTAAGTCGATCGGAACGTATCCATCGTTTTCAGTATAGGAAAAGGCTTCAAAGTATGTCAAGGAAAAAGGGGGACAGAGATATTCTTCTCTTTTTAAAACTCTTTCCATAAAACAATTGCATGATGTATGATCCCGATAATTTGAAATACAGGGGGGCATATGAAGTTTGCAATTATGGGCACCGGCGGTATCGGAGGATATTATGGGGGGTTGCTTGCCAGAACCGGTCAGGATGTGACGTTCATCGCACGGGGGGCGCATCTCCAGGCAATCCGTGAGAAGGGACTGATCGTGAAAAGCGTCCATGGCGATTTCACCGTGTCTCCTGTCAGGGCCACAGATAAGCCGGCCGAAGTGGGATTCGTTGACGTTGTTCTGTTTACCACCAAGACGTATCAGACGGACGATGCGGTGCAATTGATCAAACCCATGGTCGGTCCGGATACGATGGTTCTCTCACTCCAGAACGGCATCGATGCGGCAGATCGTATCGGCGCGGTGGTCGGCATGGAGCACATGCTCTACGGCACGACCTGGTGTTCCGTGGCGATCGAGGCGCCGGGGGTGATCGGCCAGTACAGCCAGTTCCGCCGCATCGCCTTAGGTGAGCTCAACGGCCGGACGACGCCGCGGCTCCAGGCCGTGTATGATGCACTTCAGAAAGCCGGAATGACAGTCGAAATAAGCGACAATATCCTGAAGGTGTTGTGGGCGAAGTTCGTGTTCATCGCCCCTGTCATGCTCATGGGGAGTCTGACGCGGATGACCTTCGGCGATTACCGGGCCGTACCGGAAGCGCGGGCCGTGCTGGTTGAGGCCATACACGAGGTGGCCACACTGGCGAAGGCGAGCGGTGTGACCCTGGATGCAGATGTGGAAGAGAAAACACTCGCCTTTATCGACAGCAGCGAGGCGGGGATAAAGCCGTCAATGCAGCGCGATGTGGAATCGGGCA
>VGTB01000147.1 GCA_016874835.1 Deltaproteobacteria bacterium | reverse complement strand
AAAGCGGGGATTATGCTTCGTCATGGTCATGCCCCGCGCACCGATATCGCCGGCAACGTAAACCTTACCCTGGGCCATGGCATTTCCGGCCCCGTTTGTCGCATTGCCGCGGATAACGATATGGGCACCGCCATTAAGCCATCCCACATCGTCAGAAGCCGGCCCATCCACATCGATAAACGTATTGGGAAAACCCATGGAACCTACTCGCTGTCCCGATGCGCCCGTTACTCTTACCAGTACCAGCTCCGCTCCTGATACCCACAGTCGGCCACCGATACCATGCTGACCATGGGCATTCACTTCTATACTCCGATGCCCGTCCCTGACGGCCTGCTGGATCCGCTCCTCCAGAACCCTGGAGTCGATACGGAATCCGTTCTCTAAACCGGAAATGGCAATGGAAGGTTTGTTCGGCATCCACCCCTCTTACACAACATAACGTATACTGAGCCGGTCAGCCGCATGATGATCCGCAATCCCTATGGCATCAGACATACCGATGGGAAGCGATGTGGAGCGTCCCAGCGGCGCGACGATTTTCTTTAACTCCGTGTCGAAACTGAGGAACACGTCAACAAGACGTTCCGCCACCTTCTCCGGATCCAGCCGGCGATCAAGCCGCGGATCCTGGGAGGTAATCCCCTTGGGACAGATGCCGATATTGCAAATGTTACAGCGATCGTTTTCGGAACCAAGGCAACCGGCTGCTGCCTGCATCAGGTACTTCCCCACCTGAACACCGCTCGCGCCCAGCATGATCAGGGCGGCTGCATTCGCGGCCAAATTGCCGTTCTTACCAACTCCCCCCGCTGCAAACAAAGGAATCTCGTTCTGTTTTCCAAGCTTCACCAGGGTGAGATACGCATCACGGATATTACTCGCGATCGGATGCCCCATGTGATCCATGGAAATATTATAGGCCGCACCGGTACCGCCATCTTCGCCATCAATCGAAAGTCCCCCTGCGTACGGGTTGTGGGTCAGGTTATTGAGAACCGCCAATGCGGTACTTGTCCCGGAAATTTTCGGATATACCGGCACCCGGAAACCCCACGCCATGTACATGGACTGAATCATCTTGGCAACGGACTCCTCTATGGAATACTTGGTCTGATGGGTGGGCGGGCTCGGCAAACTGACTCCGGTCGGTACACCCCGAATGGCGGCAATCAGCTTATTGACCTTGTACCACATCAGAAGTCCCCCGTCACCCGGCTTGGCTCCCTGACCGTACTTGATTTCAACAGCGCAGGGATCCTCAACCATGTTCGGGAGACTATGGATGATTTCGTCCCATCCGAAGTAACCGCTGGCAATCTGCAGGATTACATATTTTAAAAAGCGGGACTTGAGAAGCCTTGGCGGGCAGCCCCCTTCACCCGTACACATGCGCACCGGCATCCCCAGCTCTTCATTCAGATAGGCCACTCCCATTTGCAGCCCCTCCCACATATTGGGAGAAAGAGCGCCGAAGGACATACTTCCGATGATGAGGGGATAAATCTCCCGTACCGGTGGAATCCATCCATTCTCCCTGCTCACCTTCAGTATTTCCTCGGGTGGCAGGATTCTTCCCAGGAGCGTCCGCAGTTCAAATTCATGGCGTCCTGCATCCAATGCCGGGTCTGTGAGCATGGAAATGCGAACAAACTTGATCTGGTCTAAAATACTCCCCGGTACATTTCGTCGCCCGCCGCGACGCCGGGGTACGCCACCCTGATTTATGTGGAAACGCAATTTATCGACTTCTTCATTGCGCACGGGGACGATAGCACTATTCGGACACACCAGATTACACATCCCGCACCCCACGCAGGCGTGGGGGGGCTCTGTGCGCTGACGGATGCCGTGATAGACGCCAAACACATTATGCGGCTTCTCCTCCAGGCCGATTTCGATATTCACAATCCTCTTCCTGTGAACCCCAAGCTCAATGGCCCTGACAGGGCACACTGCCGTACAGCTGCCGCACAGAGTACATTTCTCCTTACTCCAGAGGATTCTCCAGGGGAGATCCTTTGTGCTCAGTGATGATGGGGTAATGCATCCCATTGATTCCATTTTTTAACCTCCCGACGATCCGGGCCCACGAAGGCGGTATCATACTTTAACGGCTGAAAATCCTCACTTTTATCACGTACCGGAATGGTTTCATCCAGACCGCATAACTCGGACGAAAAGGCAAACACACCGGGTTTGCCTCCCACGACTCCCGGACGCAATTTCTTGCTGTCCTGGACAATGAACAGAGTCTTATCCGGCAGGCAGCCGATGACACAATTGGGTCCATCGATTATCAGAGGACGGCAGGTCTGCTTCAGCATGCGCAGCCATGCCCCATCAGGATGACGTTTGAGTTCTTCATCAGTCAGAGGAGTAATGATGTGTTTATACATCTCCAGTCCCAGCCCAAGATGCTGTGTCGTATAGTGAAGAATGTGAGTGAATACCTCCGAATCCGATTGATAACCGATATATCCGGGAAAGCCACGGGACATGAGAAACTCCTTGATGGGAACGAATGCAGTATTCTCTCCGTTAGTCATTGTGGCAATCCCCTGAATGAAAAAAGGATGACATGCATAGATATTAATCGCGTAATTCGTATTCTGTCGTCCCTGAGCGAGTATTACCCGGGCCTGCAACTCCTTCCTGTCCAATCTCAGGTAACCGGCCACTGCAAGAGGATCTCCCACCTCTTTGACCATGATGATATCGGGCCAGAAACTGAAAATCGACATCGAGGCGTCCTCCTCCCCCATCATCCTCAGCTGCAAGCGGGTCATCATCAGGCGGAACTGAATTTCCGCTTCGCTTAAATGTTCCCAGCCAGGAGGATAGGAATATACACGAATCAGATAATTATCCCTCCTGGGTGTACCCGGCGGAGGCTGCACAGAGGGAGAGATGGACATTTCGTACCTTACGGAAAAGCCGCGATCCTCCATGTAACGATCCAGGGTCTTCACACCATCATGCGAAAAAGTACCCGAAAGGATAGGATATTTCTTTATGTGCTCAAAATCACCTGCCAGATCGCTCATAAAAAGTCCCACCCCCGATCCATCATGACCTTCTCTCATCACATCGACGGCACGTAATGCAACCATAGGTGAAAGCGGCTCGCTACTCGTGATGGCAAATAAACGACACATATCAGTTTTGTTCCTCCAGAAAAAAATTTTTACGGACTCACTGACCGCTAAATAAGCTAAAAATGTACCATTCCGGGAGGAGCAGAAATCGTGATGGGATGAGAATCATGCCACCGGTGGCATGAAACACTATGATAGGATGTAACTCATTAAATTCTTTATGTGATAATCATGAATCCGATTGTTGACAGGAAATTGTTTCTTCATTACACCGCAGAGATCAAGCGGTACGGCATCCTGAATGATAACCCGACACAGGTGAGGATAAGAAACAATATTGTTCCTTTTGCGAGAGTAATGACAAAAATGTGAAGATCACCACCACATGAGAGGTCTCACAGAATATGAACTTGCAACTTACTTAACCGGTAGGAGGTTTTCTTTCTGCGTGGTGCGCCGGCAATCTCGTTCGCTGCGGACGGAATTGCCAGGGATCAATACCTAACTTTTGGATTTTATATTGCATTATTCTCTTTGTTGTCCCAAGCAGCTTCGCCGCCTTGCTCTGATTGCCTCCAGTTTCCTTTAATGCATCGATTATGAGAGACCTCTCCTGACTCGCGACAATGTGCTTTAATCTTCCCCGATCCTTCTTGTCCCCGATCCGGCTTTTTATCTGGAGAGAGGGGGGTAGATGAGCAATTTCAACTGTATCACCGGATGCAAGCAGCACAGCCCTTTCCATGCAATTTTCCAGTTCTCTTACGTTACCGGGCCACGGATAGTTACAAAAGATTTCAAGAACGGCCGGGGAAATACGTTTCACGGGCTTGCTCAGTTCTTTTGCGTACTTCAGGACAAAGTGATCCGCCAGCATAATGATATCACTGCGCCTCTCTTTCAGTGACGGAAGGTAAATGGGAAATACGTTGAGACGATAATACAGATCGGAACGGAAACGTCCTGAATTTACATCATCCTCGAGAATCCGATTTGTCGCGGCAATCACTCTGACGTTGACCT
>VGTB01000146.1 GCA_016874835.1 Deltaproteobacteria bacterium | reverse complement strand
CAACTGAATGAGAATGCTGTGGTGTCCCGTTCCTCCACTGATATGGTTCCGGGCAGGAAACCGACTTTACCAGATCGCGACCGACGAGCCCGGGGTAGGACCGTACCCTTTGCAACAGGGTATCCTCATCCATGGTCTCTGTTGAGAGTATCCCCCGCATGGCTCCCTCAAGGCGGATTCGGCGGGTAAGTGCTCTTGTATCAATACCCTCCATGCCGATTTTCCCGTGGGATTCCAGAAACTCCTTTAATGTCATCCGGCTACGCCAGTTGCTGGGATGTGGTTGATACTCCCGGACGATCAACCCTTCCAGATGGATGCCGCTGGATTCCATATCCTCCTGATTGATACCGTAAGTACCGATAAGGGGATATGTCATGGTCACGATCTGCTCCTTATAGGAAGGGTCCGTGAGGATTTCCTGATACCCCGTCATCCCGGTATTGAAGACCACCTCCCCGAGCACCTCGCCGGACCCGGCAAAGGAATGCCCGCGATACACGCTTCCGTCCTCCAGGACCAGCAGGGCCGGGGGCTTCTGTCTCAGCAGCATAAATACCCCTGTCGTTACAGCATGGGCAGATATCTTTCGATCTCGAACTGACTCACATGGGTCCGGAAACGATCCCACTCCACCTTCTTATTGTCGATAAACTTCTGGAAAATGTGATCCCCCAGGGTATCTCTGACCAGTATACTCTTAGAGACGATCGTCAGGGCTTCATGCAAACTCCCCGGCAAAGAGGTAATCCCCGCCTTATTCCGGGCCTTCTCGTCCATTTCAAAGATGTCCTCTTCTATGGGTTCGGCAAGAGGATACTTCATTTCGACACCCTTCAGGCCAGCTGCCAGCATCACCGCAAAGGCCAGGTAGGGGTTGCACGCCGGATCGGGTGAACGGAATTCTATGCGCGTTGCCTGCTCCTTCCCCGGTTTATACATGGGTACACGGATCATGGTGGAGCGGTTGCGTCGTGCCCAGGAAACATATACGGGAGCCTCGTACCCCGGGACCAGACGCTTGTAGGAGTTCACCCATTGATTGCACACAGCGGTAATCTCCGGAGCATGCATCATGAGCCCCGCAATGTAATGCTTGGCCATCTTTGACAAATGATATTTGTCCTTACCGTCAAAGAAGGCATTTTTACCACCTTTAAAAAGGGACTGGTGAGTGTGCATGCCGCTACCGTTCTGTCCAAAGATGGGTTTCGGCATGAATGTGGCGTATACCCCATTCTGTCTCGCAATTTCCTTTACGGCGGTACGATAGGTGACAACTTTATCGGCCATTGCCAGGGCTTCATCGTATCTCAAATCAATTTCGTGCTGGCTTGGCGCCACTTCATGGTGGGAGTATTCCACACGGATACCCATCTCCTGCAGGGCAAACACCGTCTGCCGACGCAGGTCTGTGGCCCTGTCGACGGGAAGACCGTCAAAATAGCCCCCCTTATCCAAAACCTCAGGGGCCGTGTCATTGGCAAAATAGAAAAATTCCAGTTCAGGGCCGAGGTAAAAGGTATAACCCATATCCCCTACCTTCTGCAGCATTCTTTTCAGGACGTACCGGGGATCCCCCTCGTAGGGGGAACCGTCCGGATTCAGAATATCGCAGAACATCCTTGCCACCGGCCTGTCGTGAGGTCGCCAGGGAATGAGCTGAAACGTAGCGGGATCGGGTAGAGCAATCATGTCGCTCTCCTCGATACGACAAAATCCCTGAATGGACGATCCGTCGAACCCCATCCCTTCCGTCAGACCTTCCTCCAGTTCCGACGGGGTGATGCTGAACACTTTCTGCATACCCAAAACATCGGTAAACCAGAATTGGATAAAACTTACCTTGTGATCTTTTACCGCCTTCATGACATCATTTTTTGTTTTACATGCAAACATAACCCACCCCTTCTTTAAGATTTTCATTTCATATTATTTTTATTTATCATTTTCCCGTAAAGTGATCCCCGTGATTCCAACGGCTCGTTTTCGACGAGCCTCCACACCCCTGTAGGACAGGCCGCAGCACAAAAACCGCAGCCGATACAACGGTCTCCATCGACGGTGTATTCATAGGCATCGCCATCCGTCTGGTGACGTGAAATGGCACCCTGGGGACAGATCGATTCGCAGACATGGCAATCCCGGCATGCACCGCAGGAGGCACACTGGGATGCACATGATTCCGCCTTATCAAAAAAGAGAACGCGAGGATCATAGTACTCAAGTTTTACCCGAGCAGGATCAATTGACGGTAAACGGTCAAAGGTTTCATACCTTCCTTTCAGTAAATCATCAATAGCTTTTGCCGCGATCCGACCCGCACCGATCGCTTCTGTAAGGAGCCCCAGCTTCACCGCATCTCCAATCGCAAACACCCGTGGATCGGTGCTCTGGTAGTGATCATCCACAACAATAAACCCTCTGTCCGTACCGATCTCCTCCGGTAAAAAATCAAGGTCAGGCTGATCGCCGATCGATACGATCACCGTTTCTGCCGGCAGGATTTCTCCGTCCCTGAGCACCACACCCTCCTCAGTAATGGCTTTGGTGAACCGGGGCCATAAGAACCGGGCGCCGGCCGTCTCCGCGGCTTTTCGTTCTTTTCCGTAGGATGCCGGTCCCTGGATGTCGATGAGGGTCACTTCCTTCGCTCCCAGTCGCACGGCTTCAGCGGCGGCATCACAACCCACGTTGCCTGCACCGATCACGACAACCTTGTCTCCCACATGAACATTATTCATTCTGCTTCGCCTGAGAAACTCCAATGCGGAAATTGCCCGCTCACTTCCGGGAACCTTTATTGCACGCGGTTTCTGAGCTCCCACTGCAATCACGACAAAATCACATGATTCCTTCAACCGCAGGAATTCCTCTTTTGTCAGAGGGTGGTTCACATTCACATGGAGTATCTGTTCACCCACCCGTTTCAGCTCATGTTCCACCACTTCATCAGGGATGCGACTGCGGGGAATCATATCGGTGATTTTGCCACCCAGCCGATCCCGCATCTCATAAATGACCGGTTCATGTCCCTTCATCCAGAGCTGCCAGGCGACGGACAATCCGGATGCCCCCCCACCAATGATCGCGATTTTTTTGCCGGTTTTCGGTGCCGGTTCCGGTGTCCTCGCTGTCAGGCTTGCCTTCCCCAGCAGGGTGACATCGATAGGAGGCAGCTTGGCAGTTTGCCTGGTACAGTGTTCCATACAGAGATTGGGACACAGATGCCCGCACACGGTTGCCGGAAAAGGTGTATATGCCAATGCTAAATCCACTGCCTTTTCGATGAGACCTTTCCGAATCAACTCCCATCGTTTTTGCACCGGGATCCCGGTTGGACAATTTGCCTGGCATGGTGGCAGGTATTTGTCGTTCTCCCATACGGGGACGTACCTGCGCAAAATACCTGTTGTGATGACATCGATGGGGCTTCTGTCCATATCGGAGAGATCCCCTATCAACCCCCCCGGTCCCAGTTCCCTGTCCCATACCTCTCGGCGGAACTGTTGCATATTTCTCACTACCCTGCCATGCTTTTCATGAGGTTTGCGGGCCACCAGGAGCTGCCATTGTTTCCTGTCTTCGATCAGAAGGTGAAACAATTCTGAACGGCCGATGATTTCCAGAAAGTCTTTCAGATTGAATGTCAGCCACCGCCATTCATCATCATCGGGCACGGTCAGCCGGGCGTCCTCTTCACTATATCCTTTGAAAGCCCCCCGGAAGAATACCCTACCGCCAACCATACCCACACACGGCCGATGACCCAACACATTATCTATCCTGGAAGTACCATAACCACAGATCACCGCCACTCCACCTGCCATGAATTCTGCAAACGCATCCCCTACGCTCCCCAGAACCCAGAGTTCCGGAGGATCAAAGCGGGGATTATGCTTCGTCATGGTCATGCCCCGCGCACCGATATCGCCGGCAACGTAAACCTTACCCTGGGCCATGGCATTTCCGGCCCCGTTTGTCGCATTGCCGCGGATAACGATATGGGCGCCGGCATTGAGCCATCCCACATCGTCAGAAGTCGGCCCATCCACATCAATAAACGTATTGGGAAAACCCATGGAACCTACTCGCTGTCCCGATGCGCCCGTTACTCTTACCAGTACCAGCTCCGCTCC
>VGTB01000145.1 GCA_016874835.1 Deltaproteobacteria bacterium | reverse complement strand
ATGCCGAAACGTAGCGACATCAGGAAAGTGATGATTATCGGTTCAGGTCCCATCGTGATCGGACAGGCCTGCGAATTTGACTATTCCGGCACGCAGGCATGCAAGGCACTGCGCAAGTTGGGTTATGAGATTGTCCTTGTCAATTCCAATCCGGCCACCATTATGACGGATCCGGGAATGGCGGATGTGACCTACATTGAGCCTCTCAATCTTCAGGCCATGATCGAGATCATAGAAAATGAGCGGCCCTGTGCGATCCTCCCCAATTTAGGGGGGCAAACGGGACTCAATCTCACCTCGGAAATTGCCAGGGCGGGGGTGCTGGATAAATACGGCGTGAAGGTAATCGGTGTACAGGTGGATGCCATTGAACGCGGCGAGGATCGGATTGCGTTCAAGGAAACCATGAACCGTTTAGATATCGAGATGCCCAGGAGCAACCCTGCCTTCAGTGTAGAGGAAGCCCGGAAGATCGCCGCCGAACTCGGCTATCCTGTCGTGATCCGTCCCGCATATACCCTGGGGGGAACGGGAGGGGGGCTGGTTTACAATCTGGAAGAGTTGCAGACTGTGGCGAGCCGCGGGATCTCATCGAGCCTTGTGGGACAGATCCTTGTGGAAGAGTCCGTCCTGGGCTGGGAGGAACTGGAGCTGGAGGTCGTGCGGGATGCAAAAAATCAGATGATCACCGTCTGCTTCATTGAAAACGTGGATGCCATGGGCGTCCATACCGGTGATTCCTATTGCACCGCTCCCATGCTCACGATCGACCCCGAACTTCAGCGGCGCCTTCAGAAGCATTCCTACGATATCGTCGAGGCGATACAGGTAATCGGCGGGACCAACATACAGTTTGCCCACGATCCGGAGACGGGCAGGGTGGTGGTCATCGAAATCAACCCCAGGACTTCCCGCTCCTCCGCGCTGGCATCGAAGGCTACCGGGTTCCCCATTGCCCTGATCTCGTCCATGCTGGCCGCGGGCATGACCCTCGATGAGATTCCCTACTGGCGGGAGGGGACACTTGATAAGTACACCCCTTCCGGCGACTACGTCGTAGTGAAGTTCGCTCGCTGGGATTTCGAGAAGTTCCCGGGATCCGAGGATAAACTCGGGACGCAGATGCGTGCCGTGGGCGAGGTGATGAGCATCGGCAAAACCTACAAGGAAGCATTTCAGAAATCGATCCGGTCTCTGGAGAAAGGGCGTTACGGCCTCGGCTTTGTGAAGGATTTTCACCACCGGACGCTGGAAGAGCTGATGGATCTTTTAGCCGAGCCGTCGAGCGAGCGGCAGTTCATCATGTACGAGGCTCTGAGGAAAGGGGCCTCCGTGGAGAGTCTCTATAAGAAGACGTACATCAAACACTGGTTCATTGAACAGATGAGAGAGCTGGTGGAACTGGAGGAAACGATTCTCACGTTCAAAGGGAAATCTCTGCCGGACAGTCTTTTTATCCAGGCAAAGAAAGACGGGTTTTCAGACCGTTACCTCTCGCTGCTCCTGGGCATTCCCGAGGGGGATATCCGGGGACGGCGCCTGTCTCTGGGGATGGGGCAGGGCTGGGAGCCGGTGCCGGTGAGCGGGGTGGAAGATGCGGCGTACTATTTCTCCACGTACAACGCACCGGATGCGGTGAGCGTGAGCGACAGGCGGAAAATCATGGTGCTGGGCGGAGGTCCCAACAGGATCGGCCAGGGCATTGAATTTGATTACTGCTGTGTGCACGCGGCCTTTGCCATTCGTGACGAAGGGTACGAGTCCATTATGGTGAACTGTAACCCGGAGACTGTTTCCACGGATTATGATACGTCCGACAAGCTGTATTTCGAACCCCTCACGGTGGAAGATGTGCTGAGCATTTACGAAAAGGAAAAACCCGAGGGAGTGATTGTCCAGTTCGGCGGGCAGACGCCCCTCAACATAGCCAATGAGCTTGCCCGGGCGGGGGTCAGGATCATCGGTACAACTCCGGAAACGATTGATCTCGCGGAAGACCGTGATCGCTTCCGCCAGATGATGCGAAAGTTGGGTATCCCGATGCCTGAATCGGGTATGGCGAGCAATCTTGATGACGCCCTTCAGATTGCCAAAAAGATCGGGTATCCCCTGATGGTGAGGCCTTCCTACGTCCTGGGCGGCCGGGGCATGGAGGTGGTGCACGATGACGAGATGCTCAGACAGTACGTGGCTGCCGCCGTCGGCGTGACCCCCGAGAGACCTATCCTGATCGACAAGTTTCTGGAAAATGCCATTGAAGCTGAAGCCGATGCGATTTCCGACGGGTCGGATGCGTTTGTTCCCGCCGTGATGGAGCATATAGAACTCGCCGGTATTCATTCCGGAGACTCCGCCTGCGTGATTCCGCCGATCAGCATTCCCGACAGGCACCTGGAAACAATCCGTGAGTACACCCGGAGAATCGCGATCGAATTCAATGTCGTCGGCCTCATGAATATTCAATACGCCATCGCGAACGATATCGTGTATATCCTTGAGGCCAACCCGAGGGCGTCGCGAACAGTTCCCCTGGTTTCCAAGGTGTGCAACGTTCCCATGGCCCGAATCGCCACGCAGGTGATGTTAGGGAAGAGAATTTCCGATCTCGATCTCAAAGACCGAATCTTTTCCCATTTCGGTGTGAAAGAAGCGGTATTCCCTTTCAACATGTTCCAGGAAGTTGACCCGATACTGGGGCCGGAAATGCGCTCCACCGGAGAGGTACTGGGACTGGCGGATTCTTTCGGACTGGCTTTTTACAAGGCGCAGGAGGCGGCTCAGCAGTTGCTCCCCGAAGAGGGAACGGTTCTCATTACGACGACCGACAGTGACAAGAAGGGGGCCTTGGAGGTGGCCAGGGAGTTCATAAACTTAGGTTTTCGCATCAGGGCAACGGAAGGGACCCATCGCTATTTCGTACAGCAGGGGGTGGAGGCGGAGCACATACTGAAATTGCATGAGGGCCGTCCCAATATCGTCGATGGGATCAAAAACAAGGAGATCCGGTTGATCGTCAATACGCCGAGCGGAAGACTCAGCAAGCACGACGATTCGTACATCCGCAAGGCTGCGATAAAATACAAGATTCCCTATATCACCACCGTCGCGGCGGCGATGGCGGCAGCCAAGGGTGTCGAGGCCTTGAGGCGGGGGCACGGGAGGGCGAAGTCGCTGCAGGACTATCACAAAACCATTGTGTGAAGAAGCACATGTAATAATTCGGTTGCGCTTTTGATACAGATCGCGTATACTTTTATTAAAGAGAATACATATCTGCGGAGCGCAGAGAGGCATTAAAAAATTTACATTAAGGATGTAGAGTCAAGTAAGGAGCGTGGTTTAATATAAGAAACAGCGGAGGGTAGTTTACGGCACCGGTTCTCTTTGCGGAAGGCCGTACTGCCCTTTTTTGTTTCTCCGGGGTTCAGTATAAAATTTTTCATGGGAAAGGAAGGATTGTTTTGGAAGTAAAAGTATATGATAACGATGTGGAGAAGGCCTTGAAGATCCTTAAAAACAAGCTCTCCAAGAGCGGGCTTTTCAAGGAGCTGAAGTTGCGCAGAGCCTATGAAAAGCCTTCGGTAAGGAAAAAAAGGAAGGCCATTGAGGCCCGCAGGCGCTACGCGAAGGTGCAGCGACGCAGGTATTATTAAGAAAAAACCGGTACCGCAACAGGATCAAGAACGTGAACGGTAGGTGCTCTTAATACGATAATGTGACCGGAGGGGAGTGTACCTGCTATGGATGATAAACAATACCTGATCGATGCGCTGTCCATTGAAGAGTCATGGCGGATATTCCGCATCATGGCGGAGTTCGTGGAGGCCATTGAAACGCTGTCCAAGCTGAAGCATTCTGTGACCGTTTTCGGGTCGGCCAGGGTCCGTCCCGACGATCCCTATTACAAAAAGACGGAGTCTCTCGCCAGGAAGCTGGCGGAAAACGGTTTCAGTGTGATTACGGGAGGCGGTCCGGGCATCATGGAGGCCGCGAATAAAGGGGCGGCATCGGCCGGCGGCCAGTCGGTGGGCATGAATATCCGGCTTCCCTATGAGCAGAAACCGAATCCCTATGCCAATATCGTCCTTGATTTTAAGTACTTCTTCATTCGTAAGGTAATGTTCGTAAAATATGCCGTAGCCTATGTAATTCTC
>VGTB01000144.1 GCA_016874835.1 Deltaproteobacteria bacterium | reverse complement strand
AGAGGCCCCCGGATAACCAGCTCAAGCTCGTCCCGGGTCAGATTACCGTCAATGGTATGCACATCAACGGTTTTCACGGACTCAACGTTGATCCGTAAATGCTCGATTATTCGCCTCTTGACCTTTTCACCGAGGGCATCTCTGATACCCTCCTTAAAGCCGATTTCAATCCGGTCTGCCATTTGCCGATAATACCTCTCTCCTGATACATGAGTAAGGATCAGTGCGCCGGTAAAATACCAAAAGGAATGTGATAAAGCAACCCGGGATATATGCAGCACAACAAGATTCTTCCGATACCCCGTCAGATTGTCTGTATTCCTCCGAGTAAGGATTCCATTTTCACACATACCCGGGCACACGACGATTGTGTAAATCCTCCGGGTATGATACAGGAATTTTACCTGTGTGATTGAAATATGACACGTGAAAGGAGAATGTAATGAACATAATGGTCGCCTATGACGGCTCAAATGCCTCGAAAAGAGGGCTTAAACTGGCAATAACACATGCAAAGGCATTTAACGCTAAGGTATATGTGCTCACATCGATGGTGAAGGGTGAAGAAAAACATTTAAAGGACATCGAAAAGGCCGAACACGACCTTGAGTATGCTCATTCGCTGTTCGAAAAAGAAAATATTCCCTGCGAAACGCACCTCCTGATTCGCGGACTTTCGCCGGGAGAAGATATCGTTCAATTTACGAAGGAAAACAAAATCGATGAAATTATTGTGGGAATTGAAAAGAAATCTAAAGTGGGCAAATTTGTTTTCGGCTCCAATGCCCAATATGTAATTCTCGAAGCCCCCTGTCCCGTGATTGCGGTAAAGTGATACGATGAAAAAAATGATGATCTTATCCACCTCAGAAGCAATGTCTTATCAATTTAATAGGGAGACTTATTGAGAACACAATAAGGAGGCCATGATGAGAAAACTAATGGCTATAAAGTGTACGCAAACTGTATTAACACTTTCTTTAATACTCTCACTTGTCATCATGGGAGATATTAACATGGCAATTGGGCAAGATATACAGACCCTCGAAGGTGAATGGGCGCCAACATCACCTGATGCTTGGTATTATAGCATCACAATTGTACGACAGAATGATGGATATTATGTTACTCCAAAATTAAAGCCCAATGTAGTAAGCCAAATCTGGGGAGGATTATATCAGGGAAATGCAACCCAGATAATTGCTTCGCGAAATGTACCTTCTACGAATTTTGCGAATGACTTTCCATCTCCTGTTATCAGGGCACTATCAGGTAAAATTATTTACAAGTATAGATTTACACTCTCCAGTGATGGTCATTCTGCAGAATTTGCCTACGATAGATTACGAGTCTATTATTATCAAAACACAGGTAAATTAGTTGACTATAAAATAGAACCCTTTTATGACAAAAAAACTCTTAAGCGTATCTCCGGCCCAACCAAAGTAGAAAATCGCTCGGACCGTGCCTACCAGGCAGACTGTGGACCGGTTGACCCCAACAGGACAACCCCTTTTCCTCCTGACCACGAATTCTGCCCGGGAAATCTCGTGTGCATGACCAATTTTTGCGGAGGCGGTATGGGATGTCCCTACGTCTGCTGCCCAAAAGGGCTTCCTTATCTGAACCACTGCGACTGCAAGTGCTATGCGACCTCTAAGTTTGACTGTCATTCATATTCTTATTGTAGAGAAAAGCTGTTGAGATAGATTTCATAGGAGGCGACGGGATGGACCTGCCCCTCATACCTTCTTCATAAGAAAGGAAGTGAATAAGCATGACAGACAAAACTGGTGTGACCGGATTCTGTCGCGGTGGAATGTACACACTTCTTTATTGTGCCCATAATCCTGCGGTGAAAGCGGCAGTCGCCTGGTACGGACAGCTCCGCCCAGCAAAGACACCCGGTATCCGTTCTTCTGGGCCGCTCGACATTGCCGCAAAAATTAACGCACCCGTTCTCGGTTTATATGGCGAGGCAGATCTGGGTATTCCTGTGGCGGATGTCAAGGAGATGGAGGTTTCTCTCAAAGCAGCGGGCAAAACGGCTGAGTTCATCCTCTATTCAGGAGCGCCGCATGCGTTTTTCGCAGACTACCGGCCGATCTACAGAGCCGAGGCTGTCAGTGACGCATGGGACCGCTGTGTCGATTGGTTCAACAAATATCTAAAGAGATAGCGACAGGTAACACTTAATAACATCAACTCAAGCAGTATATGAAAGGTATCAATGCTCTGCTCCTTCCTGTAAGTGTCGTTAGGTGTTCCCTATAAAAATCCTCACTTTCAGATCACAATCGACAAACAAATCGACAAACATTTCTTGACATTTCCCAGAGGTGAAAATATTCTCTTTATTAAAAGTAAGACGCGACAAAAAGACTAACCTTCCATCCCAACCTTTCCGGCGAGGGAGGGGCTATGGAGAATTTCAACACTGTATTTTGTCTACTATCTACTAGAGGACGGGGTTTTTGCAAGAGAAGAAGCGTAAATTGTAACTCAACGGGGTCAGATTAGGAGAATGTCACCAGAAAAAGGTGTAAATAGCAAAATAAAATATGGGAATTAACTTGATAAAAATACGGATAATTTCAGAAATAAGGGCAATATTGCTCATTATATCAGTGTGCCTTCTTACTTCTTGTGCAACAGCTATCCCTGAGATTTATCTGAATAAAGGTGATCTTACCATGGAATTGCACAAAGAAACATTTGCTATAGAAGGCATGGATGTCTCAAGAGACGGGAAATATCTCTTAACCAGTGACAATGGAGGCTCTTTTCAGGGTGAATCATCAATCCGGCTTTGGGACCTGACCGAGTGGAAACAAATTTATAAAACGAAAGGAGAAGACACGATTTGGTCGATCGCCATATCACCAGATAACAAATATATAGTGACTGGTAGTCTTATACCTAAACGAGGATGGCTGGATCCCCCCGTAAATGGAGAATTCATTCCACTTAAAGTCCGGGAGATGGCAAGTGGCCGTTTATATCGGCAGAATGCGTGGTTCAAAGATTTTTCTGGAGATGGAATTGTTAGCGTTAAATTTTCATTTAATAAGAAATATTTTCTCGCTTGCGACCGGACAAGCATCTACATATATGACGCCAATACATTTGAATTGTTTAAAACATTAACTTCATCAGAATACAATCCTTCCAAAGTGATGCCATACAATAACGTAATTGCCAATTTTTCTCCCGATGGCAAATATATTGCTTCTGGTGGAGTTGATGCCGTAATACGATTGTGGGACGTCAAAACGGGCCGTGAACTAAAACAATTTGTAGGACATAAAGCTACCTTGATGTATGGTGGAATATGCTCTGTAGAGTTTTCACCTGATGGGAAACATGTCCTTACTAATGCTTATGGTGATAATAATGCAATATTGTGGGATATTGAAAAAGGTATTGAGGTAAGGCGCTATTCCGACTTTAGGGGTTGGATTGGTATGTACTTCTGGGACCAATCTGTTTCGTTTTCTCCTAATGGCAGACAAGTCTTCGTCTCCTTGCGAAATATTTTTGATGTTGAGACCGGTAAAACAGTCGTTGATTTATCCGAGTCATGGAAGGGTGTGGTAATGGGTGGTAGGACTGCTTCACCTTCTATATTCCACCCGAGTGGCAACTATGTCCTAATGGTGCCCGATTCCGCAGTAAGAATATTCGACACGAGATATGGGAAAGAGCAGGGGATGCTGTTAGGTTTTGAAGATGGAGAGTGGCTCGTCATAACTGCAGAAGGTTACTACAACACCTCTGAAAAGGGCGCTCAATATCTCAGCGTGAAAGTCGGTGCGGCACTTTACAGTGTAGACCAATTCTACGATGTTTTTTACCGTCCTGACATTGTGGCGGCGAAACTTCGCGGTGAGGATATCAGCGGTCTTGTAACCATCACGATGCAGGATGCCATCAAGAGCCCACCGCCGACAGTGGAATTTACCTCAACACCATCCTCTACAAACGAAGCAAAAGCCAAGATATGCTACCGGGTCAAGAGCGCCGGCGGCGGGATCGGAGAAGTACGGCTCTTCCACAATGGGAAGCTTATCCAGTCAGACGGCTTCTACAAAGAAATCACAAGATCAGCGTCTGACAGGACACAACTGGCATCTCTGAATAGTAATGCGATCTATGCAGACATGCGGAGCGTTTCTGTAAAGAGCATAA
>VGTB01000143.1 GCA_016874835.1 Deltaproteobacteria bacterium | reverse complement strand
ATCGTTCGGTCTTGACGACGGCGGTCCTCCTGACAGAGACCGACTCTTCAGAGGGGTTTTTTCAGGGATCTCCGTCATCAACACGTATGTACCGCAGGGGCGCGACCGGGCAAGCCCGCATTTTACGTACAAACTCGAATGGTTCGGACGCCTGAGACGCCTCCTCGAGACGTCCTATTCCCCCGCGAGGCCACTGATCTGGTGCGGCGATCTCAATGTAGCTCCCGAATCGATTGACGTCCACAATCCCAAGAGTCTCCTGGGGCACGTATGTTTCACTCCGGAAGTATGGGAGGCATTTGCAGCAGTGAAGTCGTGGGGATTGATAGATACGTTCAGAAAGCTCCACCCGGATGAACCCGGACACTATACATTTTTCGATTACAGGGTACCTAAATCCGTGGAAAGAGGTTTGGGATGGAGAGTTGACCACATTCTGGCTACCGCACCTCTTGCGGAAAAGTGCATCCGGAGCACCATTGACATGAGTGTGAGAACGACTCAAAAACCTTCCGATCACACCATTCTTGTCGCCGAATTCAAACGATGAAAAAGAGAAAAGAGATATCCGATATCCTCAAGGCAAATGAAGCAATTGCCAGAAAATTCCTCAAAATCGAATCGATCCTTCCGAACATTCTCAACGTGAAAGAACTCTTCGAAACAATCGTCATTCAATTAGAAGAGGAATTTCACATCCCCTTCGTATGGATCTCAATCATCAATAAAGATGAGACGGCAGATCTGATCAAGATCCTGAGTGCTTCAAAAATCCTTGAGGAACGTCTCAACACGACAGATCAGGCAACTTTCCTCAACCTTGTTTCACACAGTACCACGCCTGTGCTCGTGAATGACGATCTGAAGCCGTTTTACAGATTACTCCCGCAGAACAGGAAATTCTTTATCAGATCTCTCGCAGTGGCTCCGATTACCCTTAATGACGAGATTATCGGCAGCTTCAATCACGGCGATTTCTCCCACCTCCGCTACCAGCCGGGAATGGACACGAGCCTTCTCCAGAAGCTGACTTCGCACATCTCCGCCATTCTCTCACATCTCATGAAACGGAAAAATCCTCTTTCCCCGGTCTCCTGAGAGGAGAGAAGATTACCTCAAAAAATACCTTCATAAGAAGGCCGGTTTCCATAGCCCCATTGCCGGGTATACCGTGCTCATGTAACCGGCCCTTCCTTCACTTTATAATGAACCATCACTGCTCATCGACCCCGCTTCTTTCATTCATGTCCACACAGTCGTTTCTCCACAGGCAGCCCTGTTCCCCACAGTGTTCAACCCTGGAAGTTCCGAAGCAGTCGATGTTGTTCTCCTCCCGTTGAATGGCTCTTATCACGTCCGTTTTTTTCATGCGAAACGTACTGATGCCCATGTCTTTAGCCATTAACTGGATTTCTTTAAATTTCATTGGCAATTTCCTCCTCTAAACCTAAGAAATAAGGTATTTTATAAATTCCCCTTAAAATATTGAATGAGTGCCTCGTAGAGGGTTGATTCTCCATCTCCCGATCGAAGTGATCCCGATGTGTCGTTTTTGAAAAATTCTTTGTGGGCAGATACAATTACCTCCCCCAGAACATCTGGTACTTCATTCCTCCGCGACAGAGCCTCATCTTCATAATACCCCATGGATGCTCCTCCTTATCCACTCGTGTCCTCCGGGTTTACGGAATAAACGGCCTTCAAAAAAGCACAAGGCTTGTGCATTAACCGGTAATGCAGGAATTCGTCATTTTACTAAGCGATATAATCCCCAAGCGCAATATGAAAAAATTGGGGGGAATATATAGGGGGATATCCTATATTAAGTGAGAGTTAACAGATAGGATCTGAGGTTGGCTTTTCTCTTTTTCAAATCAAGTTTATACCTGATATTATTCCTGTGAAAATCGATTGTTCCCGTTGCGGTGTTCAACAATCCAGCAATTTCCTTGGTGGTCTTTCCTTCCTTGATGAGGTTCGCGATCTGGAGCTCCTTCGGCGTGAAGTTCAAATATTTCGATGACAACCGCTGCGAAAACGGAGAGGTGACGTCCCGTAAATTTGCTTCGATAATATTGATACATGTCATAATATCGGGATCCAGGTCGCCCTTTTTCAACTTTTCCATATAGGGCAGAACAAGCTGCCTCACGTTTGCCAGTACTCTCCCTTCAAGCTCCTCTTTATCCTTTTCCCTCTGTTTCAGCAAAACTTTGAGGGCTGTGTTGAGTTCCTCCAGGTTATGGGATTTCACTTCCAATTCCCTTTCCCTTCTCTTCAGCGCCTCCTCCGCCCGCTTGCGCTCAGTAATGTCTAAAAAAGATGCCACACTTTTTTTCGTTCCCGGTATCATGGCAATTGTCAAATAAACATCCCTGATATCCCCTTCCCTGCCAATGAATCGAAATTCATAGTTCCTTGGAGCTGCATTCGGATCAATCCTCCGCAAGCGATGATACTCACGCATCCTCTCCACATCATCCGCATGGATGAATTCAGTCCAGCTTTTCTTGCCCTCCAATTCCGCTTTGGAATATCCGGACTGCTTCTCAAGTTCGGTGTTGACCAGAGAAATAGTGGTATCCTCTTCGATGATCATTGTTGCGGATGCCGTCGTCTCAAAGATGGTTCTGTATCTGTTTTCGGATTCACTGAGTGCTTCCTGGATCTTTCTCTTCTCGGTAATGTCCTCCACCATCTCTATCGCCGCAACAACATTTCCGTTGCGATCCATAATGGGAGAGGAAATAATCCTGTAATTTTTTATCTCGCTCCCTGAAGGCGTCTCCGTCACGGACTCATGAAGCTGCCCGTCCTGCAGTGTCTTGTAGGTAGGACAGTATGAACAGACTTCCTCCCTTGGGGGGTTGTTAAAAGACCTGTAGCATACAGGACGTGTGGAGATATCGACATCGGGATACCACTTTCTCATCTGAGTGTTCAGATTCAGAATTTCCATATCCGGGCTAATCAGGGACACGCCGATACCGATATTTTCGATGACACTTTTATACCTCTCTTCAGATTCTCTCAAAGACTTCTCGGTCTGCTTCCGCTCGGCAATTTCTGCTCGGAGTCGTTTATTAATCTTTCGTATATCCGCCGTCCGTTCTTCTACCAGATTTTCAAGGTCGTCATGATAACGCTTTAACTCCTCCTCAATTCGCATGCGTTTAGTGACATCACGGATGGTGATTAAATCCGCCGATGCATCTTCAAACATAATTTTTGTGCCTATGCCCTCCACCCACTTTTCCTCACCTGCCGCCGTTCTCACTCTATAAACCCTGTATTCGGTTGAGCCACCGCGCTTACCCTCTTTTATAAGTTCAATGTCACGGACCACAGAAGTCATGGACTCAGGATGGATAAATTCAAAGACGTTCCGCCCGATACAATCAGAAGCTGCTTCTAATCCTATGAGCTTTGCTCCCGCCCTGTTTATGAACTTAATTGTTCCATCCCAGCCGATAATGCCTACCGCATCCAGCATATGATCTACGAGGGTGATGAAAAGTTCCTCATGACCCTTCAATGATATACCCTCACCTGTATTTACATTATTGCCATTCTCCATTCCACGCCCTCTTGAAAACACATTCTTTCTGCGGATAGGGTATCACGCAAATTGCGGGGTTTTTACCGCATAATGTTAAAATTGTCAACCGGTCAAGATTGCCGGGCACGCCTGCCAACAATGCACAGCGGTTTGTTGATATCCATTACCCTTTACGCAATATACAATTCGTGATAGTAATTCAAGCACCGTAGCGATACGGCCTGCTGTGATAATTTCAAACATATGTGAATACCATGGGGCGAAAATTCCGCAGAAAGCTGAGAACCTGGAATCATAAAAAGATGACAGTGGAAGCGGAACCGGTACTGAAAGGAATTTTCGCAAAAATCGGAAAACCCGCATTACAGCCATTCCGTCCTGATCCCTTCCAGCTGAAGGCCACTGAAGCAATCCAGAGAACCGACTGCCTGGTGATCGCACCTACCGGAGCGGGGAAAACATGGATTGCGGAACAGGCAATTCTCTCAGTCTTCAATAAGGGGGGGAAATGCTGGTACGCCTCTCCCCTGAAGGCATTGACCAATGCAAAATGGGTAGAATTCGGTCTCCACTTCGAGAGCCACAATGTGGGCATCCTGACGGGAGACACCAAGGAAAATCCGGATGCACCGATTATCGTGGGAACGA
>VGTB01000142.1 GCA_016874835.1 Deltaproteobacteria bacterium | reverse complement strand
TCGTAGTGATCAGCAGCAACAATCGTGCACGAAATGATATCTCCTGCAACGACATTTCCTCCTTTTACAAAGGTAATGCCGTCGATGTCGGGAGCCTGTCTGCGGCACCGCCCCCTCAGGGGAAATTCTGAAGAGGCGCTTTTCCCTTCGATGAGGACTTCCTGTGTTGATCCGATCAGAGACCGATTGATTGCGAGAGAAACTGAAGCCTGTTCACTCATGAGAACATGCCTGCGGAACTCTTTTTGCTTCTCCGGTACCTGTGAAGAAAATGAAGCCGCTTTCGTGCTTTCCTCCCGGGAGTATGTGAAAACCCCCAGGTGATCAAACCTCACTTCCCGGATGAACGCAATCAGCCTCTTGAATATTGTTGGCGTTTCGCCCGGGAAACCGACAATGAGAGAGGTTCTCAAGGTCACATGAGGGATTGTTGCTCTTACCCGCTCAATAGTTCTTCTGATCAGGCTGCTCTCCCCCTTTCTGTTCATGGCCTTAAGAATGCCGTTATCGATATGCTGAATTGGCATATCGATGTAATTGCATATTTTTTCTTCGTCCCTCATCGTTGCGAGTAAATTTTCGGTAATACCAACCGGATTCGTATAGAGCAGCCGCATCCATTCTATTCCCTGTATGAGAGAGAGATTTTTCAACAGGTCGCTGAGGGATGATTTACCCTTTTTAAGATCGCGTCCGTAGGCCGTTGTATCCTGGGCGGTGATGATGATCTCTTTTACACCTCCCCTCGCGAGAATTTCAGCTTCGGTCAGGATATCATCAATCTTTCTGCTCCTTGCATTCCCTCTGAGAGAGGGGATTATACAGTATGAGCAGCGGTGGGAGCACCCTTCAGCTATTTTGAGGTATGCCGTGTGGAATGGTGTTGATAACAGGCGCTGATAGGTCGCGTCCATCAGAAAGGACGGGTTCCCGATGACTGACCGGTGTCCTTGCGGTCCTCGGGCGGTGAGCCTATCTAAGTGGGATACGATATTCGGAATTTCTCCGACTCCGAGGAAAAGGTCAACCTCCGGAAGCTCCTGTTCCAGGGTGTTTCCATATCTCTGGGGGAGGCACCCCGTGACGACAAGATAGCGGGCTTTCTCTTTCCCTTTCCGGAGTTCGGCCGCCTTCAGAATTTCGTGTATGGATTCCTCCTTTGCAGGCAGAATGAATGCGCAGGTATTGATCACGATGATGTCCGCTTCTTCATCCCGGGGAAGGACATGGTAGCCGCTCCTCGAGAGGAGAGCACCCATGACCTCGGAATCAACGAGATTTTTAGGACAACCGAGGCTGGTGATGTGGACTTTTCTGTATTTCAACGGGGAATCTTTCTGGCGAGCACTTTTCTCGGCTTGACACCATCAGAGGGTCCAACGACTCCTTCTGCTTCCATGCGTTCAATCATTCGCGCGGCGCGGTTATACCCGACTTTGAGATATCGCTGTACGAGGGATATTGATGCCTGGCCCAGTTCCGTTACCAATTCAACAGCCTCGTCGTATTTCTCATCGAATTCGTCGTCAGCTTTCCCCCCTTCCACTGACTCCGGGTGGTATTCCGCGATTGATTGATCAAACATTGGCGCAGCCTGTTTTTTTATGAAGTCCACAATCTTTTCTATCTCGCGCTCCGAAACGTAGGGACCGTGGATGCGTGTCAGTTTCGAGGTTCCCGGCGGCATGAAGAGCATGTCACCGGAACCCAGCAAATTTTCAGCCCCTAATTGATCAATGATCGTTCGGGAGTCCACCTTTGAGGAGACTTGGAAGGATATGCGTGTGGGGAAGTTCGCTTTGATCACGCCTGTAATTACATCAACCGACGGCCTCTGGGTCGCGATTATCAGGTGAATTCCGGCAGCCCTGGCCATCTGGGCAAGGCGGGCGAGAGACTCCTCGACGTTTCTCTGCGCGACCATCATCAAATCCGCGAGTTCATCGATCACGATTATGATGTAAGGCAGTTTAACATGCACTCGCTTTGCGGCCTGGCTTCTTTCTTCATCTGATTGGGGCTGTTTCAACAGTTGTTCTTTCTCTTTCTTTTCAATCAGTTTGTTGAACGCATCGATACTTTTAACTCCCAGTTCAACGATGGTCTGGTATCGTCTCTCCATTTCTTCAACTGCCCACTTAAGAACATGAGAGGCCTTTTTCGGATCAACAACGACGGGGTGCAGGAGGTGGGGTATGCCCTCATATGCCGAAAGTTCGAGTCTCTTCGGGTCAATCATCAGGAATTTGACCTCGTCGGGAGGTGCCTTGAAAAGGATGCTGCATATCATTGCATTGAGAGAAACACTCTTTCCTGATCCCGTTGTTCCGGCAATGAGAAGGTGAGGCATCCTTGCAAGGTCAGTAATCACCGGGGAACCTACAATGTCCTCGCCCAAGGCAATAGGCAGCTTAGACTGTGATTCGAGAAACGTCTCATGATCGAGAACGTCTTTCAGGTGAACCGACTCCCGTTCATGGTTCGGGATTTCTATACCGATGACCGACTTGCCCGGAATGGGGGCTATGATGCGGATACTCGGTGCCCTGAGTGCCAACGCAAGATCATCGGCAAGGCTGGTTACTTTATTGATCTTGACACCCGGGGCCGGTTCCAGCTCATACATGGTGATTACCGGGCCGGGCTTGATCTCCACGACCTTACCCTCGACACCGAAGTCAGCAAGTTTTTTTTCAAGTATCCGGGAATTCATAATGAGGCTTTCCCGTTTTATTCTTGTATCTTTCCGTTCGACCTGGTCCAACAGTGAAAGTGATGGTAACTGGAAATCACCGTCTCTCTGATAAAAATCAAATTGCGCCTGCTCGGTTTTTTTCCGGCGCACTTTTTCCGGCCATGGTGAGGGAACATCTATCACGGGTGCTGTTTTCCCGGGTTTCCTCTTCTCATCAGGGGCTTCCGCTTTTTTCCTCTTAAAGAGTTCCATACTTTTCTCGACGAGGACTTTCAATGCATTCCCTGAGGCAATGACAATATTTTTGCTTTGTCTGCCAAACGTAACGAGTGAGAGGTTGACCATGACTATGAGGGATATGAGGAGAACGAGAATCAGGAGGATGTATGTTCCCGTCTGGTTGAGGTACTGATTCAAAAATTCCGCCGAGATTATTCCCAGGAGTCCTCCCGCCCTGAGTACGACTCCGTATATCTGTATGTCGCCAATCGATGTTGCGAGGAGAGTCGAAAGGGAAAAGATAAGGCCGGCGAGACCGGCAAGTCCCGCAATGCTTATTTTGAAGAACTCGTCAAGAAAGTATCTGACGGACGCAATTAAGAGCACAAGCGGAATGACGAACGCACTCACACCTACCAGCCTTATGAGTGAGTCGGCAGTATGTGATCCTGCAGTTCCTATCAAATTATGCGTCTTCACTTTGCCCGGAACAAAGTGTGTAAAGGACGGGTCCAGGGGGTGATAGGATGCGAGGCACAAGAGGAAAAAGAGAGCGAATGCAAGCAAAATAACCGCTTTAATTTCTCTTGATTTTGTGCTGTCCGGTTTTTTTTCTTTCATGTCATAGTGACCCGAACATTCCTCCGGATGTCATCCGCGGGGGTAAGGCTCAAAATATCTTGAAGATCAGCGTTGCGGTTCCCACACACCAGCAGTAGTATGCAAAATACCTTAATACCATTTTTCTGAGAATGAGAAAGAGAAAATGCAACGAGAAAAACGCCGTGATCGCAGCCGTCGTGAACCCGACGACGTAAATCAAGAAATCAGTTGATTGAAGACCTGTGATGTATTGTGATTCGAGTATGGTTGCGCCGGAAACAGCAGGTATTGAAAGAAGAAAGGAGAACCGAGCCGAAGTTTCCCGATCCAGTTTCCTGAATATCCCGAAGGCAATCGTCGATCCCGAGCGGGATATGCCAGGGATAATTGCGGCTGCCTGGGCAAGACCGATAATGATGCTGTCGACGATGTTTGTGCTGTTTTCCCGTCTCACTGCATCTTTGACATAATCGGTTGCAAAAAGCAAAAGGCCTGTAATCATCAGCATGATGGCGGTGATTTCAACGGATTCGAAGAGCCTGTGTATTTCATCTTTGAAAAGAAGTCCCACCACACCTGCAGGTATTGTTCCTATAACGATCAGAAATGCCCATTTCCTGCGCGTGTGCATTTCTTCTCTCCCGTTGCGATGACCTGGATTGGCAGACCATGTTCCCGGCGTCAATGACCGCAGAATATCGATCAGGTCTTTTCTGAAAA
>VGTB01000141.1 GCA_016874835.1 Deltaproteobacteria bacterium | reverse complement strand
CACCCATCGCTAGCCTTTGTTTCCGGTCGACGGTTATGACGCTATCGTGCTCCATGGATACTTTGCATCTATGACAAGTAGCGTTGCGCTCACGGATTTCACCTCTGATGTGGATATCAGAAAAGGGATCTATACTGTTATTTTTTCGTTTCAACAAGGGCGTCTGTTGTCTTTTTGAGACGCAGTGCAAGCGTTTTTAAAATGACCTGAAAATGCTGTGACAGTTTGTTGTACTCGTGATCTAAGAAAGAGCGGTCGATGATGGCAAGGGTTGTCTCACCCACTGCCCGTGCTGATGCAGTTCTCGGGATATTGGCGATAAAAGCAAGTTCTCCGAACACATCTCCGGGCTTGAGAATCTCTATGATGATTTTTTTTGCATTCACGTTCTTGGAGAGTTCCACAGCTCCGGATTCAACCACATATACCCAGTCACCGTGACTTCCCTCCGCAAAGATTACCTGAGAGTCCTGGTAAGTCTCGTAATTTGCAATCGGATACATCTTTCACACCTCCTGATGGTTCCTTCTTGTTCTTCGTATCTTTTTACCGTCTGACAGCGTAAAATGCAACAGGCAGATGACATTCTTCCCGGGTATTATTTCACAGCATCAGTCCTGAGAACGTGAAAGCCACGTCGGTGCAGGAAGGAAACATGCGGGGTAAAATGCTCGGGACGGTACACATCCTCCTCATTGGTATAGGTTCAGGTCGTATCCTTCCCGATTGTCGTACTTTGCTCCCTGCTGGGTGAGGTACCCGTAATAAGCGCTCTCATTGATATCGAGTCCCGATTCTCTCAGTGCGGTGATTACATATTCTGCCGGTGGGGGACATCCTCTCACGTTGACAGGTTCCTTGATATTCTGATTGGTCCTGTTTGCCTTGATGATACAGTTGCCGATGAGAATGGTTTTTTCATAGCCGGGCCGTGCTTGCATTTTCTTTCCGTTGAGGATCTCTATCCTGGGGAGCGCGTGTCCTTTAAATGCGGACAATACCAGGATATTCACCATGTTGGCGAAAGGAGAGCATCCCGAGCAAAGGGTTTCATCATATTTGGGTACCGCGGTGCCGGTCAGACCGAATTTCTCAAAAATGGAAGGGCCTGTGTTGTCTGCGGTCCACCCCCAGTCCCATTTGAGGCGCGTAATGTGATCTTCGAGCCGTTCACCCCTTATTTCATAGTCTCGAAGGTCGAGGGAATTCTCGTGGCGTCTCGCGTATTCGATAAAGTGGGTAATATCAGGGGGATCGAAACCGATTGTTTTTGCTGCCACAAGGTCGCTCCCCAGGATATCACGCGATGCGACGATGATATCTTTCCTGTAGGCGTTACCGAAGTGAAACGCACCCCTTTCCAGCACGTAGATGCCATCCGTGATTGTCAGAGAAGGTTTTGCATAATCGGCGACGAAGGGGAAACAGTATTCAAGACCCGGATCCCCATTGTGACAGAGTTTCCTGGAAGACGTGTTGAGACACCCTTTGAGATTTTTCAGTCCGAGCGATACCTTTGATTGCGCATGGGTTTTCAACACCGGAAAATTAATGAGAAATTCTCTTTGCAGTGCTTCTTTTGCTATTTTCAGCGTAAGACCATTCTGTAACGTGATGCGTTCGAAACGGCTCTTATTGAAATCGATGAGTTTCAATCCGTATTGTTTTGCCATTCTCACGTACCCGAGACCTCTGAAGGTATGCATGGTGCCTATCCCCCGTGACATCTCGACCGATCCTTCACCGACAGCAATATCCGAACAGCCATGATCCTTGAGAAGGATTACCATATCTTCCACGAGTCGTGTTGTGGTAAACACGCCGAAGGGGGCTATTTTGAAGGAATCGTCCCATGTGACTAAATTCGGTTTAATGAGGACACGGTCATTCTTGTTCAATTCCTTGAATCCCTCACACAGTGAAACCGCGTCTCTGAGGGATTCAGGGCTCTGTGAATATCGTACGAGGGATGCCACAGGCTTCATAAAAGGTTCACACCCTTGGCGGTCTTTGAATCCGCGGTGATTGCGGCCTTCGCGTGCTTTGTGCGAGGCGGGAAAATACGCGCAATCCTCTCCTCATATTCTTGGTGAGATGTGACAGAAAACTCCTGGTATGACCGGGTCACGATTGTGCTGTGCAGCATCGGGTTTTTCAGTAGAGCCACCGTGTTAAGAATGTGGCGCACTACTCGCGTTCCCGAAGTCCGTGGGGACGGTATTGTGAGGCATACTGATGATTCCCGTGAATCATGAATGATGGCGTGTCGGAGGAAGAGGTCTCAGAATCTTTTGCCGCGACCCCCTCTGAATTGAGTACCGCGGCCCGGTTGGTGTGGCCTCGCTCCCCTGTCACGTTTCGGCCTGGCTTCACTTACGATGATATTGTTTCCGTCAAGCTGACCGCCATTGAATTTTTTTATAGCCTCACTGGCTCCCTCTTCAGTTTCCATCTCGACAAATCCGAAACCCTTGGATTGTCCTGTCAGCCTGTCTTTGATGATATTTACCGAAACAACCTTGCCCGCGGATGAAAAGTTCACCCTCAGGTCTTCTTCCGTGACCCTTGTCGAAAGGTTTCCCACATATAAATTTTTGTTCATGGAGATATCCTCTATATTGTGTGACTGTTCTGTCCGTGAAAGAGGCACCCCTTGAGGTAAATTGAGGAGTGCCTCCAATGGAAATCCATCTATAGAGCTTTCACATTCGTGGCAGACGGGCCTTTAGGTCCCTGTTGAATGTCAAATGTGACACGCTGACCCTCACTTAATGTCTTGAAACCGCTGTCCTGAATGGCGCTGAAATGGACAAATACATCGCCGCCGTCATCATTGGCAATAAATCCGAAGCCCTTCTTTTCATTAAACCACTTCACGATACCCTCTGACATTGTTTGCATCCTCCTTTCTTAGATTTTTCAAAAGTTGGATTGCAACCATGACAGAAAGAGAAACCCACCAAGATTCCGAAGAATATGGTGGTTAACCTTACACTTCAAAATGCCTGTAACCAACTTTTTATGTGTTCCCGAAACGCGAAATCTGCCTTCTCCGGGAGTGCGCGTAAACCTATAATAATCTCTCCCGTGAAGTCAAGTATTTCTTTATGCCCTTTGAATGACCTTTCTTGTCATGAAAATGTTTACCGAAGAGAACTCATTCAATTTCGATAAGTTCGATCTCAAACGTCAGATCCTTGCCTGCCAGGGGGTGATTCCCGTCAAATGTGACGCTTGTTTCTGATACCTCCGCTACCGCTACCTGAATCCGGTAACCGTCGCTCCGGCGAAACTGGAGTACCTGGCCGACTTCCGGACGAAGGGTGTTGGGCAGTTCGGTCCGCTCAAAAGCCACGACCATTTCCTGAAAGTACGGCCCGTACGCCTTGTCTGCGGTGATTTTTGTTGTTTTTTTTTCTCCCTGGCTCATTCCGATCACTGCTTCTTCAAAGCCCGAAATAACCTGACCTCCACCAATGGTGAACTCCAGAGGATCACATCCGAGGGACGACTCGAACACTCTCCCGTCATCCAGCGAACCCTTATAGTGAACTTTCACCCTGTTACCCATTTTAGCGTGCGTCATTTGCAACCCCTTTCTGCTCTTTCAATGAAGACACCGTAGGAAATGAAATCATCGCTGATATGGCGATCTGTTATTTCGGATGTTTTTTCTCCCGGAAGAGACCGTTGCAATTCAGGTTGTTTCGAACGCCTCTTTTTCGCGGAGCATTGTGTTTCGAAACCTATTCAAAATGAACCATCCAGGGAAGAGAATAAGATGAGCCCGGTGAATTGAGATTCTTTTGAAAAGGCGGTTTCAAGAAGGTTGGTCAATCATTTACCTTAATTAATAAAGATGTTCGCAGATAATCTACATGAACGGTTTTTATAGTCAAGTACTTTATATACCGTTCATATTTTACATGAACCTCTCAAATCGATCTTTCTGTGCTTTGCAGATCGGACATACGCCGGGAGGCTGTTCCCGGGCACACAGGTAACCGCATACCCGGCAGCGCCACACCGGGCAGGTGAGAGAAGGTGTTGCGGTGTGAGCTCGCTCCTCTTCTTTGTGGATTCTCTTTTCGGAGGGTGGCCTTCTGTCTGGTATCGCACCAGCGGTCTGTCTCCCCCGGGCGATGGCTTCAGATACATACAGGGCGCAATAACATGCATTGTAATCGTTGAGGTCTCTGTCACGGTAGTCACAGGGACATATGATATCCAGATCATCGGCCCTGATTCCGGATGCGAGCCGGCAGGGACATGCCATGTAACCGA
>VGTB01000140.1 GCA_016874835.1 Deltaproteobacteria bacterium | reverse complement strand
AGCAATTTCAACTGTATCACCGGATGCAAGCAGCACAGCCCTTTCCATGCAATTTTCCAGTTCTCTTACGTTACCGGGCCACGGATAGTTACAAAAGATTTCAAGAACGGCCGGGGAAATACGTTTTACGGGCTTGCTCAGTTCTTTTGCGTACTTCAGGACAAAGTGATCCGCCAGCATAATGATATCACTGCGCCTCTCTTTCAGTGACGGAAGATAAATGGGAAATACGTTGAGACGATAATACAGATCGGAACGGAAACGTCCTGAATTTACATCTTCCTCGAGAATCCGATTTGTCGCGGCAATCACTCTGACGTTGACCTTTACAACCTTCGATGAACCCAAAGGCTGGAAATTCCTTTCCTGAAGGACCCGTAACAATTTCGCCTGTGCTGCCGCTGAAAGCTCACCAACTTCATCGAGAAAAATACTACCGCCGTCGGCCTCTTCGAAACGCCCCTTCCTGTGGTGCAATGCTCCCGTAAACGCACCCTTCTCATGCCCGAAAAGCTCACTCTCTATGAGCGTATCCGGAATAGCGGCACAATTTACATGTACGAGCGGCCCGGCTCTACGCGAGCTGTTCAAATGAATGGCCTGGGCCACAAGCTCCTTGCCGGTCCCGGTTTCCCCATGTATCAACACTGTCGTACTTGTATCGGCTACCTGCGTAATGAGTCCAAAAACTTCCTTCATCGCTTTTGAATTCCCGATAAGATCAGGTAAAGGGGCTTTCGTCCGGCCAACAATCATCCGCAGGCGACGGTTCTCTTCTTCAATGGCACGCGTATAGACTGCTCTCGCAATAAGCTCGGCAACCTCGGACATGATTGCCAGCTCATGATCCAGATCATCCACACTGCGTGCAATTTTATCTGCCGAGATCACACCTACGACACGGGCATCGTATATTATAGGAACACAGAGAAAAGAAAGTTCCGATCTGTTCAGAAAACGCCTTGCACCCGTACGGTCAAGAAAATGTGTCTCCTTTCCCAGATTGGCTACCGCCATGGGACGGCCTGTTTGCGCCACTTTACCTGTGATACCCTCACCGGGTTTGTAAATCACCTGAAGCCCCTCAACATCGATCTCATGGGCGACATCAAGCCACGCCTCACCCGTTTCCCGATCGAGAATGGAAATAATGCCCCGTTTCATTCCCAAGCGGGAGCTGAGTTCCTTAAGCACATCTTCCAGCTGGTCTTTCAAATCGCTGGGTTGAGCAAGTATCTTGGCAATTGCGTGGAGGGTTGCTAACTCTCCGTAATTATGAATGCTCAAGTTTGTTCCTCTTTTTTTTTACAATACTACCAGAATTCAGTTTTTAATTACGATATTCATCACATTCTGTCTGGCAATAATCTGTTCTTCTTCTCCTTTTTTAAGAGACACGTGCATCATACCCAGAACCTGGTATTCACCATTCTCCAATGTGGTGGTATCCCAGGGAACGGAAAAATCGTTCTGCCGGTCCGAGGACTCACCGATCTTGATCCAGGAATCAGTGTTCTTTTTCCGAAAGTACCACGGATTGGTTGCTTTGATCGCTGCACCTGTAAATCCCAACATCTCCAGTTCCTTTTTCAACAGGTCTTCATCATAACTTTCTCTTAACACAACCCTCCCCGAAAGAACCCTCAGTGTACCGGAAGGAACAATGAAGAATGGCCCCCAATTATAAGACATAGTTACCTCCTTTCATGATGAGATACGTACCACATTAAACACATTTTTGTAACTTTTTACCACTAATAAAACGTACTTTTTCACTCATAATAGCAAAAATAAGACCAATAGCGGTATTAATGAATATCAGATTAGTGTTTTGTATGAATGCTGCGCGGAAAAAAATTGGATTCGGTCACCGGGTAATCAATTTGAGTCTGTTCATTGCGATGGGGCTTCCTTCTTCTGCTGAGACGCCGTTTCGATCTCCATCTTTTTCATCGTAACCAGTATGGCGGTAATGGCGGCCTGTGTCATCCCGGGGATTCTCTCCGCCTGGCCGATAGTAACAGGTCCCACCTTACTTAGTTTCATTTTCAATTCATTTGAGAGGCCCGGTACAGAATGATAATCTATTCCCCGGGGGATCTTTTTCCCTTCAAGAGCCTTCATCTTCATCACTGAGTCCAGCTGTCGTTTGATGTAGCCCTCATACCTGGCTTCAATCTCTATCTGCTTGATCACCATTCTATCTTTCACCGGTTCCCAGCCGGCAAATCGCTTCAGGTCGTCATATGAAATCTCGCTCCTCCGGAGAAGTTGATAGAGTGTCACAGGATTCTTAATTGGGGCAGTACCTATTTCCTGAAGTATCGTGTTCACCTCGGAACCCGGATAAATCCTTACAGAAGAGAGACTGCGAATGCCTTCCTGGACCTGACACATCTTTTCCTGCATGCGATCGTAGTGCTCCTTCGGGATCAACCCGAGATCATACCCTCTTCCCATAAGGCGGAAGGTGGCGTTATCCTCCCGGAGAATCAAACGATACTCCGCACGGGAAGTAAACATCCGGTATGGTTCATCTACGCCCCTGGTAATGAGATCATCTACCAGGACTCCCATATAGGCCTCGGAACGGTCCAAGACGAAGGGGGAACGCCCCTGAACCGCCATGGCTGCATTTATACCCGCCCAGAGCCCCTGGGCGGCAGCTTCCTCATATCCCGAAGTACCGTTTATCTGCCCCGCCATATACAACCCTTCGATCAGCTTGGTTTCCAGAGTCGGCTTGAGTTGGGTCGGCTGGACGAAGTCATATTCAATGGCATACGCGGAACGCATGATCTCGGCTTCCTCCAGGCCGGGTACGCTCCGGACTATCTTTTCCTGGAGGTCCAGCGGCAGACAATTTCCTAAGCCTTTCGCATAAATCTCCTCAGTATTCAGACCCTCCAACTCCAGCACTACCGGATGTCTCTCTTTATCAGAGAAGCGCATGACTTTATCCTCGAGAGAAGGACAGTAACGCGCACTGACCCCTTTAATAACACCCGAATAGAGTGGCGAATGCATGATGTTTTCTCTGATGATTCTGTGGGTCTCTTTCGTCGTATAGGAAAAATACGAAGGAAGCCTCTCCTCACGCAGTTCTTCCGTGGTAAAAGAAAACGGTTCCGGATCAGGATCGCTGTCCTGGCGTTCGAGCCTCGAAAAATCGATGGTTGAGGCCCGCAACCTGGGAGGTGTACCCGTTTTCATGCGGCCCATTTCGAATCCCAGAGATTTCAGCGATTCCGCGAGATCGATGGATGCTATTTCACCGGCCCTTCCCGCGGGGTAATGTACTGTGCCGACGTGGATCATGCCGTTGAGGAATGTCCCGGTAGTGATCACCACCACGTTCCCCTTATAAAAAACACCCGTATGATCTTCCACCCCGATGACACGTTTACCCTCAACTACCAGGCGATCCACAAGCGTCTGCCTGAGATGAAGATTCTTTTCCTTCTCCACAACAGCTTTCATGGCAAGCCGGTAAAGCTGCTTGTCACACTGGAAACGGGAGGACTGGACCGCCGGCCCTTTAGATGCATTCAGCAGACGGAAATGGACGGCCGTTTTATCGGCAATCTTTCCCATCTCGCCACCCAACGCATCGATCTCCTTCACCAACTGACCTTTGGCAAGGCCGCCTATGGCGGGATTGCACGACATCAGGGCCACGGAATCAAGATTAATATTAAACAGAATCGTAGAACATCCCATCCGTGACGCTGCCAGTGCCGCCTCGCAACCCGCATGACCTCCGCCTACGACGATGACATCGTAATGTTTACTCAAAATGTAGACCTCACCTCACAGAACAAAAAAATATCTGCCTGATCGTAACAAGCTTCCCATATTCTCTCACAACGTCTTCAGAATAACAGAGAATATATTGCAGTCTCCAGTATAATTTAATAATATCAATTTACACATTACAATACAAAAAGAGTTTTTATTGAAGCCTACATTCTGGAATAACAAGAAAAGATACTATGATCTGAAGAGTTTCTGGCTCAATCGTTTCGGATGCAGGGTCTACAAACTCCAGATTGATGCGGGATTCACCTGCCCCAACCGGGATGGGACAGTATCAACCGGAGGATGCATCTACTGTTACGGTCGCGGCTCCCGCCTGAGACAGGCAGGCCCGCTCCCTCCCGTAAGCGAGCAGATACGCCGGGGGAAAGAATTTTACAGAAAACACAGAAACGCGGGAAGGTTCATCGCCTATTTTCAGACATTCACAAACACCTACGGCCCGGTCGAAAAACTGAAGTCACTGTATGACGAGGCCCTCCGGGAGGAGGATGTCATCGGCATCTCCATCGGTACGCGGCCGGATTGCGTTCCGGATGAGGTAATAGAACTCCTGCGAGAATATGCGAGGGATACACATGTATGGCTGGAACTGGGCCTTCAGTCAATCCATAACAAAACACTGAGATTCATCAACAGGGGACATCCAGCGGAAACTTTCATTGATGCGGTACAGAGAGCGTCAGGGAATAAGATACATATTTGTACTCATATCA
>VGTB01000139.1 GCA_016874835.1 Deltaproteobacteria bacterium | reverse complement strand
TCGGGAAATGAAATATGAAGATGCAGACAGCGCCTTCTCAATGCCTCACTGAGTTCTCTTGTGCTGTTGCTGGTGAGAAACACGAATGGTATTGACGTGGCCGCGACGGTTCCGATCTCGGGAATGGAAACCTGAAAATCGGAAAGAATTTCCAGAAGGAAAGCCTCGAATTCGTCATCGGATTTATCCACTTCATCCACCAGAAGGACGGCTCCATCCTTTTCCTGAAGGGCCTTGAGAAGAGGCCTCGGTTCTAAGAATTGAGGGGAGAAAAAGATGTCATCATACTGGTGAAGCTTATCGATTGAATCGGAGAGACTCGTTTCCGCCCCGACAACCCGATCAAGTTTATCCTTCAGAAGCTGGGTGTAGAGGAGCTGTTTTCCGTATTTCCATTCGTAAAGGGCCTTCGACTCGTCCAAGCCTTCATAGCATTGAAGCCGGATCAGGGGAACGTTCATAAACGAGGCGGCCGCCTTGGCAAGCTCGGTCTTGCCCACTCCCGCGGGTCCCTCCACCAATACAGGCTTTCCCAGGTGATACGCCAGATACACCGTACGGGCAATCTGTTCGGTGGCGATATATCCGACGTCTCTGAGGCCCTGCCTAACCCTGTCTACTGTGGCAAATCTCTCATTCGCCATGCTCATCGTGCTCTTCCTGAGAATTTTCCCTGCTCTGTTGTCCCTGTTTTCCTTGCATACCGAATAACAAATGTCAAACAGAAAACCCAAAAATAAGGACAGCCACCGATTATCATGCGTATTATCGAATTAGTGGCTATCCTTTATTAAGCTTATTATGATCCCTTATTATGATTGTAACACAAAAATCAGCCGCGAGTGGAACGAGTCGGCTTGGTTGCCTTGTCACGCAACATTTTTTCCATTTGCAAATACGACACTTCCGAAAGATTGGCCTTTTCTTTGGCGTGCTCGATGGTCATACTGACAAGGTTGCCCTTGTCATCCAAATCAATATAGAGATTTTCCGATATTTCTTTCGTTTCAGAAATCAACTCATTTGAAAATTCAATGAGCGCGGTATCTGTATCTGTAAAGTAGCGGATTTTCATTCTTAATCCTCCTTATAACTTCTATCGAAAAACGCATTATGAATCGTTTCACCATCTTCCAACAGAATAACCCTCAGATATTTTCCCACTTCCTCGATGTATTTCCATTTCACGCTCACGGTCATGCCCGAACCCGCTTTTCCCTCTTCCCTGATGATTGAGCGGTAAATGTAAGAGGTGGGAATCTGCCCTTTGCTCGCGATAGCCAGTTTCCCTGTAAAGAGCAGGCTTATCCCTAAATCAGCAATGGCCTGCCGGTCCTCACCGATAATCTTTTCGAATCTGCTGATATCGAATTCGACCTTATCCGCGACCTGTCCCATTCTTTCTGCATTACCGATAAGAACGGGTTCGACATACCCCATTTGCCAGCTTCTTTTCAACGCACGCATGAATTCCTCATCCTCAGGGGCAAGGACGGCAAGCTTTTTAGGGCCTTTTTCCCGTGCAATCCTTGAAAAGTCACTCAGTGATCTAATCATCGCATGCATCTCAGATGTCGATTATGGGCACACGGATTTTTACCACCGCTACGTCAGCTTAATTGTATTCATAACAAGGGAGATTTCTCATCCGCCAGATCGGGTTCCCCGCAGTAGCGCAGAATGTGTTCACGGGCGGATTCCCGGAGTTTCAAAGCGGTCGCCCACACGGCGTCCTTTCCCTCATCTCTCAGCTCAACGGGATCAATGGGTTTGCCTACGGTGACGGTGATGATCCCGCGACGGGGAAACCAGGTATTTTCTAAAAATATAGAGCGGGTGCCTCTTATGGCCACCGGCACGACAGGAATGCGAGCTTCGGCGGCCGCGAGGAAAGCACCCATATGAAAGGGGAGAAGTCCCGGAACCCGGGTAAAGGTACCCTCCGCGAAAAAAAGGAGCGACCGGCCGGTTTGTGCAGCAGAGGAAATCCTGCGGGCGTCCTCTGCGCCCTTTAGCTTATCAAATCGCTCCACGTACTCAGTTAAGATTCGATCCAGAAACACACGACTAAAAATGTTCCTGATAAGCTCGGCCTTGGCGACAAAGCTAAACTCCAACGGCAGGGCCGCAACCATGATGAAGCTGTCTATATAACTTGCGTGATTGGAAACGATTATGCAGGGGCGACCTCTTGGCAGATTTTCCGTACCCTGAATGAAAAGCGGTGTGAGAGAAGCCCTCGCCAGAAAGCGGGCCGCTTTCCTCATAAAAGACCACCGCCATGATGCTCCCGGTACCAGGACAACGTAAAGCCATGTAAAAGGAGCCATCACACAAAATAGACTCCAGCAGTATGCAGCATACAGCCCGGAGGACACAACATGCCGCAGGCGGCGCAGCTCCGGCAGCGCCCCTGAGAGCACCACGCGCACTATCTGCCACCAGGCCATCACCTGCTTTTTTCCGATCTGTCCGCGTTCATAGAGATGGCGATTGGCGGAACGGCGGATCTTACCGCTGGAGGTCTTGAGGATGGTCCCCGGAGGCGCCAATTCTACATTGTACGCGGATGTTCCTGCCAGGTCCATGGTGAGGGCATTGATCTCAAATCGAAGATCCTCCAGTTTCAGGGGATATTCTTCCCTCGTTTCCGCCAATACGATGAGCTGCTCTGTCCCCGTAGCAGGGTCGTCAGTGCCGAAAACGACAACGTTGCCTTTACGAATACCTTCTATATTCCCGATTGCCTCCTCCAGTTCCTGGGGATAGATATTGCGACCGGCGCATATTATGATATCCTTGGTACGGCCGGTAATGAACACCTCACCTCCTGCGATATATGCCATATCACCCGATTCCAGCCAGCTGTCGTGAAAGAGATGCTTCGTATCTTCCGGATTCCGGAAGTAACCGCTCGTTGCCGAAGGTCCCCGGAACTGGAGTTTCCCCTCGTATCGTTCAGGAACCTCGATATTGGCAGGATCCACGATACGAACCTCATGGCCAGGAACAGGCAGGCCGCATGACACAAAATTGAGAACCCGGGTCTCTGCCTGCCCCGCCGGTACAGCCCTGCCATCTAACATGAAGGGATCCCTTTGAATTCTGTCGATGACCGGTCCCCTGTCTAAGGGCGGGAAAGTCACGCAAAGAGAACATTCTGCCAGACCGTAGACGGGCATGAATGCCTCCCGGTGGAATCCGTAGGCACTGAAGCGCTGGCAGAAGCGTTCAACCGTTTCGGGGCTCACCGGCTCCGCGCCGTTGCAGGCAACCCGCCAGGAACTCAGATCCAGTCCCCGTATATCCTCGTCGCGCACTCTCTTGAGACAGAGTTCATATGCAAAATTAGGTGCCGCCGATAAAGTGCCCCGGTACCGGTGAACCGCCCAGAGCCACCGTTCCGGTCTGGACAAAAAGCTGAGAGGAGACATGACTACCAGTAACCCCGCGTAGTAAAGACTGTTCAGCCAGGTTCCGATCAGTCCCATGTCGTGATACAGGGGGAGCCAGCTCACCATCACATCGCTGGCGCTTATCCTGGCGACATCGCCCATTGTCCGTATGTTGGCCAGGAGATTGGCATGCGTAAGAATAACCCCTTTGGGATTTCCCGTACTGCCAGAAGTGTACTGAAGAAATGCGATGTCCTGGCTTCCTATCCTTGTATCCTGATGAATACGGGATTCCGATCTCAACTCATTCACTGTCACCAGGCTCCGCAGATTTTCCACCTGAGTTTTGAGAACCTGAGCAAACCGCTTGGCTTCCGGCATGATAATCATGATGGAGGCTCCGCAGTTCCTCAGAATAGCGCTGTTGCGCCGCAGGTGATCCTCTATCTGGCTCCGGCGAGCAGGAGGGTATATGGGAACGGGAACGCCACCCGCAAGCACAATACCCATGAAGGCGTAGAAGTACTCATCGCCTGTAGGAAGCATGAGGGCTACGCGGCCTCCGGGCATCAGGCCTCTGCTTTGCAGCGCCGCGGCAACAGCCGACGCACCTTCCATGAACTCCCGGTACGTCATAATCTCCCCCTCCCCCTCATCACTGTAGAATCGTATGTGGGGACGATCAGGGTGAACTCTCAGGTGCCACTTCAGAACGTCGGTGAGCGTGTCCGCGGTGTAAGGCACTGAGAGCTCCTTATCCAATTGCTGAATTCGTCTCTCAGGCGTTTTCGCAATCTCCCTGGAAGGACCGGCACTCCGAACAGCCCTCAGCAAATCACGGGGAGTCTCGGCATCTGCAAAAACCCGTTCCGGCAAGGTGATAGTGAAGGTTCTCTCAAGACGACTGACAAGCTCCACACGGGCGAGGCTGTCCAGCCCGAGATCACGCGCCAGTGAACTATCAATGGTCACCGGACGCGTCAATGGCCTGCGCTGTCGCAGTTCCCTCACCAGATCTCTGACGATTCCGAGAATAACGTCACCCGTATTATCTGTATCCATGAGTTGGGGTTCCCTATTCACTTCTTCTCAACTTTATTAATAAGAATCACATCTGTCCAAGATAGATTTAGAAATTGAAAGGGTGCACACAATCAGGTAGAAGTTTCTTTGCAACAAGGAAACGAAAACCTGAAAAGGAGGCACCCTGATGAATAGATTTAGCAGTATTTT
>VGTB01000138.1 GCA_016874835.1 Deltaproteobacteria bacterium | reverse complement strand
CGGGGGCGTTCTTAAATATCTCTCCCTTTTCCGCAAGCGGAGACCTCCTTGCCACCGCACTTTTCCGGCTGCGATTGGTTACCGGGGCGACAGTAAAAAGCGGGTCTTCATTGCCAGCCCGGACATCGACCGTTGATGCCAGAACCTCGGCCTCTGCAAGGGCCTCGAGAATCCCAGGGCGCTCGTGGCCCTTCACGCCGATCCGGGATACCCACGATAAGGAGTCGATCAAGTCTTTCTTCCGTTCAGCACCGGGGAGCACCGTGGTTTCACCCAGATCAAGGAGGCCGAGCTCCGCAAGTTGCTCCCGGTCAACGACCGACGGCGCTTCAGTGAGGGGACAATAAGCGCTTCGATTTTTCGGGAAAGCGATCACCTCGCGGATCGAAGGAGTCTCCAGGACCATGGAAACCACCCTGTCCATACCCAATGCCAGCCCTCCATGAGGGGGAGCGCCGTAATCTAAGGCCTGCAGGAAGAATCCGAACTTTTTCCGGACATCCTCTTCCGAAAGTCCCAGGGCTTGAAAGATCTTTTGCTGGATTTCCTTCTCATTGATCCTGATACTGCCTCCCCCCAGTTCCTCCCCGTTAATCACCAGGTCATAAGCCCTGGATCGCAGAAAAAGGAGTTTTTCACGATCCGCAGGATCGAAATCAGTCCTGTCCGGAGCGGTAAAGGGGTGATGGTTCGATGCGATTCCCTCATCGGTGACTTCGAAGAGCGGGAATTCGGTGATCCATACAGGACAAAACACATCCCGGGGAATAAGATCCAGCCGGTGTGCCAGATGAAGACGTAACTGCCCCAGAACAGACGTCACAACCTGGTACTCGGGATCGGCGATCATGATGACCACATCACCATTTTCGGCACCGAAGCGCGTGAGAATCGCCTGCCGTTCTTCATGGCTGAAAAACTGGACGATATTTGATTCCAGGTGACCGTCCAATACCCGCATCCACGTCATTCCCTTGCCGCCGAAGGAGGGTACGATATCTTTTGCATACTCGTTCTGAAGTACGTTCTTACTTAATTTTTCAGACTGTCCCTTGATGTTGATTCCCTTGATACACCCTTCCCGCTGAAGGATCTGACGAAAAATCCCGTATCCGGTGTTCCGAAAAATATCGGTGGCTTCGATGAACCTCAGTCCAAAACGAAGATCCGGTCGATCGGTGCCGGTAGTGTCGATTGCTTCCCGGTAGGTCATCCGCGGGAAAGGCCGGGGCAGTATGATACCCCCGACGGTAAACATCCTGACGGTGAGTTCCTCAACGAGCTCGAATATAAATTCTTCATCGATAAAAGATGCTTCCAGATCAAGCTGGGTGAATTCGGGTTGCCGGTTGGGCCGCAGATCCTCATCCCGGAAACACCGGACAATCTGGTAATAGCGTTCAAAGCCGCTGACCATGAGAAGTTGTTTGAACAGTTGCGGCGACTGGGGCAGAGCATAAAATCGCTGTTCGTGTATCCTGCTGGGAACTAAGTAATCCCTCGCTCCTTCCGGGGTGCTTTTCGTCAGCATCGGCGTCTCGATTTCAATGAACCCCTGCTCGTTTAGATAGTGACGCACGCACTTATTGATCAAATGCCGTTTGATCAGATGATCCTGCATGGAAGGGCGGCGCAGATCGAGATAACGGTACTGAAGCCTCAAATCTTCGGAAACGGAATCTGTATGCACCGTTGCACCGGAAACCATAGCCTTTTCCGAAATCGGAAAAGGGAGTGTCTGAGATCTGCTGAGGACATCGATTTCTTCCGCGACGACTTCAATCTCCCCTGTTTCCAAGTTCGGATTCTCCGTTCCCGGCACCCGTTCGACCACCTGCCCTTCCACCGCAACACAGAATTCATTTCGCAGAGTTGCCGCCTGTGAGCAGACGCGCGGTGATGACCGTTCCGGATTGAACACAACCTGGACGATTCCGCTCCTGTCACGAAGATGTATAAACAGGAGTCCCCCGTGATCCCTCAACGCATCGACCCATCCCATGAGCCTCACTCTGCGGCCGCTATCTTTTCTTCGTAACGTTCCGCTCCCCGTCCGATCTTTCCAACTCATCAATATTGTTTCCTTCCTGCCGAGAGAGACTTCCCGCAGTATCCCGCGGAGAATCTCCTTTTAATAGCCCTGCGGGAAGTTATCAAAGATTACCGTTTGTTTCAAGACAAACGTCGATGCTACCTCAATGGTGATTCTACAATCATGAGATGTCTATGATCAAATCTTTGACTTTTTCTTTGACATTATCCATGATCTTATGTACCTTGAATCCAATAAGTTGCAACCCCGTATATATCGAAAAGTTCATCCGCAAACTATTTACAATTTTCACTCACCGGCACTCAGCATCTCCGATGTGTTCATACGAAGGGAGGTGAAAAAAAATAAAAAACATTCAGGCAATATGAAGTATTTAGGACATTAATCGTCATTCCATGGCAACAAATGCGTCTAAAAGGAGGAAGCGCCATGTGGATTTTAAGAATTAATATGACCGATTTGAGTTATCGCCTGGAGGAACTGCCTTCAGCCTACAAAAATTTAGCCGGCCGGGCAATGACATCCACCCTTGTTTCTGAAGAAGTTCCCCCTCTTTGCCATCCATTGGGCCCCCACAACAAACTTGTATTTTCACCGGGAATCGTAACGGGAACAACCGCACCGACTTCATCACGCATATCGGTGGGTGCCAAATCACCCCTCACCGGCGGCATCAAGGAATCCAATGCGGGCTCATCATGGGGAAGAGACATCGCGAGGATGCAGATAAAAGCTCTCGTGGTCGAAGGCAAACCCGCCGATAAAAAAATGTTTCATGGGGTCTCAGTTACCTGGGACGTTGCTGCGGGTAAACCAAAAGTGGAATTCTTCGATGCCACTGAATACACGAAAAAGGATCTCTACAAAGTATTTCCCAAACTCTACAAACGTTTCGGCAAAAAAATTTCCATCGCCGGCTGCGGCATGGTGGGAGAACACGGGTACGGCAATGCGGGAGTGGTATTCAACGATCTGGCGAAACGCCCGAGCAGATATTCAGGGCGCGGCGGTCTCGGTTCCGTAATGGGCAGCAAATCTCTCAAGTTCATCGTTCTCAATGCGAACGGCGCCCCCGGTGTGGAAATTGCCGACAAAGTCCTCTTTGAAGAAGGCAGGAAAAAGATGTTAGAGGCTCTGCAGACCCACGACATCACAAAACCCAAGGGAGCACTCAATACATACGGAACGGCGGTCCTTATCAACATTTTGAACGAAGCGGGGGGCCTGCCGACCCGCAATTTTTCCAGCGGCCGTTTTGAGGGAGCAGCGAAAATCGCCGGTGAAGCCATCTTCGAAGGCAATAAACAGCGTGTGGGGAAGGAGGTCTACAATCATGCCTGCAGCCCCGGCTGCACCATCAAGTGCTCTAATACCTGGTACAACGTCAATGGATCGAAACGTGCATCGTGTGTGGAGTACGAGTCCGACTGGGCATTGGGAGCCAACTGCGGGATAGACAATCTGGATGACATCGCCACGATGATACATCTCTGCAACGCATACGGACTGGATACCATAGAGACCGGGGTAACGATCGCCGTTGCCATGGAGGGGGGTGTCATTCCCTTTGGAGACAGCAAAGGAGCCATCCGGCTGATCAAGGAAATGGGCAAGGGATCCGCATTAGGGCGCGCTTTAGGCGGTGGTACCGGATTTGCCGGAAAAGCGTTCGGTGTGGTGCGAGTACCCGCAGTGAAGGGACAGGGCATGCCCGCTTATGAACCGCGTGCGGTGAAGGGAATCGGCATTACTTACGCCACCAGCACGATGGGTGCAGATCATACGGCAGGATACACCATTGCACCGGAGATATTAGGAGTATCGGGGAAGCAGGATCCCCTTACACCGGAGGGAAAAGCGGCCCTGAGCAGGGCTTTTCAGGCGGCAACCGCCTTCATCGATTCCACCGGACATTGCCTGTTCATCGCCTTTGCGATTTTAGATATAGCCGCGGGATTCCAGGGCATGATCGACGAGTGCAACGGCGTGTTGGGAACAAAGTGGACAGCGAACGATGTCAATGCATATGGTGCGGAAGTCCTAAAGAAGGAACGGGCATTTAACGAAGCGGCCGGTCTCGGCAAGGAATTAGACCGAGTCCCGGAATTCATGACGATTGAGCAATTGCCGCCTCACAACCACGTCTTCGATGTCCCGGAAAAAGCCTTAGATTCGGTGTATGGCGAAATGTAATTCATCCGAAAGCTGGACGGGACACACTTTGCCTGTCCAGCTTTTCCATTTACGATCCCTATGAAAATCACCGTGAGAGTGTACGCGACATTGTGCCGTTATATCCCCGGCGCCGTTGCCGGGATTCCTTTCGATATTGAACTCCCCGATGGCGCTGCCGTGGCAGACCTGATCGGGAAGCTGGAAATACCGGAAGGAGGGGTAAAAGTAACCTTTGTAAACGGACGGACCCAGCCGCCCAACTGGATCCTGAAACCGGAGGACGAGGTAGGGATTTTCCCGCCGGTTGGTGGCGGGTAGGACATGGGAAATATCACTGTCGACGTCTGGTTATACGGGAGTCTGGCCCGGTTCGGGGGAGAAACTTCCCAGGGAAGTCATGCTCATGTACAGTTGAACATTCCGCCAGGATCCACACTACAAGACCTGCTGGCAAAACTGGGGATGACAACGGAGGAAAGGGGCTTCACCTTCATTAACGGAAAGCTGAGCGCCATGCCGGCAATTCAGACGGATCTTAA
>VGTB01000137.1 GCA_016874835.1 Deltaproteobacteria bacterium | reverse complement strand
GCGGTTCAAATTGCTCATTTCCACCACATCGGAATCAACAATTCTTAACTTTCTGAAGCCACACCTGACAAGAAACAGGGCACAATTCGATCCGAGTCCCCCGGCACCGGCGATTCCTACCCGCGTTTCCTGGATTTTTATGAGATTTTCCTCGCCAAGAACTTCTGCAAGTGATTTTTCAAAATCATTCATGGAGGCTCCTCTGATATCATCTGCCAGTCTTTGTACACGGGCTGATAACCCTGGGAGTAGAGCATCATGGCCATCTCGGATACGCTCCGTTCGTCCGATATTTCGAACTGACCGGCGGAGTCGAAATCGAGGCGTCCTCCTACAGAGGTGCTCGATCCGGCCGACATTTTGGTTGCCCCCAGTTTGATGAGGTGATCCCGCAGTCCGGCCCGCTCCCTTGTAGAAACGGTGATTCCTCCCCGGGGCATGAATAACCGGAAGGCTAACATGTACTGCACCAGGTTTTTGTCGGTTACTGCGAATGGGGGCGGGAAGCCGCCCAGGTGGGGACGCATCCGTGGTGGTGATATGCTCACCTCCACATCGGGGAATCTGTTCTGGAGGTAATCCGCGTGGAGTCCGGTAAAAAACGCTTCGCTCCGCCACCGGTTCAGTCCCAGGAGAGCCCCCACATTAACCGTTCGGATTCCTGCACGGCATGCCCTTTCGGGCGCTTCCATGCGATACCGGTAATTGCGCTTCGGTCCGGCCGGGTGAAGCTCACTGTATATATTTTCGTCGTAGACCTCCTGATAGATGGTCAGACCATCCACCCCGGCGGCTATCAACTCGGCATACTCATGCTCATCCATGGGATATATCTCAATACTGATAGAGGTAAAATATTTTTTCAGAACCTCCACACACTCCTTGATGTAGGAAACCGGTGAATCCTTCCTGGACTCCCCGGTGAGAATAAGAATGTGCTTGAGACCTGTGGCGGCAATGATCCGGGCTTCCTCATCTACTTCAGAGAAATTAAGTTTCTTCCTCTCCATCTTATTGTTGACCTGGAATCCGCAGTATACGCAATGGTTCACGCAATAGTTGGAGAGGTAAAGCGGAGTATACAGAAAGATTACCCTGCCGAAATGTTGAATCGTGAGGCGGTGGGCCCTTTGTGCCATTTCTTCCAGGCATTGTTCCGCCGTGGGTGACAGAAGGATCAGGTAATCCCGTTCGCTCAGGCGGCTCCTGGCAATAGTCTTCCTCACGTCCCTGACGTCTATGCGCTCGAAGAAGCTCTCGAAATCAAAGAGCGCATATTTTTTGATTTCTTCATAGAAACTCATATGGACATATTCCCATATTTTATTCCCGCAAGAATCCCGTGAGAGGCGATGATGCCCTCGCGTAATCGACGATTTCACCGGGTCCGGACAAATATGCCATGCGCCCCGCCTTGACGGCCATGCTGAACGCCCTGGCCATGGCAACAGGATCGTTCGCGGTGGCGATGGCGGTGTTCACCAGGACTGCGGCAACCCCCATTTCCATGGCCTCCGCCGCTTCGGAAGGTCGCCCGAGACCGGCGTCAACAACGATGGGAAGAGGAATCTCTTCCACTAAAATCCTCACCAGCTCCCGTGTCCTGAGCCCCCGGTTGCTGCCGATAGGAGACCCCAATGGCATTACCGCCGCAGCTCCCACCTCTATTAGTTTCTTCGCCACCATCAGATCAGGGCTCATGTAAGGTAAGACCACAAATCCTTCCGCGGATAAGGTTTCGGTGGCCTTGATCGTTTCGTAGTTATCAGGAAGGAGATACCTGTTATCGGTGATCACTTCTATCTTCACCCAGTTACCACACCCCGCCGCTCTTGCCAGCCTGGCGATCCTGATCGCCTCCTTTGCATTTCTGGCTCCGGACGTATTGGGCATGAGGATGCAATCTCCGGGCACATACGCAGCGATATTTTCTTCTTCAAATGCCGTATCCACTCTCCTGAGGGCAACGGTAACCACCTGAACGCCTGAGGCTTTCACGACTTCAGGGATTAACTTGTTCGATGAAAATTTGCCCGTTCCGAGGAACAGTCGGCTCGTCAGCTCTCTGTCACCAATTTTCAGAAAATCTTCCACAGTCTTAACCTCCTCCCACAAACCTCAATATCTCAAGGCGGTCGTCTTCTTTAAGAAGAATCCCATTCCAGGATTCACTCGGCACAAGTTCATAATTGTATTCAATAATAATCGTCTTCGGATTAAATCCTTTTACGGCAATAAGATCGGCAACCGTGGTGCCGTCCTCTGCAACCTCGTCTTTTCCATTTACGAATATTTTCAACGTGTCTCTCCCGCGACAAACAAAAAAGCCTACCATCCGATAGGCTTTTGTTCTTGCTTCCCTACGATGGTATTACCCATTTCAGGTTCCAAGGGTTGAGATAGCTCTCTCTCAGCCTTAAAGCACCCCTAGCGTGATATTTATTTTGATTTTTTATATATCTTCTTTCATTTTAGATGTCAAATTTTAACTCTCGGGAGATTTTAGAGACATGCTGCGCCAGATGATCGAACCCTCCCCATCCCCTTTCTGTGTAAAAGTCAATACCGGAGAATAGACCGACCAGCCTCGCGGGGATTCGTACTTGACGATAATGAAATCATCTTTGAAATTTATATTGTACGGTAATTCGACATCACTCTTCACCTGGAGCATCCCCGAATCCCATCCCTTTATGAAAACCAGATATCTTCCCTCTTTGTGGGGGCCGAATTTCCACTTCAGAATGCCCCGTGAGTAATGAATGTTGACATCGAGGTCGCCTTTGTCTCCGCACTCTTCGGGGGTTTTCTTATTGCCCGTTGCACCTGCCTGATAAAGTTGACCGTCCACATTTATCCAGACCTTTTTATCGGGGTGGAGAAAGAAACAGATACAATCGCTCTTACAGAAGCTCGGACCTTGAGGCATATTGAGGATTGCCTTCCGTATAGAGGAAAAAGCCCAGTAGCAGTGTCCATGTTCGGTGATGAGAAGATTATGGGGGTCGTTATTAAAGAGGAGAAAATTACCCTCCGCTTTGATCTCATCACTGTAATGTTTCCACTTGGCTATCCCCTGTTCGGTGGAAAGGCATCCCCCCAGAATGAGAGCCGCTCCCAGGAGAAGGGCGGGGGCATGGCCTGCGCGAAGTCTCTTCCCCAGTGTATAAAGGTGTTGAATTCCTATCCCGGTTCCCATGAATACAATCAGTGATAACGCAAAAACATAGCGGGATGAGAACATCCCCAAAACGGGAATGATGGGAGCGATGCAGCCCGCAATCAGCGTGATGGTGATGAGCTTATATCTCCACGAACCTTTTGCAAACGTGATGCAAAAAAGGAGCGTGGCAATGGCTATCAGGGATATATGCCACGGATTTGTCCAGCCCATGATTGTGACGAAGAGAAGGGGAGCATTGAGAATATTTTCCAGTTTCACCGGTATATGGGGATACGCCGAGGCCATGCCTTCGATACCAAGCATGTAGAATCTCCAGAGAAAATAGATAACGGCGGCGGCGGCGTAAGGGTACAGCATCTTGAAATCATGCCGATCTCTTTTTAAGAGGAAGACAGCGAACAACACAATCAGCGGAACATAGAGTTCCTTTGAAATACATGCCAATAAATAAAATAGTGCGCCGATCCAGTGGTAAGCAAATTTTTCTTTCCTGAGGGCGGCTAAGAAGAAAATCACGGAGATAAAGGTGAAAAAGAGTCCCTCTACGTAATGACGCACCATCAGGTGGAAGGTTGAGTCACAAACGGGTAAGGAGGCAACAAAGGAACTCAGAATGATACTCGACACCACAGGTGGAAAAAAGCGAACGAAAAGGGCATATCCGGCGGTGAGTGTAAGGGTAAAACTAAGCAGGTGGTGCCAGTAGAAAGGTCTGGGGTTCAGTCCTGCGAAGAGGTAATCCAACCCGAAGGAAAAGGGGAGCATGGGGTTAAAATTTATGGGTGAGAACAGTCGTGACCGGTCGTAGAATGCCGCAAATATGCCGTTCTGTGAGACATAAAAGAGGTGACACGGATCGTCGATGAGCCACCACGTTTCCAGCGTCTCGTGGTAGAGTGTCCACAGGAGAATGATGGGTATCCCCCCCGCAAAAAAATGAATGAACAGGGTTTTTCTTGAGATCTCCCCCTCGGAGAGAGTCCAGGAATGTTCCCCTGTTGCCAGAATCAAAAAAAGGAGAAGCCATATGAGCAAGGCTATTTTGTCACGCAGAAACGAAAGGAGTTCCTTCAGGAAAGAGTGATGCAGCGAGAGGTCTATCAACATCAATCCTGTTTCCCGTCGCCACCGGTTAAGGTCATTTCCGGTGTATCTGTAAACCATTCCCTGCCACGTGACCGCTATCTCGCGTATCTCTATCTTCCCCGTTGCGTCTATCGGATCGAGGCGCAGGGCGTGTATGTCTCTCGATATATGTAAAGATAGGCTATACTTATGAGGGGTGCCATCGCCTATGTATGATCTTCGAACGGAAAGCTTTTCATTGAACCCTTCTCCCGTGTCTACGTACATTGCAATGGAACCAGAGTGCCATGAGGTCATGAGTACCTCGACGGTCAGGTTCTTCTCCTTTTGCACATACATCGTGTAAGTGGTGAATAGGCCGATCATGAGTATTATCGAGAATACCGTAGTCCTTATTGTCTTATCCATTTCAAGCTCCGAAAGGATGGCAGTGCAGGCATGGCGGTGCATTCTTTCCTGTGTAAGATTGGAGGGTGCATGGTGTGTTACTTTTTGTATGTGTGATGAAGTGACTTGTCTTTGCGCTTTTGCAGTTCTTCGTTCATCTCTTCGGTAACGGAAATCCCGTGCCTGTACTGGAACGGCCACATGCTCTGCAGGTGGAAGAAGGCCACCCGGTCTCCGTTTTCCAGCGTGCGTTTAAGATCCGTCTGAATTCCCGGCATGGCGCTCAGCTTTCCGTTAATGAAGGTGAAGCCCCTTTCCTCCGTTGTCATCCCCAGTTTTGCCAGCAGGTCTTGTAGTGTGGATCCTGGCGGAATGTTCAACTGTACATGAGCGTAACTTCCCTGAGAAGTT
>VGTB01000136.1 GCA_016874835.1 Deltaproteobacteria bacterium | reverse complement strand
GTCTCCACTATCCTTTCCACCACTTCCTGGATCACCGGCTCGAACACCTGGGATGAATCCATCTCCAGTTGTTTTTTCGTAAAACCGTAAATCCTCTCGACCACACCGTAACCGGTGCTCCAGAGCGTTTCACCCGTCCTTGTGCTCACAAGCTCGAAACGTGCCGTAACCTGAGTGGGTGCGTAGATGAGGACGTAAGAGGTCGAACATTTTTCCAGCGAGATGTACATTGCCGCGTCAACACCGAGAAGCTGTCCCACGGTTTTCGGAGAGATATTTTCTTTCCTGAAATCAACGCCTCCCCGGTAGATCCCCGCTATCTTTTCATCGATCACATTCAACGGAACCCGGGGATATCCCTTAAAATAAAGCCCGTCGAGAACTTTCATTCTCAACATCCGTGCCGCCTTTTCATCCTGGGTCTTGTTGTGAACAGGGAGGACGGCAATCAGCCTTGTACCCTTTTTCTCATAGTCGGGTATCACCTGGTGGGGAATCTTCGAGGCGCACCCATATGCCACACCTGCGGCGATCACGATCAAAATCAGTGTTACGACTCTATCCCTCATCATAAGCGAGATGATCTTCTCACTTTTTCAGCTTTTCAATCTCTTCCCTGATGATCCTCTCCGCAATGTCCGGCACCATCTCCCGCACGATCTTCTCGGTGATTTCATCCACCCTCTTCATGATTCTCTCGTTTATATCCGCAACGGATACAGGCACCGCGGAACCTTCACCTTCCACATCCATGAGGTCGTATACCTGGTCACCGGGTTTCGATACCCTCTCGTACACCCGCCCGTCGATGACAATAATCTCCTGGTCCTTCTTATGAGCACCTTCATTGAGATCTTCGACCACATCCACAAGGTCATACACCCTGTCATCGGCTTTCAGTACACGGCCATCGATAAGAATATTCCCACCCCCGGCCTCTTCCGCGGGCTTGTTTCTCCCTCCCTGGAGACCTCCGACGACATTCTTCGATATTGGATCCATAGAGAGCCTCTCTATAAAAAATATGGGTGAGAGTTACCACACCTCACCCCACCTTTCAAGGAAATAGTAAGATAACGTCCTTATTATCCCTCACTATTTATCACGATCCGGTACACCCTTTTCTTAGGGACACCCATATTCCTAGCAAGTTTTTCGATAATGTCGCGCCGGGAGAGATTCGAACGGGATCGCAACTGTTCAAACCGGGCCTGAATCTCCTCATCGGAACAGGAAGACACCGTCTGTTCCTTCCCGGCAACGACCAGGGTAACCTCCCCTTTCACCTTCCGTTCCCGCAGTTCACCGATGACATTTCTCACAGTGCCGCGAAGGATTTCCTCGAAGGCCTTTGTCAGCTCCCGCACCACGACGATGTTTCTGTCCCCCAAAATACTCTCAATGTCGGCAAGCGTTGCCAGCAGCCGCCGGGGAGATTCGTAGAACACCAGGGTCTTCGTTTCCTCCGCCAGGGCCGACAGAAAGCTCCTGCGCCTGGCTGCCCTCGCCGGCACAAACCCGTAAAAAATGAAACGATCCATGGGAAGACCGGAAACGCTGAGGGCCGCGACGACCGCGGATACACCGGGAACCGGCACCACCCTGATCCCCCGGGCTACGGCACGGCTGATGAGCACATACCCCGGATCGGAAACACCCGGCGTCCCCGCATCGGACACGTAGGCGATATCCAACCCCTTCTTCATCCTGTCAATCAGGACACCGCTCTTTTTCTCTTCGACATGATCGTACAGGCTGGTAAGCGGGGTGTGGATATGGTACGCACTCAACAGCTTCCTCGTCCTCCGCGTATCCTCCGCCGCGATGAGCTGTACCTCCTTGAGCACACGGATCGCCCGCAGTGTGATATCCTCTAAATTCCCGATAGGGGTCGCGACCACGTACAATGTACCCTGCTTTACATCACTTTCCCGATTCATAGAAACCAACAATATGAAACCTTTGTATAAAGTCCGTTGTCATTGCGAGGGCGTAGCCCGCGGCAATCTCACATATCGATAGATCGCCACGGCCCTTCGGGCCCCGCGATGACCTAAGGGTAATCGTGCAAGGATTTTAATATTCATTTTCCGGGATTATTAGAAGTCCCCGGGTGATGGTTTCTATTGACACCGTAAGGGTGTTGTTGTTAAATAGCAGACCTGACAAAAAAATACCATTAAAACCGCTCAATTATACAGCCGAGATATTCGAAACGTGAATAATCACCTTTTTTATAAGGTTTGTATGTGATTGAGAGGGCGGAGCTGTGTATTGATAGACATCCATAATCACATACTGCCGGGCATTGACGACGGCGCTACGGACTGGGAACAGAGCATTGCCATGGCTCACGTTGCCGTTGAGGACGGGATCACCGACATCGTCTGTACGCCCCACTGGGTTCCCGGCAAATACGAAAATACCCGCGGGACAGTCCTTGCCCTTCTGGACGAACTGAAAAAGAGACTCTCGGATAACGGCATTGCCCTCAGGCTGCACCCCGGAATGGAGCTCCGCCTGGATTCCAGCCTCATCACACGAATCCAGGAGGGTGAGCTTCTCACCATGAACGACAGGAAGGCGTACGCCCTCATCGAATTACCCGAAGAGGCGCTGCCCAGAAATCTTGAGGACTTCTTCTGGCAGCTTCAGCTCCAGAACATCAAACCCATCATCGGCCACGTGGAGCGCAATCCCGTGCTGCGGCAGGACCCGATCCGGCTCTACCGGTGGGCCGAGATGGGAATCATCACCCAGGTCACGGCAGCCAGCCTCCTGGAGGAATTTTCCCCGGAGATAAGGGACTTCGCCATACAGATTGTCGAACACCGTATGGTGCACGTCCTGGTGACCGATGCCCATGGCCTGCGCATGAGAACCCCCAAACTCTCCGATGCATACAAGGTTGTGGAAAACATTCTCGGTCCCGAGGGCGCCCGCGAGATGACATGCGATCTTCCCGGGCGGATTCTTATGGGCGAACCGGTCCTCACCGCCGAGCCCATTCCCATGTACAGGCCCTCTTCCCGGCCATCATTCTGGCAACGAATATTCTCCCTTAAATAAGGAAACGAGGTCACATGAAACGAATACTCATCACCGGCGGCGCGGGTTTTTTAGGCTCCCACCTCTGCGAGCGGCTCCTGGAGGAGGGGAACGAGGTACTCTGCCTGGATAATTTCTTCACCGGCAGCAAGAACAACGTCATGCACCTGCTCAGAAACGCCAGTTTCGAGCTGATCAGGCACGACATCATCAACCCGTTTTTCATCGAGGTGGATCAGATCTACAATATGGCATGTCCCGCCTCTCCGGTCCACTACCAGTACAACCCCATCAAGACCATCAAGACCAACGTCATGGGGACAATCAATACCCTCGGCATGGCGAAGCGTCTCCGGGTAAAGATCCTGTTAGCCTCCACTTCGGAGGTCTACGGAAATCCCGATGTCAATCCTCAGAGCGAGGACTACTGGGGCAGGGTCAACCCCATCGGCGTGAGAAGCTGCTACGATGAGGGGAAGCGGGCCGCCGAATGCCTCATGATGGACTACCACCGGCAGAACAACGTCACCGTGAAGATTGTCAGAATATTCAACACCTACGGGCCGCGGATGGCGCTGAACGACGGCCGTGTCGTGAGCAATTTTATCGTCCAGGCCCTCCGGGGAAAGGATCTCACCGTGTACGGTGACGGTTCCCAGACCAGGGCTTTCTGTTACGTGGATGACATGACCGACGGGATTGTCCGCATGATGGCAAGCCCCGACGACTTTTTAGGCCCGGTGAACCTGGGCAATCCGGAAGAATTCAGCATCCTGGAACTGGCGGAAACGATCATCAGGATGACGGGAAGCAAGTCGAAGATTTCCTTCAATCCCCTTCCCCAGGATGATCCCACGCAGCGCAAGCCGGACATCACTCTCGCCGGAAAAATGTTAGAGTGGGAACCGAAGGTCGGACTGGAGGAAGGCCTCGAGAAAACAATCGCCTACTTCCGCAAAGTCCTCTGATTCGTAAAGCTTTATGGAAATACTTCGCAACAAACTGGAAAGGTTGAAAGAAGAGATAAAGTATCTTGAAGACAACAAGAGGGCATTTCTGCAAAATCTGCCCATTTCAGTTGAAACAAAAAAAATCGTGGAAAGATCTGTGTATCTCGCTACAGAAATAACTCTCGATATTGCAGACCTCCTGATTATCAAGAAAGGTTATCCTAAATCATCAACATACAGTGATTCACTCTATAAACTTGGCGATTACGGCATTCTCGAAAAGAAATTTGCTTACAAGATTGCGTATGTCGCCGGTTTAAGAAATTTTCTTGCTCACGATTACCAGAAGAGCACAATACCGGAACTAGAGCGTTTCCTGAAGATAGGTTTAAAAGACATTAAACGGTTCATCAGGGAAATAGAGGACAGGCTGTGACAGATATAAAAAAGAGGATTATCGCCGTTCTCATGTCAAAACCTTTCATCGCGTTTGCCTACTTGTTTGGATCGAGGGTTAAGGGACATGCCAATGAGAGGAGTGACTGGGACATTGCCGTGTACTTTTCCAGTCCTCCTGAAAAAAAGAAAGGCTGGCCGGTCTTCGAACTCGAGGCAGAACTTTCACAGAAGATAGGAGCAACGGTTCAGGTTATTGCATTAGATTCCAGAATCACACCGCTCCTTGGCTACCAGATCATCACAGAGGGGAAGCTCCTGATGGACAGAAATGAAGACATGCGTTTCGACATTGAAAACCGCATACTGAGACAATATTTCGACTGGCAGTATTTCCAGAACCGTCACAAAAAAATAGGGCGCTGTCCCTAGTTTTTCTAGTTTTTGATTATGGAATTTGAGAAGAACATACTGTGTATCGGCGCGGGCTACGTGGGCGGCCCCACGATGGCGGTACTCGCCCATAAATGCCCGCAGTTCAAGGTAACCGTCGTTGACATAAACCCGACCCGGATCGCCGAGTGGAACTCCGACGAACTTCCCATCTACGAACCGGGCCTTGATGAAATCGTCCGGGCGACCCGGGGAAAAAACCTCTTCTTCAGCACCGACATCGCGGGGGGCATCAGGGAAAACGACATCATCTTTGTGAGCGTCAATACCCCGACAAAAACATTCGGTGCGG
>VGTB01000135.1 GCA_016874835.1 Deltaproteobacteria bacterium | reverse complement strand
CTTGTTTTCAGTCTCGATTTGTTTACTCTCAGTTTTCTGCGTATTGCCGGGAGCGTGGGCTGCCGAATGGGTCTTGCTCGGCAAGACCCCCAATGGGGCGTTCTATTTCGATCAGAAGAGTATCAGTGATATTTCAGAGAACGTAAAGAGTGTGCATACAAAGATTGTGTTTTCAAAGGAGGGCAGGAAGAAAGAATTAGAGTGGGGGAAAAAGCATAATTGGCCGGTCAAAAAGATCAATCGGTATAGAAAGTTGTCCCATAGAATAGAATCTCATGAGTTTGACTGTCGAAAAAAGCAGCACCGGTTTGTCATGTCGGCGGAATACAGTCTCAAGGGATATTTATTGGAGAGAACGGATTTTCAGGGTAGTACTTTTTTGCCCATCGCGCCCTGCACGATGGAAGATGACCTGTGGAATAATATATGTGGTAAGGGAGGATGTACAAAGGAAAAGACATGCCGGGAGAATAAAGGGAACACTCCCTGAGTGTCGAGGGAATACTATTCCGGCCATGGAATGAAATGGAAGTTATTGATGGCTGCCATGGCAGAGGCAGCGAGAGAACTCGGGAGGAATACCCTCGCGGATAGTATTTTCTGTGAACTTGTGAGATACCAGATTGTACCTAAGATAATGTAAGGATGATCGAGGAATTGCCTGTGAAATACGGATATATGGGAAAAATATTGATGGTGGATCTTTCCGGCGGTGTGATTCGTGAGGAAATCATCCCGGACGAGGTGTATGAAAAGTATCTCTCCGGTATCGGGTTGGCCGCGTACGTCCTCTACAGGGATATTCCGGCAGGGGCCGACCCCCTGGGTCCGGAGAATGTGTTGGGGTTTGTCTCCGGGCTCTTAACCGGAACGGGGAGTCTCTTTTCCGGGAGATGGATGGTCGCCGGGAAGTCGCCGCTGACCGGAACATGGGGTGATGCCAACTGCGGCGGCAGTTTTTCCCCGGCGATCAAGCGGTGCGGCTATGACGGTATTTTTTTCACGGGGATCAGCGAAAAACCTGTCTATCTCTTCGTGAAAAACGGCAGGGCAGAGCTTCGCGATGCATCTCACCTGTGGGGAAGGGATGCCGTGGAATCCGAAGAGATGCTTATCGCGGAGACGGGTGGAGATTCCCGGGTCGCCGTCATCGGCCCCGCAGGGGAGAAGCTTTCCCTGATCTCCGGGGTGTGCAACGACCGGGGAAGATTGGCCGCCCGCTCCGGTCTTGGCGCCGTCATGGGTTCAAAGAGATTGAAGGCCGTTGTGCTCGACGGCAGGAAGCGGATCGATGTTCATAACAGGACGGGAATGAAACGGCTCAGTCAGATGTGCAACAGGTGGGTCCAGTTCCAGCCGCCCTTTCTTCCCGGTTCCCTGGTGGCGTATGTGGGTACGTTGATGCGGGTACTGCCCACGCAGATGGCCATGGACGGTCTCCTCTACAAGATTCTCCTGAAGAAGTGGGGTACGGGGAGTATGAACCAGATGTCCGTGGAGATGGGGGACGCTCCCATCAAAAACTGGAAGGGGAGCAACGTGGACTGGAAGATCGAACGGTCCATGTCGGTGAATCCCGATGCGATCAAACGGTATGAGAAGGTCAAATATCACTGTTACTCCTGTCCGCTGGGATGCGGCGGTATCTGTTCCCTGAAGGGGAAATACGGTGAGACGCACAAGCCGGAGTATGAAACGGTCCTTGCCCTGGGGGGGCTGTGCATGAACGCGGATGTGGAGAGGATCTTCCACATTAATGAGATGTTGAACAGGGCCGGGATGGATACGATATCCGCCGGTGGGACGATTGCCTTTGCCATCGAGTGTTATGAGGCAGGCGTCCTGACGAAAGAGGATACGGGGGGGCTTGAACTCACCTGGGGGAATGCAGAAGCCATCGTTGCCCTCATTGAAAAGATGATCAAAAGGGAGGGAATCGGGGATATCCTGGCGGACGGCTCAAAGGTCGCCGCCCGGAGGATCGGGAAAGACGCGGGAAAATTGGCCATGCATGCGGGAGGGCAGGAACTTCCCATGCACGACGGGAGAAACGATCCGGGTTTCAACGTCCATTATTCTGTGGAAGCAACACCGGGCAGACACACCATAGGTTCCCAGATGTACTATGAGATGTTCCAGCTCTGGAAGGTGGTGAAAGGCCTTCCCCGGGTAAAACCTCTGTATTTCAAGGACAGAAAGTATGTGGCGGGTCAGGAAAAGGCGGCGATGGCGGCGGCATCCAGCAAGTTTATGAATGTGGTCAATGGAGCCGGGCTCTGCCTCTTCGGGAGCTTTTTAGGTGCGAGGAGGATTCCCGTGTTTGACTGGCTGAACGCGGCAACGGGCTGGAGAAAAACACCTGAGGAATACATGGCAATAGGGAAGCGTATCCAGACGCTGAAACAGGCTTTTAATGTAAAGCAAAAGGTTGATCTACGGTCGCTGAGACCACCGGATCGGGTTCTCGGGAGACCATCGCAGACGGAGGGCGCGAACAGGGGAAGGACAGTCCAACTGGAAAAGATGATTGAAGACTACTACGGACAGTTTGGATGGGATGCCCGAACGGGCGTTCCGACTGAACAGAGCATGGCAGCACTGGGGATTCATGGAGGTGAACGTGGCGTATAGAATTACCGATACGTGCAATGGCTGCGGTGCCTGCCGGAGATTATGTCCCGTCGAGGCAATCCGGGGGGAGAAAAATATGCTCCATGTAATCGACAGGGGCCTCTGCATTGAATGCGGTGTCTGCGGGAGGGTCTGTCCGGTTGCGTCCGTTAAAGACTCCTTCGGTATCGTGTGTTCTCTGGTGAAGAAATCGGAATGGGAAAGACCACGAATCGACACAAAAACCTGCATGTCCTGTATGATCTGTATCGATGCCTGTCCCGTCCATTGTCTTGCCCTTTCCGAAGCGGCAGGTCCTGATGATCCCCATGGCTACCCCTATCTGGAGAAGGAAAAAGCCTGCATCGGCTGCGGGTTCTGCGCCAGGGAGTGCCCCGTGGATGCAATTGCGATGATCGGTGGGTAAAAAAAAGGGGTTGATAAATTATTCAGCCGTTATGGATCAATACTTCATCGGATTTCCGCTTTGTGATATTTATGAAGGATGATAGGATTAATGCTCACCGCTCCTGTGGCAGTCTTGTTTTGCCGACGCAGGGGATGCAGCACTTTCCCTCCGTGCCCCTGTCGATAAGTTTTGTCGCCATGGTCATCTCCCCGCACAGGGAACAGGGTACAGAGGGCGCTAAAGGAGCATACGGCAGATCGGGCATGGCGATGTGCTCTGTTTCAAAGATTGCTGAGAATTCTCCTGTCAACAGATCCATTGATTTCAAATACTTCCGGCGATTCTCTTCCTCCTCTGTCATATTTCCTGCGACTAACTTTGATTCAAGGTCTGCATATTCTGAGGGATTTTCTCCGCCATAAGTATAGTGGGTTTTTCGGGAAAAACGGATCGCCCTTGCTGATTTTCTGTCCGCGATCACAAACGCATTTTTCCCGTAGTCTCTCACGATGAGGTTTCCCTTGCCCGCCGTTGTCCCTAAGATAACCTGCAGGGCATCCACGGCGCAGGAATCGTTCTCGGCGATGGCGACGATTTCCTCGTCATGGGCCCGCTCCGACCCCATCAGGCGGAGAGCTTCCTTTGCCACGCGGTATCCGTAAATAAGACCCGGGCAGAGATGTCCATGGAAATGAATGCACTGTCTGAGGTCTTCCGGAAATGAGATAAACTCAGAATCTTTCATGTTCTGGCTCCAGTGAGTTGATAACACAGTTGTGGTAGTTCAGCAGCGGTGTGAGAATGTACAATAAGGTTGATCATGTCGATTGGTGTTCACATACTGAGTCATTTTTCCTCTTTCTGCAAGTATATACTCGTGAGGTGACAATAAAAAATGCTTGACTGAAGAAAGAAGATAGGTTACAAATGCAAATAAATATTATTTAGGGGAGAATCCTAACGATGCAGGAATCCCGGGATAGATACAAAGCAATGGTCGATAAACTCAAGGAACACAACCACAAGTTGACGCCCCAACGGCTCGCGATCATCAGAATCTTGTCAGAGAGCAAAGAGCATCCCAGTGTTGAAGATATATCCCGGCGGCTTCAAAGGGATTTTCCCGGTGTGAGTGAAGCGACGGTGTATCGAAACGTATTGCTTATCAAATCACTCGGGGAGGTCCTTGAAATCGGTTTTGCCGGGGAAAGCACCCATTACGATGGCCGGAAGCCTCATCCCCATCCCCATATCGTGTGTATCAAATGCAGGAAAATTATAGATCCTGATCTTCAGAGCTTGAAAGAGATGGTTGAGGAAATCACCGAAGAGAGTGGTTTTGAGGTCGTCACATACCGGCTGGATTTCTTCGGTATATGTCCGGGATGTCGTACTATGAACGCATAGAATTTTTTCTTTTTTATTTGCAAATGATTCTTACTGAAGGCTGACCCGGCGTATGGCAAGGAGGTGGCGGATGCTTTTGGTATACCGCTTCGTGACGTGCCGAAAACCTGAGGTCTGGTTGCAGCATGCTTACGGATCAATTGCGGAAAAAAACTTCCGCAGGGAGGTTATTGCCTTAGCTGATTTTAATTTTCATAAACTCGTCAATCGTTCACGGCTTGTGAATGAGCTGTGTAAAGAAATGAAAAATGGGAGGATATGTTATGGAAGAGAAGAAAGTTATAGAGTGTCATTGTGAGAATTGCGGCAATGAAGCGAACATGACTGTTACCTGCAAATTGGTGGATGTTGTGGAGCCTTCTGGAGCGAAAGTCAAGAAACAGCTGGAAACGCGCGTATGTACGGAGTGCGGGAATGAAGCCAATATGATCATCGATTTTGGCAAATAGCTGATGAGGTTGGCTGCGACAGGAGATCAAATGTATACACCGGAGATAAGAGGGGGTATGGGAGGTGCAAAGGTACCCCCCCTTCGTTCAGTGCCGGGCGTGTAAGGGATACACTTTGGTCTTTAGGTGATGAAAGATGTGAGAGATTATATAACCGAAAATATTAAATAGAGGAGGTCATGATGAAGATAGAGAGAGTGGATCATATAGGCGTTGCCGTGAACAGTATTGATGCGGCCCTCAAGTTTTTCCGGGACACGCTGGGGTTGAAGCTGGAGGGGAGCGAGACGGTTGCGG
>VGTB01000134.1 GCA_016874835.1 Deltaproteobacteria bacterium | reverse complement strand
CGGCATGCCACATGGAGAAGTGCAGGATACGCTGCATTGATTACAACACCCCGTTAGTCGCGCAGTAGTTCGCTTTCTACACTAATAATATTTTTCATATAATCACTTGACCATTTTATAATTATTAGTCAGAATGCCACTCACTTATTTTCGGTAGTGGTGGTGAAACGATGAAAACAAAAGGGGAGATTTTAGAGATTTTGAGAATGATGAAGCCGGAGCTTGAGGTTGTCTATAATGTGAAAGCAATTGGCATCTTTGGCTCCGTAGTTCGTGAGGAATCACACAGCGTAAGTGACATTGACGTGCTGGTAGAGTTCCAGCGACCGATCGGAATGTTCAAATTTCTTGAACTGGAAGAGCTTCTCAGTGAACGGCTTGGTTGTAAGGTGGATCTTGTGTCGAAAAAAGCACTGAAACCGGCGATAGGGCGTGCCATTCTTGCCGAGGTTGTACTTACATGAAACGAACAGCCCGGGACTACATCGCAGATATCCTCATCTGTTTTAAGGAAACTCAGGAGTTCACTCAAGGAATAGACTTCAACGAGTTCGAAAAAGATCGGAAAACGATTAATGCTGTGCTTCGCAGCTTAGAAGTAATGGGAGAGGCCTCAAAGAGGATTCCCATGGAGATACGCGAGAGGTATCCAGATATTCCCTGGAAGCGTATGACCGGCATGCGCGATAAACTGATTCATGAATACTCCGGTGTGGATCTGGAGATTGTCTGGATAGTAGTGAAGGAGGAATTGCCATTACTGAAACAGCAATTCGAAAAACTGCGCCAAGATATAGAACAGCAAGAATCATAAATAGTTCGCAAAAAAAGATGGAGGCCTGTAAAGAGCCTCCATCTTTCGCATTGACCGGATCGATAACGTTTATTTCTTCATGACGACCGTATCGATTTCCGCTTCCACCCTCCGGTTTTTCTGCCTTCCATCGGCCGTCTTATTGCTCGCGATGGGTTTCTTCGGACCGTAACCGACCGCCTCGAGACGTGAAGGAGCGATCTTGAACTTCTTCACGAGGTAGTTCTTGATGCTGTCAGCCCTTGCCTGAGACAGCTTCACATTCGCCGCCTCCTTACCCACATTGTCCGTATGTCCTTCTATCGTCGCCTTTGTCTCAGGGTACTTGATCATAAAGTCGGCCAGCTTCTTAATCTCTTTATGATACCTGGGCTTTATGACTGCTTTCCCTGTGTCAAATTTAACGTCCAGGGTGATGCGGACCTTTTCCTGAATCGGGCACCCGTCCTTGTCCACCTTCACTCCCTTGGGAGTATCCGGACATTTGTCGGCGGCATCGGGAACTCCATCACCGTCGGAATCAACCACGGCCGGAGCTTCCCTTTCAACCTTCATCTCCTCCGTGTGGCATCCGTCCTTATCAACCTTCTTCCCTCTTGGTGTATCAGGGCACTTGTCAAGATAATCAGGCACGCCATCGCCGTCCGAATCAAGGGGACATCCACTGCGATCCACCTGCACGCCCGCCGGCGTATCGGGGCACTTGTCCAGGTAATCAGGCACACCGTCTCTGTCGGAATCCAGAGGGCACCCGTCACGATCCACACTTACTCCTGCCGGGGTCCCGGGGCATTTATCGCGGCTATCGGGCACACCATCGCCATCGCTGTCCACTTCAGGTTTTGCTGATGTCAGAAATACCTTCTCCACAAAGTCGGCCATTCCCTGCGCCGAGACAACACTATCGCCCTTCACGACAAAGCCGCATGCACCCTCAGCGGCGACTTTCTCCAGAAGCTTGAATCCGACATCGCTGTCTCCTATGTGGACGGCATAGATGCAGACCCTCTGTCCATATTGACCCTTCATGCTCCGGGCTGCGTCAATGGGTGCTTTATCCATATCTTCACCGTCGCTGAAGATGATGACGGCCATATTCCCCGTCTCTGATCTCAGATCGGAAGACGCCCCGTTGATCGCCACGGCGAGGGGGCTCTCTCCCAGGGGTCTCTTAAGGACGTTGAGAGATCCATCAAGACCCGATTTTGTGTACTCTGTGATGCCGCATTCGAGCTTGGATGTGGAATCCTGAAAAACCCTGTACTGAGTCAGCGTTCTCATCCCCGCCCTCAACTTTATGTCAGGGATGGTCTGGTTCATGAGGCGGATGAGACTTTTTTCAAATGCCAGTTTCTCCTGCCCCTTGTAAATATAACTCATGGAGAAAGTTGAGTCCGTGAGAACCATGAAGGTATCTACCTTCTGGACCAGGACACCGCTTCTTAATCTGGCATTCAAATCCTGCGCCATTAATGCCGGGCTGCATATAAAGACCAACATGCAACCGGCGATGAGATAGACAAATGCTCTTTTCGTCATAACCCTCCTTCTCCTTTCTATGATTTATGAAGAAATGTCATGATATTTGAAGATGACCATGGATACCGTGGTGCTGTAAATTACATAAAATCAATGATGCGTCAAGCTATTCATTGTGTATTTATTTTCCGGCCAGATCGCTTGGTTTAAGAAGTCTGATCTTGAAAGACTCGTTAATAAGTGAAATTCGTGCCACCCATTTAACCGGTTTTAGGACGTCGGAAATTTCTGCTTCTATGATGGAGATGTTGATCTTCTGACGATGTATTTTATCCGTCACGGGATCGATTCTTGAATAGATGATACCGTTATAGTTGTTGCAATCTTCGATTCTGGGAAAAGCTGGGAAGGCGACGGTCAAGGATTTTCTTTTCGGATCGGTGGATTTCACCTCTACCAGCCATGCGGCAACCATGTCACGGCTCATGGCATCAGCCCGCTCGCATGACCACAAAAGATTTCTGGGTAGGGATTTTTTGGCGCCGGCTTCGATAGTCTGCAGTTTCGCTTTAATGAGCAAATTGGTCTTGGGAAAGTCCAAATAGGTGTCCAACTCGAGGGGCACCGCGCCGGAATCTTCCTTCACGTAAGTCTTGAGATCGATAGTATGAAGCTTGTAGGCGACGACGAGACCCTCTCCCTCCGTCCCTGTCCTCGATTTTCCACCCGCCTCAGCGAGGGCAGTTCCCGAGCCGACAAGTATATTGGAAGAAACGTTGACACCGGCTTTACTGGATGTTTCCCCCTTCAAGGTAAAATTGGCAATGCGCAACGCCTCGGTAACGTAGGGAACGTTGGGTTCAAAGGGGATATCCGCCAGGCTGAGGGGCGTGACGATTTCAATTCCTTCAAGTTTGGTCTTATCTAAACTTGAACCTTCAATACCCGCGTGCGCCTGAGGCCCGATGATCACCTGACCTCCCAGACCAAAGCCTGCTTTGTACGCAAAGTCCTGCTGCATACTGTTGAATGATTTCTCCTTTTTGACGCGAATATCGGCAGTGGAAGAGTCCTCTATCGGACCGAACTGTTTTGACCAGGCAGAGCCGATATAGTGACGATCAACAGGCTTCTTGGGAATCACATATTCGTTTTCAGTTATGCTCTCCATTGCCTGTTGATGAGTTTGCACGGCTTTGCTGCCCGGGCCGGCGCATCCGCTCAGGGAAGAAACGCATATCGTTAGGGTCAGAAGAGTCAAGACTCTTATTGGACCGATACCGGTCATTATCTTGTGTGTCATTTTCATCTCTCTCCCTCATCAATGTTTTGACTTAAAAAACACGACTGAAGATGACATCCATCATATTTGTTTGACCAATTACCCCCGGTCAATTGGAGATGATCGCAACTTTGGCGTTGCTGAGATAATTGTTGTCGTAGCGTATGGTCTCCCGTATGGTGCGGGCGGCCTCGGTACTAATGACAATCATGTTGTCTCTCGTCACACTCACCACCGGGACTATCATGACGTTGTCACCGAGATATTCAATCTTTTTGGCCTGGTCAATTGAATCCGCATAGCGCACGACACCATAGGTCCGTACGATGCTCGGATTGACGGCCTTCACCGAATATACGGTGGCAAACTCTTTATCCTTTTTTTCAGTTACGATAACCGGCAAAAGTTCTCTTTCAAAGGAACGGCCTTCCAACTGGAAGACAACCCCCGTGACCTGTTTACTTGAGTCATAGAGCGGGGGTTTGACTTTCGTTGACGCCCTTTCCTGGGGCAGTTGCAAGGGGGAATCCTTTGAGCCGGAAGACAACAATTCAGGTGTGTACGTTATCTGCGGTGGGACGTAAGGGGGTACATCTTTTGTTTCCAGGTTTAAGGCAGCCATGAGCGACTGGCCTGATTTACAGTCACCGGTGTTACTGCTGAAACAGATACGCATTTCCACTGTTGCCAGGGGTACGTTGTCCTGCCATTCGATCTTTCTGTTAACGATATGGGCGCCCTTGATCATACCTTGAACGCGTGATCTGATGATATCCTCTTTCACGATCATGTTCTCTACCGAAGTCTGCGAGTCGATGCGAACCCCTTTTATAATTTCCACCAGGGCCCACTGCGCACCGACCTCGGCAGCCCTCATCGCATTGAGTCTGTCCTGTATCCTATTCCCGCTGGAATCGGCCGTTCCGTAGCCGATTCCGGTAACGTAACCGCCTACCCAGTTGATTTCTCCCCTCGGTAGTTCCTGGGCGGAGAGACTCTGTGAGAAAAACAGACCGGATGCGAGACATAATCCGCATATAATAGCGATCTTCCCCTTCATCAGGATCATACCCCCTCGCCGCCAATTATTTGCCGTGTATATAAGTGCCGATGAGAGTGGCTGTCTGACCGGTTTGTATCGCCACAGATTGGCTGTCCGGTCTTGTCCAGCCGTTTATATCTTTAAACTCCAGAGTATGCTGCGTAGCGGTCAGCCCGGAGATCATGCCGCCGCTATTCTGCCAGTCACCTCCATCCACTCGCCACTGTGCTCCGGCATCGATTGCCTCCCTGGGAGTGATAGTTACGGCAAGGGAACCGGTAGCCTGAGAGACCGAGACGGTAAACTGTTCGGAGCGTTCTTTCGATGTGTTTCCTGCCGCATCAACCGCCTGGACAATGACCTTGAAAATCCCGGGAGGGAGCGTGAAGGTGCTGGTCGTCCCCTCCCAGATCTTTCCGGTCAGATCGGACACAACCTGCTCCTGAACCTTATTCCCGCTTGCATCGAGAACACGGAAGGCAATCTGCTTAAGGCCCTTATCATCTGTTGCCCTGGACGTGAAGCTCACTTTGTCCGGCCCTGTACGATTAACCTTGATATCCCCTAAAGTTGGTGCAAGATCGATTTTTTCTATGACGGCAACAAGCTTATCCATGATGGTCCCGGATTGCGCCGGTTGTTGTCCCGGTAGTGCTGTTGCAGTTTCTTCTTTTCCCCAGGTATCTTCCGTTTTTTCTTTTTTGGCGATATTGATT
>VGTB01000133.1 GCA_016874835.1 Deltaproteobacteria bacterium | reverse complement strand
AAGCACCTCTTTCTGCCGATTGTTGCCCGCATAAAAATACTGTCGAATATGGATATCACGGTGACCAGGATACCGCAGGATGGGCGATTCACTTTGAAGATAGAGAAGAAGGAAATCAATGTCCGGGTGTCTTCCATACCAACCGTGCACGGAGAGAACATGGTGTTAAGACTCCTGGATACAAGTGCCGGAGTCTATTCGTTGGATCGTCTGGGAATGGTAAGAATGGATATTGAAAAAATCAGGACAATAATCAAGAAACCGTACGGGATGATATTGAGCACGGGCCCTACAGGGAGCGGGAAAAGTACAAGTATATATGCAATTCTCAATGAACTTAACCGCCCGGACAGCAATATCATGACACTGGAAGATCCCGTTGAGTACCGGATCGATAACATACGGCAGGTGCAGTTGAACCGTAAGGCCGGGATGACGTTCGCAAGCGGCCTCAGATCGATACTTCGCCAGGATCCCGATATCATAATGGTGGGGGAAATCAGAGATTCTGAAACGGCGGCAATTGCGGTGCAAGCGGCGCAGACCGGTCATCGCGTGCTGAGCACGGTGCATACCAATGATGCGGTGGGTGCCATATCCAGATTTATAGATATGGGAATCGAGCCGTTTCTCCTTTCAACGACGCTCCTGGCATCCATTGCTCAGAGGCTGGTGAGGACCGTGTGCCCGTATTGCAGGGAGCCGTATAATCCGCCGGAAAAGATACTTGCCTCATGGGGTCTCGAGAATTGGGATTTTGCGAACTTTCAGCGGGGAAAGGGATGCAACCAGTGTTTGAATACGGGATATAAGGGGCGAACGGGGATATTCGAAGTTCTCTACAACGATGAGATGGTCCAGGACATGATTATGAAGAAAAAATCAGCGCATGAGATAAGCAGGAAATCCGTTGAGGCAGGGCTCCTGAAAACGCTGAAATATGACGCCGGGAACAAGGTACTCCGGGGACTCACAACATTGGAAGAGGCGACCTCTGCCGTAATGATGTAATAGAATAAAATGCTTGCATAATTACCCACAGGTCATCGCGAGGAGTGAAACGACGTGGCGATCTTATTAAATATTAGTGTGTTATGAGATTGCTTCACTTCGTTCGCAATGACTTTTGGGATTATGCAATGCCTGCAGAAGATCGGGGAATAGGGAAAATTCACTATGCCTTACTATACCTATCAGGCGATAAATGAAAAGGGTGCTGTGATTAAAGGAGACATAGAGGCTGAATCACAGGATAAAGCCGCGAGTGTTCTTCTGGAAAAAGGTTATATCCCCTCCCTGTTGACGGAAAAGACGTCAGGCAAGGCAGGGTTCAACTGGCTGGAAAAGATTCGCGTGAAGTTGAGACCTGTAAAGATTGAGGATCTCATTCTATTCACGAAGCAGTTTCGCTCTCTTTTTAAGGCGGGGGTTCCCCTGGTGAGAGCCTTCCAGGTTCTGGAGGCGCAAACCCAGGACAATAATTTGAAGCAGGCAATCGCATCCATATCCCAGAGCATTAAACAGGGATCAACTCTGTGTGCGGCGATGGACAAACACGAAGCGATATTTTCGCCCCTTTACCGCAGCATGATCAAGGCCGGTGAGATGAGCGGTACCGTGACGGAAGCACTGGAGCGTCTCATATATATCATAGAACATGAAGCGAAAATCAAATCGGACATCAGGTCTGCACTGCAATATCCTATCATTGTCACCATCGCTCTTACCGGCGCCTTCTTCATTCTTTTGACGTTTGTCGTTCCCAAATTCGTCTCAATGTTTTCTCAGGCGGGGATTGTGCTTCCCTTGCCGACCAAAATGGCGCTTGGGCTCTATCACGTCTTGTCGAATTACTGGTACCTCATCATAGGAGGTATCGTTGCATTGATATTCGGGTTGAAAACGTATTTTAAGACCGAGCAGGGACAGTATGTGAAGGATTCGTTGATTCTCCGTATTCCCATCCTGGGGTCCCTGTTCGTGAAGGCGGCGATGTCACGCTTTGCAAGTATTTTTGGCATTCTTCAATCGAGCGGTGTGCCGGTAATGACTGCCATGAAGGTTCTGTCCGGCGTTATCGGGAATTCCGCGATCGCGAGGGAATTTGACCGCGTCAGGGAGAGGATGAAGGAAGGTCACGGGATTGCAGTGCCGCTCAGATCAGCCAAGTTTTTTACCCCGATGGTTGTGGACATGGTGGCGATCGGAGAGGAGACGGGAAATATCGAAGAGATGCTTCAACAGGTAACCATTCATTATGATGACGAAGTTGGCTATACGGTGAAAAGACTTTCTGACCTCATCGGTCCGGTTCTGGTGGTCGGCCTTGCTGCGGTTGTGGGATTTTTTGCGTTAGCCATATTCCTCCCGATGTGGGATCTTACCAAGATGGCTCGCTGATATGATGAAGAAAAAATACTTTCAAATCAGTCTGTACATACTGGTTCCTTTCACGTTCAGTGGATTATCCCTGCTCTGGGTTATCTTGACAAGTCAGCTGGCATCCTATTACGGAACATCACCGGCGCACCGATCATCCTTCATATTGTGGGAAATCGGCGTTGTCGTGATCACATTTTTAATCGGTTTGATAATCACGTGGATCATGTTGAGACCGGTGAGTAAGTTTATCAAAAAAGCGGCAAGCCTGCCGGTTTTTCCCAAGGCTACTCCGGAAGAGGAAACAACGGAAAAAGACTCCCTGGAGCACTTCACGCGGGTATTCGAACAGATTACCAATATCTTGAGCAAGGTCGAAGCGAAAGAACTTTTCCCGGGCATCATAGGTCAGAGCCGAATCATGAGGGGTATTTTTACACAGATTATAAAGGTTGCGCCCACCGACTCTACGGTGCTTATCCTTGGGGAAAGCGGCTCAGGAAAAGAGCTGGTGGCAACCAGTCTCTACGAGCACAGCCTACGCAGAGGGGGACCGTTTATAAAAATTAATTGCGTGGCGATTCCCGAAAGCCTTCTTGAGAGCGAGCTTTTCGGTCATGAGCGGGGGGCCTTTACCGGCGCCACATCTCAAAAAATAGGCAAGTTCGAAGCTGCCGACGGAGGGACCATTTTTCTGGACGAGATCGGTGACATGCCTCTTAACACGCAGGCAAAGATATTGCGCGTTCTCCAGGAAAAGGAATTCGAGAGGGTAGGCGGTACCGGAACGATTAAGGTTGATGTTCGTTTCATCGTGGCGACAAACAAAAACCTTCAGGAAATGATCAGGCAGGGGCTGTTCCGGGAGGACCTCTATTACCGGATCAACGTTTTTTCCATTTATCTTCCCCCCCTGAGAGAACGGAAAGAAGATATTCCCTACCTGGTGGATCATTTTCTTAATCATAATGTCAAGCCGGTTACCTTATCTCCCCAGGCCCTGCAGGCTGTTATCGGGTACTCATGGCCGGGTAATATTCGGGAGCTTCAGAATACCATTGAGAGGGCTGCCGTTCTCACGGAAACGGGGGTTATTGAGCCGGCTCATCTCCCGGCGCATATATTGGGAACCATGAACGGAGACATTTCGCATAAGGCAGTAGATACATTCACAATAGATGAGCGTTTGGATGATATTGAGAAAGGGTTGATTATAGAAGCCTTGAACCGGACGGGGGGAGTTCAGGTGAGGGCTGCGGAGCTGCTGGGGATCAACCAGCGCAGTCTCTGGCATCGCATCAAGAAGCATGGCATAGACATTGAGTCTTTCAAGAATCTACAAAAAATGTAGGTTGGGCATCGCTTTATGAAGTATGTTGATAATTCGGTTAACATCATTATTTATTGTGCCGGGCCTATAAAAAAATACGTTGCATATTATTGCGAAGAGCTAAGTAACATGGCAATCTTATTATTTATTAATAACTTAGAAGATTTCTCTCATCGCTCGGAATGACACTTTATCGGTCAATGTCACATTATTTATTAAATGCGTGATCAATATTGGCACAGAAGGTGCATAATTAAGCTGCTAAAAGAGAGAAAAAAATTATAATTTTCTGCAATAATTAAAAAATTCCCGGAGGTTAAGTGATGAGAAAAATAATGAAAAATCAAAAGGGTTTTACCCTGATTGAAATTATCGCGGTGCTGGTCATTTTAGGTATCCTTGCGGCAGTGGCCATTCCGAAATATCTGGATATGCGCATGGATTCAATCAGAAATGCTGCATATGGTGCTGTTTCTGAATTGAATGCCCGTGAACGTTTGTCGCTTGCGCAGAGCAAATTACAGGACGCCTCGGCGAATACCTATTACTCGGTTACGGCAGGTTATGACCTTGGTGCTGACTGGGGATCCCTTTCTGTAAGTATTGCAGGTAACACAGGGGGATCAGCAACAGTTTCTTTTAAGGGGAAAAGTGTCCAATTTACTAAGACAGCGGCGACGAATATAAACGAGCCGGCACAGTGGTCTGTCACGTCCGTTTATTAGTAGTGGAATAAATTAAACGTCACCTCAAAAATGAAATTTTGATTTCGTGTGTCGTTAGTCGAAAAAAGCTATGTGTCAAAAAAAGGGGAGTCAAATGATTCCCCTTTTGAGTTTATTGACCTGTCCCTTTGAATAACTTCAGTTGTGTCTCAGTTCGATGATCAAAGCCGGCGGAATTGATATTGCCCCTGAAAAGACCTGTCCCTCCAGGCGAAAGATCGCTTTCACTTTTTTATCCCTTTTTGCACTCCTGATCATCATTTATGGCGGTAGTTTGAATGGTGCGTGGATTTTCGACGATGAGCCGAATATTATTCTCAATAAATATGTTCACCTTAAGACATTGGACTGGGAATATCTCCAAAAAACGTTTTATGGAATAGATCAGAAAAAGATTTCCAGACCGGTTGCCTACCTCACGTTCGGGCTTAATTATTACTTCGGCCAACTTGATACTTTTGGATATCACATAGTTAATCTTGTCATTCATTTCACAGCAGGCATATTTTTGTTTCTGTTCATTTACAGAACATTGAACCTACCACGTCTCAAAACAGAGTATGGCTCTTCTTCTTATGCCGTTGCTCTTCTGGCCACTTCCTTCTGGGCAGCCAGTCCTGTAAATGTAACCGCCGTGACCTACATTGTCCAACGCATGGCGAGCATGGCCGGGATGTTTTACATCATGAGCATGTATTTTTACCTTCTGGGAAGGGCAGATGAAGGTTTGTGGAAGAAGACTGTTTTTTTTATATTGAGTGCTGTATCTGCGGCTCTGGCCATGGGGACCAAGGAAAACAGCGTTATGCTGCCTGTGAGCATATATCTTTATGATCTGTTATTGATTCAGGGGGTTAGCAGAGAAAACTCAGTGAGAGGCCTTAAAATTATCATTCTCCCTGCGTTGATTGTCGCATCCATCGTCACGATATTTTTT
>VGTB01000132.1 GCA_016874835.1 Deltaproteobacteria bacterium | reverse complement strand
TCTATGTGGAAGTGGCTAGCACGACGAATTGGCATGAATGGCAAACGGGGGATATCGTCAAGGTGGCCGGTCAGGTGGTTGGACCGTGGCTCGGATCCATGATGTCACTTGGGGTTATGTTCAGTGTATGGAGTCTGTTCAACAGCCAGCTTCTTTATACTTCACGTATCCCCTTTGCCATGGCGGAGGATGGATTTCTCCCAAGATGGATAGCCAAAAGGAATTCCCGGTGGGGTACTCCTCACGTTTCGCTCATGCTCTGTGCTCTTATTTACAGTCTTTTCAGCATGATGGATTTTAAGAAACTTGTGGTGATCAACGTGCTCATTTATAGTGGGACATTACTACTTCAATTTATCGCTCTCATCAAATTGCGTCTTCTGAAGCCGGATATGCCGCGTCCATTTCGGGTTCCTGGTGGGTGGTTAGGCCTTGTTCTCACAGCCGGCTCGGTCGTGATCTTCGCTGTGGCGTGCTTCATCTCTTTTGTTGTAGGTACCGGTGAGAGCTGGAAACAGGTAGTAATTGCTGCAGGAATGCTCTCGACAGGACCATTAGTGTACCAAATTGTTACAAGGGTTCTCGATCAATCTCCGGAGAATGAAGCGTGGCTAAGGGAGCTGGATCACTATAAAGGATAAAAAAATTGAGGCATTTATCATGAGAGATTTATTGCATTTGGTTTACAAAAAACGTTCTCATAAAAATTAACGAGGTTGAACGCGCATCCAAGTAAATTTTGACTTTTTCACCCTTGTATGTTAGAAAAACCAAAGTATTTCAATCATAAAGAGAAGCGGGAAACGTGCAATGGGGTTTTTACGAAGGCTTCTGAGACCGAGAAGGCATCCCCGGTATTATGCCAAGAAGGGGACCTTTGTGGTGATTACTCCCTACACCACTGGTGAGAAAAAAGAGCGGAAGATTCAAATACTTGACGTCAGTGAAGGTGGCTGTGCCTTCATTTACAGCGGTACAAGGGAAGAACTGGTGGAATCGGGTCTTCTCAGCCTTATTGCCGATGATACTTCTTACCTGGAGAGTGTTGACTTTGCGACCGTATCGGACGATCCCGTTTCCGGCACCCAGGACTCCTCTGCGAATCTGAGGAGGAGGGGAATCGAATTCAAATGGTTAGGTGTCTTTGACCGGGAACGGGTGAAAGAGTTCATAGAGCAGAGTTCCATTGGCCGCGCGTCATAGCATCCCCCCTATCATCCCTTTGAAAGCCTTTCCGGATTTCACTTCTTTGTCGGCATACCTATGAGACATGTATTTCCCGGGGGCGGCCCCACAGGGCATCTCTAAGGCCCGAGGAGCGACGGATCCTGCGCGGGATCGCTGCGAGAAAAATGTCCTCTTTTCCCCAGACGTGAATTCGTTCTTTCGCCCTGGTAACGGCGGTATAGATCAACTCCCTTGTCAGTATCGGGGAGTCCCTGTCCGGCATCACAAAGAGTACTTCGTTAAATTCCGAGCCCTGGCTCTTGTGCACCGTCATGGCATAGACCGTCTCATTGTCCGGCACACGGAGCGGCAGGAAGCTTCTGAGAGATCCATCCGGTGCCATGAAAAAGACCTTAGGTTCTCCGTCTGTCGTATCATCTGTCATGGTGATCCCGATATCGCCGTTGAACAGCCGCAGGGTGTAGTCGTTTCTGGTGATCATGACGGGACGTCCGGAATACCATCTTCCGCTCCGGTGGATAAGACCTTTTTTCTGGAGGATGTGCTCAACCGCGATATTCAGGTTATGGACGCCATACGGCCCCTCCCGGAGGGCGCAGAGAATCCGGGAGCTATTGAACAGTTCAAACGCCTCCAGGGGATCGGAAGCCTTCAGGTATGCATTATATTTTTCCGTGATCCATTCCTGGAGATGCCGCGGCAGTTCATCCGGAGGGGGCAGGTTCTTCCAGCGGATGTCGTCGAAGTGTTCGTTCCTGATGAGGTCGATCGCATGGAGGCCGCTACCCGCATTCACTGCCTGACTCACGGCGCGGATGCCGCTCGTCTCGCGGAAGCGGTAGCTTTTACTGAGCTGGACGATGCAATCGTTCATTTCCATGGCAAGAGTGTCGGACGAACCCTCATCAATTTTCTCACCCGTAATGCGGCAGCACGTTTCGATGAATGACGGGGAATAGCGGTGGATATTTCCCGTGTCGCAGATATCTCCGAGAACCGACCCCGCCTCGACCGATGCCAGCTGATCCTTGTCTCCCAAAAGTATAAGTCGTGAATTACTCCTGATGGCCTGGGCCAGCTTTGAAAAAAGGGCGAGATCCACCATGGAGGCCTCATCGATGATGATGACATCGGCGAGCAGGGGGTTTTCCCTGTTGAAGCGGAAGGAGGGCGAATTCGGGATGCTTCCCAGGAGCCTGTGGATTGTTGAGGATTCATCGGGGATGGCCGCCTTTACGGATTCAGCACAGTTCAATCCCTCTTTCGCTTTTTTTATTGCTTCCTGGAGCCGGGCCGCAGCTTTTCCCGTAGGCGCAGTCAGGGAGATATTCAACCCACCGTTACGGTGCTGTTCAATAAGGAGAGCGAGTATCCGGGCTACGGCGAAGGTCTTGCCTGTTCCCGGACCTCCGGAAATGATGCATAATCCGCTGCGGAAAGAGGCAAAGGCGGCGACTTTCCGCCAGTCAACATCCGTTTCCCCGTTATCCTCGTCGCGGGGGAAAATTCTCCCGAAACTGTCCTGCAGGTGAGATTCGTCAGGTGCCTTGAATGCTCTGCCCGCCAGGGTTTTCAATGCGTCGGCGAGTCTCTTTTCATAATTCCAGTACCGCTGCAGGTAAAGACGTGTGCCATCCAGGATCAGGGGTCGGTAATCACCGGGTCTTCCCACCACGGGACTTGCGTGGAGGACATTCAACCATGTGTTCAGGGGAGGGCAACGCAGGGGTTCCGATCCCTGGGTCTCAAGAAGGGTTCCCGCGAGATCCGAAAGATCGATACAGATGTGACCCTCGCCGCGAAGGCGGCTGACCAGGGATGCGGCCAGGAGGAGATTCGCGTCACCCGTTCCGTCAAGCCTGCCGACGAAACAGGCGAACCGGTAATCCAGTTCCGAAAGGAGTTGATGTTCATACAGTCTGCCGATGGTTGCTTTGTTCATGGTTCTCTTTCAAAGGACTGGATTCCGGATCGAGTCCGGAATGACAGTACACATCAATTCGGTATCAGGGTTTTGCATAAGTACTCGATTGATTCCTTCGCCGGTCTGTCCCGGTAAATACCCGCATGGGGTCCTGTTTCCGGATCCACGCCTCGCAGAAAGATATAAAACACGCCGCCGAAATGTCTTTCATAGTCGTAGTCGGGTATGCGCATCTTCAGATACCGGTGGAGGGCAACGACGTAGAGGTGGTACTGGAGGATGTAGAATTCTTCCTGCATGACATCAGGAAGCACTTCCGCCATGTAGTTTTCGATGGATGCCCCCAGGAAATTCGATTTCCAGTCCACCAGGAAGAAGCGCCCGTGAGAACGGAAGACAAGGTCCATGAACCCTTTCATGAACCCTCTTACCGGCTGGAAATTGAGCCTTCCGATTTTCTCGGGAAAAGCCGGATTGGGCGATATGCCCTTCGGGGCGAACATATTTTGCAGTGTCTCCGGCGTCAGCCTGTTCAGGGGGAAGCAAAACTCAAACTCGTTGAGGCGGTCCTCTTTTTGAACGGCGGAGAGGGTGAACCCGTTCGTGTGGGGAAGAAGAGGTACGGTGACGACGGTCCGGATCATCCGGCAGACAGACTCCTCCCATATGGGATCAAAACCGTGCTGCTTCAATGTTACGGCGATGAGACCTTCCGTTTCCGCACTCTCCGGAGCGGTGAAATCCACCTGTTCCAGAATGTCGTGGAGGCAATTGCCCGCCTTCGCACCCCTGGGAAAGGCAAAGATGCCTACCGGTTCTTTGTGATATGGTACCTCGACAGAGGCCGGTTCACCATCGCGCTCGGGGAGATCGGATACGTCCACGGGGGAGATTTCAGGTATCGCCGTGCGCGCCGAAAGCAGGTACGAAAAGCTTCCCATCCGTCTATCCCGATCGGTGATTCCCGGAAATGTGCGGCAGGTGAGACGCTCCGGCAATTCGACGGGAGGGGTGTAGGTTTCCGGTGAAGGCCGGGGCATGTCGCACACGCTGATCGCTCCGCCCGATTTCGCGGCTAACGCTTCCAGGGTGTGCCGCATGCGGTCGTCCGAGAGATTCGAGAAATTCTCCTCCGTTGCCTGAACGATCCCCGGTGATTCATCTTCGGGCGGATGAAGGGTGTAGGCGAGGGAACATGTCCCGGCATCCTTGAACGGTCCCCACACAAGGTAGCAGCGGTTTTTCCCGCGGGTGACGGACACATAGAACAATCTGATGTTTTCCGCGAGATTTTCCCGTTCCGCGAGGGTTCTTTCCGGACGGGCCTCCGGGTCAAGGACAAGATTCATCCGCCAGTCGTCTTCCGGGTCGTGGTAGGTGAATTCCACTGTGCCGGTTTCTGAGCCACCCCAGAGAAAGGGACAGAAGACGACCGGGTATTCCAGTCCCTTGCTCTTGTGGATGGTGACGATCCTGACGGCTCGGACGTCGCTCTCGAGGCGGAGCTCGTGTTCTTCCAGACGAAGCGTTGCCGGGTCCCGCTGGCAGGCAAGCCATTTGGTAAGGCCGGGAATACCCAATCTCTTTCTGATGGATTCCGTGTGGAGCACCTCCATGAGGTGGAGTACGTTCGTCAGGCGCCGCTCGCCCCCGGGAAATGCGAGGAGCCGCTCCCGGACTCTCTCCTGGGAGAGAAAGTGACGGAACATCTCGATGAATCCATATCGTTCCCAGAGGACATTGTAGTCCCTGAACCGGGTGATCCATGCTTCCCAGTCCGCATCGCTCCGGCGGAGTGCTTCCAGGGCTTCACCGTCGATTCCCAGCGTGTCCGTAGTGAGGGCGAGCCGTACCATGCCGTCGGAATGGGGCTCGGCGATCCCGGCAAGGATACGTTCCATCTCAAGGGCTTCATGGGTATCGAAGAGATTACCCGTGGTGTGAAGGACGCTGTGGATGCCGCAGCGACGGAGGGCTTCCTGGACGAGGCCGGCCTCCCGGTTCGTTCTGACCAGGACGGCGATGTCTCCCTCTGAAAGGGGATCGGGTCCGATCAGCGCCCTTTGTTCCCTTCCCAGAGCGAGAAGACGGGAAATCTCGGAAGCGACGGCGTTGACGATGAGATCGCCCGTCAGTCCCTTGTTTTTTTTCGCCCCCGCCCCTTCCAGTCGCCTGCCGCTGAGGAACCAGAGGTGGAACGGCGGTTCAAGGCGTTTGTCGACGGTAAGGATCCTCCGGTCTTTCACTTCCCCCGCCACGGCCCTTTCAAAGGGGACTTCTTTGTAGAGAAACGCCTCCTTCG
>VGTB01000131.1 GCA_016874835.1 Deltaproteobacteria bacterium | reverse complement strand
CCACCGACAGCTGCAGCAGGCCCTGTAGCCATACCAGCATCATCGGTTAGAGTGTTGTGGGCATGCAGAACGAGTACTCCCCATTCGCCGCCCTTGAACTTGCCCATGACACCTAAGTCGTAAATGTTGTAGTCATGCTCGGAAAATAGGTTCTTCTGGCCGGTACCTGTACCGGTAGATGATCCCTCACCAACCTTCTCCCAGGCGGCAACAATCGTCAAATCTCCTATGGGAAGAAGATACTTGATACCGGGTCGGGTAATGTGGGTGTCTGCGAATGAAGTACCCCAAGCCATGAAGTTCTGATAACCCACCAGGAAGCGGCCGATACCCGTGGTGAAGTCCACATAGGCCCGCTCCCATTCGATGTTCTCCTGGGTTCTCACATTCGCGACACCGGTGGATATACGGTTCGTCACGTCGTAAGAAGCACTGGGAGACCATGTCTGGTCGCCCCATTTCTTCTCCAGGGCGTCAAAACGGGTCACCAGGGTTAGCCCCTCTTTGATCTTGAACTCGGGCTGAATCCTCAGTCTCTGAGCAAAGAAGTTGGCTGTTTCACCCTTAAAAGATGCGTCCGTCTTCCTCGCCGCATCGTCCTTCAGGGAATGGTTGCTTTCATGGTATCCCACCACGTAGTAGGAACCGCTGAACTTTGCGTCCGCTGACCAGGCAGGCATGGCAAAGGCCATAATCAGCCCTAATGACAGCAAAACGATCCAGAATTTTCTCATTTTTTCCTCCTGTTATGTTGTGTTTCGTATTCGATCCTTCCGGGCATGATTTGGGAAGGATCAACTTTGTGACACGACATGGCAGTCTGCAATTCCGCATACTGCCTGTTCCTTCCTTTTTTCACCCCCTTTCGTTGAGATTTGTCTGGCGAGACGTCCTTCTACTACAGTAATGTGCGTCCCGCTTAACTACTTGGTGGACAGATTGCCCATCCAACTATACGATAGGACAGGCGTCTCACCTGTCATAATTTTGGGAACGTTAACATCGAAGAAATCCGATGTCAAGTTTTTTTGCCCTCCGCCGTTTTTTTGTAATTTTTCAGAATAGCAATACTTATACCAGATGAACGAGATGGTGTATTTAGTCGGCTCCGGTTCATTGTGAAGAACACGGGTGGTATGAAAATACTTATTGGTATTAGATGGTTAAGGTGATGTTCACGCCCGCCCGTAATGGTTGCGATGAAATAATGCCCATCCATGGTAAATGTGAACGAGACCTTTCAAAATGTACATCATGTGTCATTGCGAGGAGGGCTGCGACGTAACAATCATGTTACTAATCAACAGGTTATAAGATTTCTCCCTCAGGTCGAAATGACATTTCAGGTGCATTTGCTCACGGCTCACGGGGGCTATCCGTGTGTTAAAATCGACACAATTTCCCCGGAGGAGATGATTTTTTGCCACGCCCCTGTTGCATTTTGGGGTCAGGCCCACCCATATTTCAGTACCCCCCTTGGGCAATGGGGATTCAGGGGGATTTTATGTTAAGGGGGGTGCATGCCGTCCCACAGGAACATGGAATTTTTCAAGGAAATTGAATTTGGAATTATGGATGAGGTCTCACTCTGAAAATGGCAGCTGGAAGTTCCCGGCCACTATACCAGGCACTGTAATATCTTCATCAAGGGATTCCCAGCGCAGTGCGAAGCCGTTGAGTCGAATGGCTACCTCTTTCAGTTTTTCTTCGGGTGCGTTTGCCAGCAGTTTAAATCGGCTTGCGGGGAAACCAATTATTCGCCCGTCGGTTAATTCAACGTAAATCATTCTTCTTTCTGCCCATGCGCGGATGGCGGCAGGTTCAGTCATTTCTTTTTCTATCGCCAAAGTGCTCATAAAATTTGTCCTTCAGTAATTCGCTGTTTGCAAAAACCAGTTTTTCAATCTGCCTTAAGATCGAAGGCGGCACTCCTTTATTTCTTGCCAACCGGATAGGATCGAGCCAGAATTTACATTCTCCGTCGGGAGTTTCGATGTGTATGTGTGGAGGTTCTTTCCCCTCGTCCGAATAGAAGTGAAATCTGTATGGTCCGGTTCTCAAGACGGTCGGCATATTGTGAATATGCCTAACTGACAGTCATTTGTCAATAATATCTTCTCAGTATCTTCTCAGTAATATCTTCTCAGTGTCCTCGTCGGAGGTTCTCTCATGTTCAGCCCTTACAACACAAGTATTTTCGGCTCCATCATGTCGAGGATGGCGTACTTCACCCCTTCTCTCCCCAGGCCGGAGTCCTTGATCCCGCCGTAGGGCATGTGGTCCACCCGGAACGTGGGGACGTCGTTGATGATCACGCCCCCGACCTCCAGCGTATGAAACGCAAGGTTGATTTCCTTCATGTCCCCGGTGAAGACCCCCGCCTGGAGCCCGAAGTTCGTGTCGTTCACCCTTGCCACCGCGTCGGCGAAGATTGTGTAGGGCTCCACGGTAACGACGGGACCGAAGACCTCAAGGCAATTCACCTTCATGACTCTGTCCGTATCGGTGAGTACCGTGGGTTCATAGAACGCTCCCTGTCTTTTTCCCCCGCAGAGTACCCGGGCACCGCTCTTCACGGCTTCATTCACCCAGTCTTCCACACGTTTCGAGTTCGCTTCGTCGATCATGACGGAGATCTGCGTTTCCGGATCGAGGGGATCGCCGTATTTCAGGCTCCTGGCGCCGGCAACAAATTTTTCAACGAACTCGTCAAAGACCGCCGTCTCCACGAAGATCCTCTGGGCGTGAATACAGATCTGTCCCGAGTAGGCGAAGCCGCCGAAGACGCATCGTTTTACGGCAAAGTCGATATCGGCGCTCTTGCTCACGATGACGCCGGCATTCCCCCCTAACTCCAGTACGACCTTTTTCTTGCCCGCTGCCTGCTTCATTTTCCATCCCACGTCGGGGGAACCGGTGAAGGTGAGGAGTTTAAATCTTTCGTCGGTGACGAGTTTCATTCCTGTTGCCCTGTCCATGGGAATGATGGAAAGAGCCCCTTTCGGAAGAGGGGTCTCGTCGATCACTTTTGCGAGTTCCAGGGTGGAAAGCGGCGTTGCCGATGCGGGCTTCACGATGATGGGGCATCCTGCCGCGATCGCCGGGGCGATCTTGTGTGCAGCTAAGTTCATCGGGAAGTTGAACGGGGAGATCCCCGCGACGAGACCGACAGGGAAGTATCTCACGATTCCTTCCTTGTTCTTTCCCGCGGGGGTCCAGTCCAATGACATGTATTCCCTGGGGAGCCTCTTCGCCTCCTCTGCGGCGATGAGGAAGGTCTGGCTTGAGCGGTCGATTTCTCCCGCGGCATAGAGCAGAGGTTTTCCCGCTTCCCGGGCAAGTACCCGGGAGAGATGGTCTCTCCTCCGGGTTAACGCCTCGGAGATGGAGCGGAGTATCTCGAACCGCTCGAAAGAACTCAGCTCCTCCATGGCGCCTTCGGCTCCCTGGGCTTTGGCGATGGCGGCCTCAAGTTCGACCTCGCCGCCCAGGTACGTTTCCGCGAAGGCCTCGTTGTCGTAGGGGTTTATGATTTTTAAGACGGTATCGGTTTTTCGGAACGAACCTCCGATATAGATATCATAGGTGTCCATGATGAAACCTCCCTTTCACTCTGGAAATGGCGCAAAAGTGCGTTTCCTCTTCAGTCCATGTAAATGGCTGGATCAGCCACGTTGGCCTCCCTGAACCCCTTTTTCCGCAAAATGCAACTGTCGCAGTATCCGCACGCCCTTCCGTCAGGGGAGGGATCGTAGCAGCTGCGGGTGAGACCGTAATCGATGCCTAGGGCAATTCCTTTCCGGATTATTTCGGCTTTCGTCATGTGGATGAGGGGCGCCCGGATCGAAATCCTCAGGTTCTTTTCCACCGCCGCACGGAGGGCCAGGTTTGCCATATTTTCGAAGGCCTGAATGTACTCGGGCCGGCAATCCGGGTATCCCGGGTAATCGATGGCGTTGGCGCCGATGAAAATGTCCGCAGCGCCGATTACCTCCGCCCACGCGAGGGCGTAAGAGAGGAAAATGGTGTTCCGCGCGGGTACGTACGTTGCGGGGATGCCGTTTTTGATCTCGGATTCGCTCCGTGCTTTGGGTACGGCGATATTATCCGTCAGTGCCGATCCACCTATCTTTCCCAGATCGATGTCAATTACCAGGTGTTTCTCGGCCCCTAAAGCCTCCGCGATGCGGCGGGCGGCTTCGACTTCCAGGATATGGCGCTGTCCGTAATTGAAGGTCATGCTGTAGAGCTCATAACCCTCGTGCTTTGCGACTGCCATCGCGGTTGTGGAATCGATGCCTCCGCTGGAAAGGATGACCGCTTTTTTTTTCACAGGTAAAACTCCCTGTCCGGCTTACCGTAACCGGAGAAAGCATGTGTACACGGATTATCAGACCTGCATTGATTGTCAAGGAGTTTTATCCGTCCTTTTCCCCCTATTGACATGGCGCCACTTTTCCCATATACAAAGCCGCTATATATGTTGAAAGCTTTGCATAACACAAACGGTCATTGCGATGAATCGAAAGCCCCGAGCGAAGCGTGGGGGGAAGTGAGGCAATCCGACGAAGTCGTTGCGAGGGTGTAGCCCGCGGCAATCTCATAAAATATAAAGATCGCCACGCTCGCGATGACTTGTGGGTAATCATGCAAAGGCTATACTTTGTTTTAAGGTCGTAAACCCGGGGAGACGGAATCGTTCCATGAAGTACTGGCGAAAACCCCTGGATCTGGAGAGTATCAAGGCTGCCAGGGGGAAGGTAGTGATTATCGAAGATCGATGCAAAGGGTGCGGATTCTGTATTGAATACTGCCCGCGGGGCGTGTTGCGCAGGTCATCGGCATTCAATGCAAAGGGTTATTATACCCCTGAGGTGTTCAACGAATCAAGGTGCGTCAATTGTCACTTCTGTGAAGCACTGTGTCCCGAATTTGCGATCTACTCCATAGACGTTACAGAGGAGCCGACATAAAGGAGCATCGGGCGTACCTCAGACATAGGAGGAGTGTGTGGCGAACAAAGCCGTATTGACCGGAACATATTTTATGGATGGCGATAACGCCTGCTGCGAGGGAGCCCTCGCTGCCGGCTGCCGGTTTTTCGCGGGTTATCCCATTACCCCTGCAACCGAGATAGCGGAGCGCATGTCCTGGAGGCTCCCGGAGTTGGGGGGGATATACATTCAGATGGAGGACGAGATCGCGTCCATGGCAGCCATTTTAGGGGCGAGCTGGGGAGGGGTGAAATCCATGACCGGCACCTCCGGTCCGGGCTTTTCCCTCATGATGGAAAACATCGGTCTCGGCATATGCACGGAGACTCCCTGCGTAGTCTGCAACGTCCAGCGGGCGGGACCGAGCACGGGTCTGCCGACGCTGGTCGGCCAGGGTGACATGATGCAGGCCCGGTGGGGGTCCCACGGTCATT
>VGTB01000130.1 GCA_016874835.1 Deltaproteobacteria bacterium | reverse complement strand
CACATAATCCTTGACGAAAGCACAAAAGTATGAGAACTTAAACACAACCTAACACATGAACATCAATAAGAAAATCAGATTATAGTACGTATAGCTTCCTGAAAGAGAGCATCCGGTAATTTTGACAGACATCCAACCTTTCAAATGGTAATCAATGAGATCTCTCTTGACTTTTCAACATATACAGGAATATAAAAAAGTAGATTTGTAAGATATAGTAAATAGGTTATCAATAAATCCGAACCCTCTTTTTGAGGGTGGTGTCATGAAGAGATTATTGAAACCCCGTTTCTGGAAAGAGGCGGGGTTTTGTGTTTTAGCCGATCACATGTGAATCAATGGATGGGAAGACGACATGTGTTGTATCAGAAGTAGGTGGAGAAATGGAAAAATATAAAAAAGTATCCCTGCCACAAATTTTGTTTGTTTTTTCAGTTTTATTCCTTGCCTCATGTGCAACAACACCTGATATCCACCTTTCGGTTTCCGATATGAGGATGGAATTGGGGAAATCTGCCTATCGCAACTGGTCTGGGTCTGTCGCGGTTTCACCTGATGGGAAATATGTGGCGGTGAGTGACGTTAATGCAGATGTGTCGCTCTGGGACATCAAAAATGGAAAAATGAATTGGAAATTAAGTGGTTGCAATAGGACCAGTGCTGGCGCGCCCGATGCTCATGTGTTTCCTGCTTTTACTCCAGATGGGAAAAAACTACTGACAGGAGGGGGAGACAAGCTTCTTAAAATATGGGATATTGAGACCGGTAAGATATTAAACACCCTTGAAGGCCATGAAGGCACCCCACTTTTAGGATCATCATGCATAGCTTCCATTGCCGTGTCATCAGATAGTAAAAAAGCGGTAACAGGAGGAGGTGACACAACCGTAAGGTTGTGGGACTTAGAGCATGGCACACTGATAAGAACTTTCAGGGGGCACAGTGGCAGTGGCAGTCCGTTCTTCGATATTGTGATGGCTATGGCTGTTGACATAACAAAGGACGGTAAATATTCGTTGTCAGGAGGTGATACAACTGTCAGGTTATGGAATAATGATACAGGCAGTGAGATACTGAAAATTAATGCTCATCGTAGGGGGGACCAAGGAGGCACACAGGCAGTTTTCTTTACTAAAGATGGTCAAAGAGCGATCTCTGCTGGCTGTACTGATGGAAAGATTAAATTATGGGACTTGAAGACTGGTGCACTAATTAGGGAGTTTAGTAGTGAAGCATCCCTCTTAGGGGGCTTTGACTTTATTGAGGGATTGGCTATGTCAAATGATGGGAAATTTCTTTTGTCAACAGAAAGGGGAGCATTCATAAGACTTTGGGATGTTGATACTGGAAAACTCCTCAAGTCATACAAAGGACATGGAGGGTTTGGTGGTACAGCAGTTGAGCTATTTGGTGGGGTTAAAGGAACATATGATACTGCAATTTTCCATCCTGACGGCAAGCGGTTCATTACAGCGGGCTCTGATGCCTCTGTCAGAATAAGAGATTTAAATACCGGCGAGGATGATGCCCTGTTAGTGAGCTTCCCTGACAATGAATGGATCATCATTACCTCTGAAGGCTATTACAACTCTTCTGAAAAAGGAGCTGAATATCTGAGCGTGATCGTAGAAGAGAAGAAATATGAGATTAACCTTTTCTATGATATCTTCTATCGTCCTGACATAGTGGCGGCAAAGTTAAGGGGAGAAGACATAATAGACTTAATCACAATAACAATGAAAGACACAATACAAAGTCCTCCACCTGTTGTTGCAATAAATCCAATAACCGAATCTCCAGTATCTCCGAAGACAAAGGTCTGCTATCAGATAAAAAGCACAGGGGGAGGCATTGGAGAAGTGCGAGTATTTCATAACGGAAAACTCATTGAGTCAGATGGGTATTACAAAGACATAGTCAAAAGACCATCCGACAAAACCCAGCTAATAGCCTTAGATAGCAGAGCAATATACGAAGACATGCGAAGCGTGAAGATAAAGGAAACAGTGATAAGTCCTGTAACAACTAAATCAAAAGGTGAGATATTCAATGACTGTAAAGAAATCGAGGCTGTGTCAGGAGAAAATGAGGTTAGTGTCACAGCCTTCAACAAGGACAATACGGTTCAAAGCTACATGAGGACAGCAAAATTCAACTCGCAAATAAAATCTGAAGAGCCACATCTCTATATTCTTGCCGTCGGTGTGGATGAGTATAAGGAGAGGAGCATCTCCTTGAAGTATGCCATGAAGGATGCAGCGGACATGCTGGAAAGGATCACCGCCCAGTCGGCGACGATATACAATCCTGCACATATTCACCGTACCCTGCTCAAGAACGACCAGGCAACAAAAAGCAACATCTTGAATGCGATTGCTGACCTCTCTAAGAAGGCGAAGCCCCAGGACAGTTTCATTTTCTTTGTTGCCGGTCACGGAATACTTTTACAGAGCCAGTACTATATGCTCACCCACGACTATGACGGCACTCTGAAGCCGGAGGTCCTGCTCAGCTCAAACGAGATCATCGAGATGTCGAAGAGGATGAAACCGCTCAGCCAGCTCTTCATCTTTGACACCTGTCATGCGGGAGGAGTGGATTACCTCATCTCAGGTCTCTATGATGCAAGGATGTCGGTGCTTGCCAAGAAGATGGGGCTTCATATTTACGCATCAGCCAGTGACAAGCAGACGGCGATGGACGGTTATAAGGGGAACGGGCTTTTCACCCATGCCCTGCTTCGTGGTTTGAGTAACAACAGGGAGGCAGATAAGAACAACGACAGTAAGGTCAGTTTGGTGGAGCTGGGAGGGTACTCAAAACAGACCACCGCAGCCATATCGAAGGAAATCGGCCACGCCCAGACACCGTTGATAATAAATTTCGGGAAGGATACTCCTGTATATCAACTGAAGTAGAGGGGGTGTCACCGGACAAACCCTTTCTACCAGTAATCTTCGATTCACATAACGGCCTACCGCTGAACAGTAGTAGGTGACAGCAACAGTCGGCACAATGCAAAAAATTCTTGGTTTTGCCTCCGCATTACGTGTTGAATGAAAAACTCTCGCCTTTGGTCAAAGACTTTAGTAGCATTGCGACGGTGTGGGGAGTTGTATCAAACGGCGTTTGCGATGTATGGCACTGAAGAACACGAAGTCTGAGGCGAGAGGTTCCGTGTGAAAAGATCTGCACCCGCCGGCAACGGCGGGTTTGTATTGCTGATAACCGTCACCATAGCGGTAGGCCAGTTGGGGGTAAGTCTCTATTTGCCGGCAATGCCCGCGATAGGGGATGACCTCAGTGTTTCGCCCTCATGGATGGCGATGACCCTCGCCGTGTACTTTGCAGGATTCGCCTTTTTCACCCTCCTAACGGGTCCGTTCTCAGACGCATTCGGCAGGCGCTTCGTGATGCTTCGGGGTCTCGAGGTGTATGCTGCAGGCACCTTCCTGTGTGCTGTCGCGACTGATATTACTCTGCTTCTGTCCGGGCGGTTCCTCCAGGCTTTCGGCGCCAGTGTTGCACCTGCGGTAGGCAAGGCCATAGTGCAAGATATTTCCAGAGAGGAACGTACTGTCGTTCTGATGGGCTGGCTGGGGGCGGCCATGTCGATCACTCCTGCGGTAGCTCCTTTCATAGGAGGAATCATTGTGCAATATCTGGAATGGCGCTGGATCTTCTGGCTGCTCCTGATTTTTAACGTATTGATATGGTCGATTAACCTTTTTGTACTGTCGGAAACACTTTCCACCTTCCCTTCCCGCAGTATGCAATTGGCTTCCTTGTTCAAGAGCTATAGGGAATTCCTGGGGAATCGTTTCTATACGGGATATGTTCTCTTACTCGGTGCGTGCTTCGGAGGATTGGGAGCTTTCTATACCGCATCTCCCTACGTGTTCATCCATGGATTTCGTCTGAGTCCCTTTTTGTACGGGGTCGTTACCCTGATCATAGTGGTGGGTTTCATTGCGGGGAATCTCAGTATGGGATTTTTAACCGGCAGCAGATGGTTTCACCGGACGCTCTCCATAGGCGGATTTATCATGCTCGCAGGTGCCTTAGGGATGTTCTTCGTATTGCCGCAGGCGTTTTTCGTGATTGCCACCGTTGTTGCGACAACCCTGATCTACGCTTTAGGTTTCGGGGTCATCTACCCCATGGCCACAAAAGAGGCACTGGGGTGTTACGTCGAAAGAGCGGGCGCTGCTGCCGCGTTACTCGGATTCGTACAGCGGGGCGGCTCTGCCCTATGCAGTGCCGCTGTTGCCTTCTGTATTTCCCTGAGTATGTCTTCTTATAGTGCAATGGTGCTTGTTATGTTTCTCTGCGCCGTCTTTGCAATAATCATCATTCGCTGCGTTCAGCGTGGCCTACAGTGGTAATTTTTTTAATTATGGAAACGGAGGAGATGGAATCCGTGTTCAATTTAAAAAATTGGCTGACACCTGGCGGTGCCCGTTCTGCGGTGTCGATAAGACGATGTTTAAGAAATACAGCTGACCAGCAAGGATAGGATATTAGAAATTTCTGACGAGGCGAAAACCGATGTCGTTACTCCTGATCACGTGGTAGTCCTGTCCGCGGAAGGCGCACTGCAGGAGGGGCGCGCTGTCGAGCCATGCACCCCCCCGCATTACTTTGTGCTGTCCGGATAGAGGCCCTTTCGGGTCTGTGACTGCTCTCGCGGGATAGTCGTCCTGCCAATCCTGGCACCACTCCCAGACATTGCCGTGCGTGTCATAGAGTCCCCAGGCATTCGGCTTCTTCTGCGCCACGGGGTGTGTTCTTCTGCCGGAATTTTTCTCGTACCAGGCATAATCTCCCAATAATTCGTCGCTGTCACCGGCTGAGTATTTTGTTGCGGATCCCGCCCGGCAGGCATACTCCCATTCCGCCTCCGTGGGAAGACGATACTTGTTTGTTTGCTCCTGTTGATTGAGACGTCGGATGAATTCCTGGACATCTACCCAGGAAACGTTTTCTACGGGACAGCTGTTGCCGCATTCCCTGAACAGGGAAGGATTGTTTCCCATGATCTTTACCCACTGTTCCTGGGTCACCTCGGTGGTTTGCATATAAAAGGGTTTGCTGAGAGTGACCGGGAGCCGGTTCATGTCATCCCTCGTGAATGTTCCTGCCGGGATCAGTACGAACTGGGCTTTTATGAAAGGACTGATAAACGTTTCCGCTCCCTCTTCCATCCCCGCACCAATGGCGGAGCTGGCGGTTATCAGAGCTATAATGGTATATATCAACAAGTTTTTTTTCATGTTCCGTCTCGCGATCATGAAATTTCGCTTCTACCTCAATGTGCTGTTATTTAGGGGTTACCGAAAACTGGTCTCTCCTGTTTTTTGCCCAGGCTTCCTCATTGTGTCCCGGATCAAGGGGCTTCTCTTCACCATAACTGATCGTCTTTATCCTCTTGGCGTCTATGCCAAGCTCCACA
>VGTB01000129.1 GCA_016874835.1 Deltaproteobacteria bacterium | reverse complement strand
CGCGGAGCGTGGAGAGAAGTACTTTACAAATTGAATTCGTTAGTGTTAATCTTCGCGGAAAATAATTTCAAACTCGGGAAATTTTTTAATTGGTGGTATACACCGGCACCAATGAACTGCCGGTGATCGCAGGAGACAAAATGAGTTTTATAAAAATTAAATTTGCGGAAAGCCTTGAAAATATTGATACGGAATTTCAAAGGTGTGTGGATGAAATGTTCCGATTGGCGATTGCCAGGGTCCCTCTGCTGGAACGGAAGTGGAGACCCCAGGTTGACATCTACGAAGGAGATGATGGGATTCTCGTCCTGGCGGAGATTGCGGGAGTGGAGAAAGAAGACCTTCACGTGGAAATCCACAGTCGCATGTTGAAAATCTACGGGAAGCGGGAAACGCCGAACACGGAACACATGAGATTTCTTCTCGCAGAAATTCCACATGGGTATTTTGAAAGACGCATTTCATTGCCCTTCCCCGTCGATGCGAACTCTGCCAAAGCAACGTATGCCGATGGACTGCTCAAGGTATGGATGAACAAACTCCCCCTGGAAAGAGCGCGCAAAATTCCCATTAAAAAAAATGACTGACGGCAAAGGAACACAAATACCCCTGTCCCCGATCCATTGTCCGATCGGGGAAATGCGATAACAATCGATTATTCCCCCGGCGATACAGGGGAAATCTCAATTATGCGAGGATGACATGAACGACCAGAAGCAGCCGGAAGAGATGAAAATTCTTAAAATCCCCGAGATCCTTCCCCTTATGCCCCTCTATAACGTCGTCGTGTTCCCGAATATGGTATTCCCCTTAGAGGTGTTCGGAGAGAAATCAATCACCCTGGTTGATGAAGCGATGGCTACGGATCGCATTATGGGCCTTGCCATGTCAAAGAAGTCACCCGCGGATATCACATACCAGCCGGAAGATTTTTATCTCATCGGAACGAGCGTCGTAATCCTGAAAATGGCAAAGATAGATGACAACAAGGCGAGTCTCTTCATTCAGGGGATCAGCAGATTCAGAATTGTCGAATTCCTGGAGGGAAAGACATATCCCCGCGCACGAATCGAGGTGCTGGAAGATACGTTGGAAAAAGACATCGAAATTGAAGCCCTGATGACCAATCTGGGGGAGATGTTTGAAAGTATGGTAAGACTATCGCCCGTATTGCCTCAGGAGTTCGGTGCGATGGCAAAGTCGATCACTGCACCGGGTGTGCTGGCTGATGTCATTGCCTCGCTTATCAATATCCCTGCGGAGGAAAAACAGAAGGTCCTGGAAACACTCGATGTAAAGCAGCGCCTGCGGGAGGTTACCCGGCTGGTGAGTCACCAGGTCGAAATTCTTGAACTGGGCAACAAGATACAAAGCCAGATCAAAAGCGACCTTGATAAGAGCCAGCGGGAATATTATCTCCGCCAGCAACTCAAGGCGATCAGGCAGGAGCTGGGGGAGTCGGAGGAAACAAAGGTTGAAATAGAAGAATATCGCGCAAAGATCGAAAAGAAAAATCTTCCGGAAGAGGCCAGGAAAGAGGCACAACGTGAACTTGAGCGCCTGTCCCGCATGCACCCTTCTTCCGCGGAATATACCGTTTCGTCAACCTACCTGGACTGGATGACCGCGTTGCCTTGGAACGAGGGGACGGAAGACAACCTGGACATCAGGAAAGCCCGGAAGATACTGGACGAAGACCACTTCGGTCTGGAAAAGGCCAAAAAACGTATTATTGAGTATCTGGCAATACGGAAACTGAAACCTGATTCAAAGGGGCCGATACTGTGCTTTGCCGGGCCACCGGGTACGGGAAAAACCTCACTGGCCCTCTCGATAGCCCGTGCTCTCGGCCGCAAATTCGTCCGTATTGCTCTCGGCGGTGTGAGAGATGAGGCGGAGATACGCGGGCACCGACGCACCTACGTGGGGGCGCTGCCCGGCAGAATTATCCAGGGCATCAGGAGGGCGGAATCACACAACCCCGTGTTTGTACTTGATGAGATCGACAAGGTGGGAAGCGATTTCCGCGGCGATCCTTCCTCGGCACTCCTGGAGGTTCTTGACCCGGAGCAGAACTATTCCTTCATGGATCATTATCTGGATGTTCCCTTCGACCTTTCCCGGGTTATGTTTATCACGACCGCAAACGTCCTGGATACGATACCTCCGGCACTTCGCGACAGGCTGGAAGTAATCGAACTTCCCGGCTACACGCAGGACGAAAAAATCAAAATTGCCGAGCGATACCTGGTTCCCCGGCAGATATCCGCCAACGGCCTTGTGCCGGAGCAGATAAAATTTACACAAGGGGCCATAGACTTCATCATATCAGGATATACAAAAGAGGCGGGGCTGAGAAATTTAGAACGGGAGATTGCAACGATATGCCGCGGTGTGGCAAGCCGGGTCGCCGAGGGGGAAGTGAAAAGCATATCAATCACCGCAAAGGAGATACACAAATATCTCGGGCCTGTCCGCATAATGTCCGAGGTCAATGTCCGGATGTCCAAACCGGGTGTAGCTACGGGACTTGCGTGGACGCCGACAGGGGGGGATATTCTTTTTGTCGAGGCAACGGCGATGAAGGGGAAAAAGGGGCTCACCCTGACGGGCCAGTTAGGTGAAGTCATGAAAGAGTCGGCCACGGCGGCGCTGAGTTTCATCCGCACCAATGCAGAGGATATGGGAATCCCCAAAGATTTTTTCGAAGAAACCGATATCCATGTTCATGTACCCGCCGGAGCCATTCCCAAAGACGGCCCTTCGGCTGGAGTCACAATGCTCACCGCTCTGGCATCACTCCTGACCAACAAGACCGTTGTGAGAGACCTGGCCATGACCGGAGAGATCACCCTCCGGGGCCTCGTTCTGCCCGTCGGTGGGATCAAAGAAAAAGTCCTGGCGGCCCACCGGGCGGGGATTAAAAAAATTATCCTCCCCAGGTGGAACAGAAAGGACCTCGTCGATATTCCCATCAAGGTTCGTAAAAACATTCAATTTTATTTTGTTGAAGAGATGATGGAAGTCCTTAATCTCGCCCTGGAAAAATAAGAGACAGGGCTTCGACTCCCAATCATGCCGTTGTTCCTCTCTCATGGTGACAAGAAAAGACTCCAAAGTTAATGGGGGAAGTAGCACAATTACCTTGTCAGCCTGAGTAACTGCCACGACACAACCAGTTTCCACGCCGAAAAAAAACTTGACTTAATCCGACGAAGATTATATTAACTAAACGGTTTAACTAACCGGTTAGTTATCATTAATTCCTGAGAACTTTGAAAAACTTTTGCTCTCTCATTCAGACTGTGGGGATATTATAAGTCATAGCAAACAGGAAGTTTACTTCGTCTCTACGGATCATCGCGATAGCATCCGGTGCATTTTTTCAAAGATCTCTTATTGTAATCAAGAGGAGTAAAAATGGAACCTGTTTTACCGTCAAGGGGAAGGAAGGGTGATGCCGTCGCACGTATTCTCACGGCGGCGACGGCCGTTTTTTCCGAGGCCGGCTTCGGCGGCACCCGGGTTGATGAGATAGCAAGGCGGGCCGGGGTCAACAAAGCCACCATTTACTACCACATCGGCGGCAAAGAAACGCTCTACGGGGAAGTTATCCGCTCCGTTATCGGAAATGTCGCAGAAAAGATCCTGGCCGGTGTGAAGGAAGATCAACCTCCCGAGGAAAAAATGAAAACGTACATCCGCAGTATCATCATGACGATAGAAAACAATCCGCGGATGGCACCTATCATGATGCGGGAGCTTGCATCGGGGGGAGCGCATTTTCCGCCGGTGGTCGGCCGGGACATTGCCCGTATCATAGGCACCCTCACAGACATTCTTGAGGAGGGGGTAAAAAAAGGTATTTTTATCTCCACGGTTCCTTTCATCCTGCATATGATGGTCATAGGATCCCTCATGTTTTACAGGGCCAGTGCGCCGGTGAGAGCAAAGCTCGAGTGGATCCCTGAGGTCGTGAAGCAACTGAGCGCGGGAATAAACGAAGAGGTCGCCGGAGAAATCGAGAAACTTATTCTGAGGGCGATAAGTCGATGAACTGAAAAATGATCACTGTCTGGGAGCAAGGGACTATGGGAATGAGAGATACTTTATACAATTCCATAACAACAGTGGTGATTCTCTGTATTCTGTCCGGAGGGGTAATGGCGGCGGAAACCGAGAAACCTTTGACGCTGCAGGAAAGTATTGAACTGGTATTGAAACAAAGTGTGATTATTCATGCCGCCAGAGAGGGTGTTACCGGGGCTGAGGCTCAGAAGAAAGAGGCGCTCACCGGCTTCTTGCCGAAACTGAGTACCTCATACAATTACAGCAGGCTCAATGAAGCTCCCACATTTTTATTCCCCGGTGTGCCTCCCCTTATTCCGCGAACAGTGATGACGACGGGAACGCGGGACAATTATTACTGGACCCTGGAGGCAAAGCAGCCCATCTTTGCCGGAGGGGGCATCCTGGCAAACTACGAGGTAAACAGCCTGGGAATGGATATCGCAAAGATGGACGAGCTGGCGACAATTCAGGATATTATCCAGGAAGTCAAGGTCGCCTATTTTCACATCATAAAGGCGGAAAAAATTCTCGAGGTCGCGGTCCAGTCAGTCACGCAGCTAAAAGCTCATCGGGACATGTCTCAGCACTTTTTTGACGTGGGAATGATTCCCCGGAATGATCTTCTCCATGCGGAGGTTGAGCTGGCGAACGGACTGCAGTATCTCGTCAGGTCTGAAAACGGTGTGGAGATGGCCAAATCGAGACTCAACACAATTCTCAGAAGGGGAATAGATACTCCCATAAAGGTGGAAGACCTCCTGATGCGGGAACCCTTTGAGAAATCCCTCGCCGAGTGTCTCAGGGTCGCCATGGAGAACAGACCGGAGATCAAAGCGTATGCCTTGAAAGTCGAACAGGCGAAAAATATGGTCAAGCTTGCCAGGAGTGAATATTTCCCCAATGTCAACGTGGTGGGAAATTATACGAGGTTCGGAGATGAACCCGGTGTGTCCGGAAGCCCCTACAGGGATCAGGAAAGCTGGTATGTCATGGCGGTGGCGAACTGGAATTTCTGGGAGTGGGGAAAGACGAAGAACAGAGTCGATCTGAGCAGGAGCAGGGAGAATCAGATCTCCGACGCACTTACGAATATCAGGGATCAGATCACCCTTGAGGTGAAGAACGCCTATCTGCTGCTCCGGGAGGCCGAGAAGCAACTCGGGGTATCGAAGAAAGCCGTCGAGCAGGCCGAAGAAAATTACAGGATCAGTGTGGAGCGCTATAAAGAACAGGTGGCAACGTCCACGGACGTGTTGGATGCCCAGACACTCCTCACACGGGCGAAATCGGACTATACCAATGCCCTGGGCGATATGAATATCAGTCGTGCGAAACTGGAAAGGGCCATGGGCGTTCATCCGGAAAGGGAAAAATACCCGATGTCCACTCAGCGATAAAAAATTACCGTCAGGAGGCTTGTCTTGAAG
>VGTB01000128.1 GCA_016874835.1 Deltaproteobacteria bacterium | reverse complement strand
ACCTTTTGAGATTGCTTCGCTTCGCTCGCAATGACGGAGGAATTACTTCCTATGTAAATCCGTTTCATGAATATCCTTGAAATTCACCCGCAATCCATGTAAGCAGAGACATTTTGCGCACGACCGGAACCGGTAATAGATAAATACACCCATTAGGTGAAAATGAAAAGTCTCGATTTAAGTAAAGGCCCCATCCTCCCCCTCCTCCTAAAGATGAGCTGGCCCTCCATCGCCGCCATGTTCGCCCTGGCGCTCTACAACCTCATCGACACCTTCTGGCTGACGAGACTGAGCCCGCAGGCGATTGCCGCGCTGACCATCTGCTTTCCCATCCAGATGGCCCTGGGAGCCATCGGCGTGGGCACGGGTGTCGGCGCCGGTTCCTTCGCCGCCCGCATGTTCGGCGCGGGAGAGAATACAAAGGCCAGCCAGACCGCCGGCCAGGTATTCCTCCTCTCCTCGGTCCTGGGCATTTCCATCATCGTCGTGACGCTCCTGTACCACGATATCATCCTCACCATCTTCGGCGCGACGGGGGACATTCTCCCCCTGGCCAGGCAGTACCTGGTGACCGTGGTGTACGGTTCGCCCTTTCTCCTTTTCATGATGATGGCAAATAACCTGCTGCGTGCCGAAGGGAAACCCTACGCCCCCATGTATGCGGTCATCGCCCTGGCCGTCTCCGGCATGATACTGGATCCCATCCTCATCTACGGCTGGGGGCCGATTCCGCAGCTGGGCATTCTGGGGGCGGCGCTTTCCGCCGTCATCTCCTACGGGATCTCCGGGATGCTTTCCTTCTATTACCTCCAGATCAGCTCATCGAAATACGAATTGCAGTGGCGGCACCTGATCCCGAACCCCTCGATCATCCTCTCCATCTATCAGACGGGCCTCCCCTCCGTGATCATGAACCTCAATTTCGGCCTCGTCATGATCGTGTACAATCACATCCTGGCGTATTACGGCTCCTTAGCCATCGCCACCCTGGGCCTCTGCTTCCGCATCAACGGTCTTGTCGTCATGGTATTGTTCGGCATCGGGCACGGCGTGATGCCGATGGTGGGCTTCAATGAAGGCGCCAGGCTCTACGGACGCCTCATGGAAACGGTGAATGTGGGGGTGAAAATTTCGGTGATCTTTTCCAGCATCGTCTTTCTGCTCCTGGAATTCTTCTCCGAGCCTCTCCTCATGCTCTTCACGAACGATGCGGACCTGCTTGCGATCTCCATCCCGGCGCTGAGGATCTTCATCACCATGATCGTCCTCATCGGCCCGAACCTGGTGTGGATCAACATGTTCATCGGACTCGGGAAAGGGTTGACCTCCATGACTCTCCTCCTCACCCGGGACCTGGTGCTCCTGATACCAATGCTGTTCCTGCTCCCCGTCTGGTTCGACCTGAGCGGCGTCTGGATGGCCCAGCCGCTGTCCAACCTCTTCGCCTTCTTCATCATCTACTACTGGAAGATGAGAGAATTCTCCCTCATCACGAAAAAGATGTAACACATGTCATTGCGAGCAACTGAGCCCGTGCTTTACATAGAGGTCATTCATAACGTTCTGTCATTGCGAGGTGGGAAGCACCGTGGCAATCTTTTGGTTTGTTTCTCACTTTGTAAGATATTGTTCAATATGTTCTAAAATCCCCCCTTCCCTTCCCCAGTAAAAATGATCCGCCCCCGGAACGACACTGAGCTGACACCTGATACCGCTCACAATACCCTTCAGCTTCTCCAACGGACAGAACTGATCCTGATCACCACAGATGATGAGCCCTATCCTCTTTTCAAGACCGGAAAAATCAAACTCGACAAAATCAATGGGAGGAGAGACCAAAACAACATCGGCAAACTGATCCTGGTGCGTTAACACATTCGCAATGATCCACGCACCGAAGGAATACCCGGCCAGCATGACCTCACTCTTCTTCTGCTCCTGGAGAAAAGCGACGGCCCCCATGACATCGTCCTGCTCACCATCGCCGTTATCATAGAACCCTCCACTCCTCCCGACGCCTCTGAAATTGAACCGCAACGTGGAAAACCCTTTGCTTGAATGACCTTCCACCAGGGCCTCAACGACATTATTGTTCATGGAACCACCCATCTGGGGATGGGGATGAGTGATCACCACACCCCTTTCACCACCGGAAGCTCCATAAAGACCCTCAATCTTCACATTCCCCGCCATAAAAAAGACACGCTCTTCTCTCATCACACTATACCTTCCTCTGTTTATTAAACACCTAAATCCAGGGATAACAAATGGTCATCGCGAACAAAGTGTGGCGATCTATATGTTCTGACATCCTAAAGCCTCCATGCCACATTTCCGAAACCATATCAAGGTATTCTGTCTCCCGCACCACCTCTTCTTTTTTGAAAGTTAATTGACTGATTTACGAAAGTATGCAATATAACCCTCACTTATAGCAGGCATACTTAAACGCACACTTCATTGTCACAAAGCAGAGGTAATGGTAAAAAACTATTAAATGTATTCTTGTTTTATGGGGTAATGAGCAGACTGGAGGTGGCTGTCCATTTCTCGAATTTCTGCTGTTATAAAGTTAATTGGACGCAGATTATGTTGAGACGTGATGAGATTCTCAATTTCCTCAAACAACATAAGCAGGACCTCGAAATACGGTTTTCCGTAAGACGCATAGGTTTGTTCGGGTCTGTCCTTCGCGATTCCGCCGGTGATAGGAGCGACGTGGATATTCTGGTTGAACTTGATCATCCCACCTTCGATCACTATATGGATCTGAAGTTTTTTCTTGAGGATAAACTGGGAAGGCCTGTAGATCTCGTGCTTGCCGATTCCTTGAAACCTCGCCTCAAACCGATCATCACCCGCGAGGCGATCTATGCATAGAGATTCCAGGCTCTATTTAGATGACATTTTAGAAGCCATCAACCAAATCCGAACATACGTGGAGAATCAAAGCGAAGAATCTTTCAAACAGGACCGAAAAACTCAGGACGCTGTTATCCGCAATCTCGAAATCATCGGTGAGGCCGCAGGAAAACTGCCTGAGAAAATGCAAGATGTTGAGTCGGGGATTGATTGGAGGAAAATTAAAGGGTTACGCAATGTTCTCATTCACGAGTATTTCGCTATCAATTTACCAATTGTGTGGGATGTGATTCAAAACAAACTTGGGCCGTTGGAATCCGCCTGTCGAGATCTTCTTGAGAGAGTTGCCGATCCGTAATCATTTCAAGGAAGCCTGCCTCTCCATCCACCGCTTCACATCAATGAGCAAGTCTTATTCATAATCCGCTGGTGTAATGATCACGATGTTGCGGATTCGGAATTTAGGGATGTTCCGCCAATGTGGCTGTGAACAAATTATTTTCGTGCGTTGTGAAATACACGAAAACCAGGTTTTAAGAGAATGAATATAATCTACAAAAAATATTGTTGTCAAACCTGAAATGAAATTGTGATAATTGCAAAAGCTCAGCAGTATTAGGAAAGACGGAATTGAAAACACTCTGTATTATTGTTTTTTAGTTGAACTGTAGCATTTGGCGGCGCAATTTAAAACTCACCACTACAGGAAGTTGCAGAGCAATTTGATGGCAAAAAACTTCACCTACCTATCCTCAACCAGTCTGGGTCAGCAAGAGTGCAGATTGCCGTTTAAAACCTTCACTTGTCCCTGTCTGCACTGCGACCGTATGAGATAAACAACTGAGAGCTAAGGTGTCCTGACGAGGCGGAACCCTAAGAGCTTGTACTTTCTGTCCGGGGGGGAACTCGATCGCGACGTGGTGTACATTAAATTGGGATGATAATCATAGCTGCCACCACGACGAATCCGGGCCGAACCTGATGATGGTCCCGTAGGGTCCGTCACGCTTCCCGATGGATAATCACCTTCCCAGTCCTGACACCACTCCCAGACATTGCCGGTCATGTCGTAAAGACCAAAACCATTTGGACGTTTCTGTTCCACTGGATGAGTCATATCTTCTGAGTTTTCGATATACCAAGCATAATACTTCAGGCCTGACTCACTGGATGTGCCCGCAAACGCTTCTTGGCTACCACCGCTTCTTGCCGCATACTCCCACTCCGCCTCCGTGGGGAGCCGGTACTTGTCTGTCCCTTCCATACTGTTGAGCTTCCTGATGAAATCCTGGACATCATTCCAAGAAACCTGCTCCACGGGGCACTCGTCGCCGCAGTCCTTGAAACCTGACGGATTTTTCCCCATGACCTTCTGCCATTGTCCTTGCGTCACCTCTGTTGTCTGCATGTAAAAAGGACGGCTGATCGTTACCTGATGCTCTGTTCTGTCATAATATTTCCCCAACACAAACACCCCGGGTCGCCCCATTCCAAACGCCCCCGCCGGGATGAAGATGAACTTCGCGCCAAGGGTGGGACTGGTGTAGGTCCTTTCAATCTCAGGTGGTGACGGGGGTTTGGCCATGGCGACATCATCACGTTCCCGGACTTTTTGGGTCGGTGATTCAGTCAGCAACTCTTCTGCCTCTCTCGCCACTTTTGTGCCGGGAACGAAGTAGAATTCCCCCCTCAAAGATGACAGTTCCCATGGCGTCTGCTTGTTACGGGAAAGCTGAACACGCACCTTCTTGAACAACGCTTCGATGGGTAGTCCTGGTGTAGCGATATTCTTCAGCAAGGCTCCCGTGTAAGGGCTGTTCTTGCCAGTTCCGTCTTGGGCCACCTGACCGGGGCCGGTAGCGTAAGAGATGAACGTCCCCTCCGGGGCGGAGGAGATGATCGCGAGACCCCGACTCGCACTTCGGAAGCTCCTGCCGAAGGGGTTATCCCGGCAGGCATCGAGGATGAGGATATTCAAACCGTTGTTTGCGTTTGCCATCTCGTCCAAGACCTTGTTGACATCCAGGGCCTGGAACTTTACGTCCGATTCCTTCCGGATCTTTGCACCGATGGGGATGAGGTAATTGGTTCCTCCGACTTGCACACCATGTCCTGCAAAATAGAACAGGCCGACCCCGCCCCGTTTGAGACGGTTGCCGAATTCCTCCATTGCCTCTTCCATCTCCTGGTGGCGGACGTTTGTCTTGAGGATCACCTGGAACCCGAGGCGCTTCAGGGCTGAGGCCATGTCCGTGGCATCATTGGTGGGATTCTTCAGCCGACCCGATGCGTATGCGCCGTTGCCGATGACGAGCGCTGTGCGTCGCTCCGTGGCGGATTGAGATAGGTTAGGCACGAATAAGACGATCAGAAGAGATGAAAGGGTGATCCGTAATAGAAGAGACTTCATAAACGTGTCCCCTTTAACAAATCGATGGCTTTTTTATATATCAGCCATGAATGAATTACAAGATATGTTATCAATTCCTGTCTGAAAGGTTGTATAGATGGGCTGGATCCGAAAAACAACACTTCAGGAAGCTATACGTACTATAATCTGATTTTCTTATTGATGTTCATGTGTTAGGTTGTGTTTAAGTTCTCATACTTTTGTGCTTTCGTCAAGGATTATGTGGGGTGCAAGCCGTTCGTTGCATGA
>VGTB01000127.1 GCA_016874835.1 Deltaproteobacteria bacterium | reverse complement strand
GTCTTCACACCAACCCTGCGGTAACCGACAGGGACCTTTCGGATATATCAGAGTCATACATAAGACCGGGAGGTGTATTTCGCATTGTTGAGGTTGAAGGAGAAATCGCAGGGTCATACGGACTCTACCCTGTTTCTGTGAAAGTGTGTGAACTTCGCAAGATGTACCTGATGCCTGTCTATCAGGGGAGGGGTATTGGCAAGATGATGATGGATGAAGCACTCGCTCTTGCCCGTGCAAAAGGTTTTGAGGAGATTGTGCTTGAGACCAACTCCGTTCTTGTCCGGGCCACGCAATTGTATAAAAAGTATCGCTTTGAGTACTATGAACCGGCGCACCTGTCTGACAGGTGTGATAGCGCTATGAGGTTCAGGCTCTGACGTGGCTCAGTGTGTTGTTAAGGGGAAAAGGGGAAGGTTCTGTTCTTCGAAATGAGCAAAGTTTAAATAGAACCGTCTCTTTTTTCTTCTGCCCAAGTAGCGGAAGCGAAGCTATGGATCAACCACACCATATACGAGTCGATAGCGATAGTGTGGATGATTGATCTAAGTTGGTGAAAATGATTAGTAATGTGCATCTTGTTGATCATGCTTATTTTACGGTGACATAATACGTATAGGTAGGTGTACTCTTCAGGAGGTATGACAGTGTATAAGGTCGCCGGTCGGCTCACAGTACCGATAATCCTCTTCACGGTTTTGCTGGTCCCGTTTTCTCTGATTGCCGCCGAAAAGCCCGAGATCTATACACAGATGGGGCATACAGACCCTGTCAAATCTGTGGCCATTTCTCCTGACGGCAGATATGCCTTATCAGGTGGCACCGATTCAACTCTCAGGCTCTGGGATATCTCTTCAGGACGGGAGATAAGAACCTTTACCGCGGGAACCTGGATATACTCCGTAGCCTTCTCTCCTGATGCGAAGTTTGCCCTGTCACTTGATTTAAGTTCAAATATCTGCCTCTGGGACGTCCTCACAGGAAGGAAAATACGGTCATTTACACTTATGGGGCGCGACGATTTTCTTACCGCGGGTACTTCTGTAGCCTTTTCCCCTGATGGGAAGTTTGCCCTGCATGGAAACGTTAAGACTAAACTTACACTTTGGGACATATCTACGGGTAGTTTGTTAAGGACCTTTAGCGGTCACACAGGTTCTATTGAGTGTGTAGCCATTTCCCCCGATGGAAAGTATGCCCTTTCAGGAAGTGATGATCAAACCCTTAAACTCTGGAATATTGCCACGGCAAGAGAGACAAAAACATTCAAGGGGCATATAAAGAAAATAACCTCTGTGGCTTTTTCTCCTGATGGTAGATATGCCCTATCAGGAAGCGAGGATAACACCGTCAAGCTTTGGGATGCTTCCTCAAGCAAAGAAATACGGACTTTCATCGGGCATACAGATATAATTTCCTCCGTGGCGATAACTCCTGACGGCAAATATGCAGTTTCAGGAAGCAAAGATAAAACCCTTAAACTCTGGGATATTTCTACAGGAAGTGAAATCCGCACCTTCAAGGAGTATTTGGGTGTTTCCTCTATCGCTCTTTCCCCTGACGGAAGATATATCCTCTCCGCAGCAGACTGGAGATCTCTCAAGCTCTGGAATATCTCCACAGGAGAAAATATACGGACGTTTAAGGGCAACGTGGACTGGGTTCCCTCTGTGGCTATTTCCCCTCATGGGAGATATGCCCTGGCCGCGGGTGGATTGCTTGATCATACGTTCAAGCTCTGGGATATTTCTACGGGCAGAATGATATGGATATTCAGGGGGCACAAAGACCGAATATGCTCCGTGGCCTTTTCACCTGACGGCAGGTATGCTCTGTCCGGAAGCAGGGATAAGACTCTTAAGCTCTGGAACCTTTCCACAGGAAAAAACATAATGACGTTTAAAGGTCATAAGGATGTGGTGCGCACTGTCGCCTTTCATCCCTCTGGAAAATATGTTCTGTCGGGGAGTCATGACAAAACCCTCAAACTCTGGGATATCTCTACTGGTAAAAACGTCATGACATTTACCGGGCATAAAGATATTGTCAAGTCCGTAGCCTTTTCACCTGATGGCAGGTATGCCCTGTCCGGAGCTGGTCCTTTCGATCTCAGGCTATGGGATCTCGCCGCCGGCAAAGAGGCAAGGACGTTTACCTGGAAATATTCAAGCAACGACATTTACTCCGTGGCCGTTTCCCCTGATGGCCGACATGCCTTCACCGGCGGCTCGGATTCCAACCTTAGACTCTGGGATGTCTCTACCGGAACTGAGATAAGGACTTTACAGACGGGCTCGGGGAAAACATATGCTGTCACCTTTCTCCCGGACGGAAAGCATGTATTGTCAGGAGGCGACGAGAAATTTATCAATCTGTGGGATACTGAAACGGGTGAGGTGATAAAGAAATTCACCGGTCATGCCATGATAATTGAATCACTGGCTGTACCTCTTGACGGCAGATACGTCCTGTCCGGCGGTAACGACGGCACGGTAAGAATCTGGGGTACTGCATCCGGCAAGGAGATTGCCCAATTCATAAGCTTCAATGACGACGAATGGATCGTCATTACCCCGGAAGGCTATTACAATTCTTCCCTGAACGGCCACAAGAATCTGAATATCCGCAGGGGCAACGATGTATACGGAATCGACCAGTTCTACGATGTCTTCTATCGCCCGGACATTGTCACGGCCAAGCTCAAAGGAGAAGACATTAACAGCCTCGTTACTCTTACAGTGGACGAGGCAATCAGTAATCCACCCCCTGCCGTTGAATTTATTTCTCTGCCGGCAGAAACAGACAAGACAACCGTGAATGTATGTTATCAGGCGAAAAGCACTGGAGGTGGCATCGGAGAAGTAAGGTTGTTTCACAACGGTAAGCTCATTCATTCAGACGGCTACTACCGTGAAACGGCAAAGCCTACCGGAGAGAAGACACAACTTGCAGCCATGAGCAGCAAGGCCATATATCAAAATCTTCGGAGTATAAAATTGCAGGCAAGGGGCGATGTCGTCCCCATCACCAGCAAAACAAAAGGGGAACTTTTTGGAGACTGCCGGGAGGTAGAGGCAATCCCGGGGAAAAATGAGGTCAGCATTGCCGCCTTTAATAGCAGTAACTCCATTCAGAGTTATATGAAGACTGCGAGCTTCAATGCGCGGCTCAAACCGGAAGAGCCGCATCTTTACATACTTTCTATCGGAATCAATGAGTATAAAGACACGAGTATAAATCTACAGTACGCCGTAAAAGACGCCAGCAACATTAAAGAAAAACTTCTGGAACATTCGGTCACCCTGTACAAACCAGAGAATATCCACCACTCGCTTCTCCCAAACAGAGAAGCAACAAAAACAAACATCCATACAAAAATTAATGATCTTATAAAAATCATCAAATCTTCTGACAGCTTTATCCTGTTTGTCGCAGGTCACGGTGTTCTTGTGGGAAATCAATACTACATGCTCACCCATGACTTTGACGGCAGATTGAATGACGACAATATGCTGAGTTCTAATGAAATTATCGAAGTCTCCAAGAGGATAAAATCTTTAAACCAGCTTTTTATCTTTGATACCTGCCATGCGGGTGGGGTTGATACGATTGTGAGCGGACTTTATGATGCACGTATGTCGGTGCTCGCGAAGAAGATGGGGCTTCATATATTTGCATCTGCAAATTCCTTCCAAGAGGCGCTCGACGGATACAGGGGCAACGGCCTATTCACCCATGCCTTGCTTGAGGGACTGAATAACAACAAGATGGCCGACAGGAACAAAGACGGCAAGATCAGCCTCATCGAGTTCGGGAGGTACTCAAAGCAGAAAACAACAGAGCTCTCTAAAAGTATAGGCCACACACAGACTCCTCTGATTATCAATTTCGGGAGGGACAATCCTGTTTATAAGTTGAGGTAGAAAAGGTACAACAAGAAAAAACTCTTTCTACTCGTAATCTTCAATTCTCATAACAATCTGCTACTAACCAGGAGTAGGTGTTTTCAATTTGCAGCATTACTCGATTTTGATCTGGGTGAGTTTGTAGATTACGGGATGGAAGGTGCTGCACACGAAGCAAAGGTTTTGCACGATAGGCTCCCCGTCATTGCGAGGAAAGTGAATGCTATGGCAGTTTCACACATTATCATTATGTTATGAGATTGCTTCACTTCGTTCGCAATGACTGAGGAAGAGTTATGCAAACCCCAAAACCCCATTGCTCTCTGCGAGGAATGGGGTTTTTGATTTGCTCTGTTTGGTGGATAGTGAATACCCTTAGTCTTTGAAGATGGCGCCAGTGCTGGCGGAAGTGACCAGCCGGGCATAACGGGCGAGGTAGCCGCTCCTTACCGCGGGCGGTTTGGGCGTGAAGTCCTTTTTCCGCTGCTTCAGTTCTTCGGAACTGACCTTGAGGGTGATGGTCTTCTTCGGTATGTCAATGGCGATGATGTCTCCTTCTCTGACAAGGCCGATGGGGCCACCTTCTGCTGCCTCCGGGGAGATGTGCCCGATGGCGGCGCCCCGTGTTCCGCCGCTGAACCTTCCGTCCGTGAGCAGTGCCACCGTGGTATCAAGACCCATCCCTGCGATGGCGGAGGTCGGTCCCAGCATTTCTCTCATGCCCGGTCCGCCTTTCGGTCCTTCGTAGCGGATGATGACGACGTCACCCGGTTTGATCTTTCCCCCCAGGATAGCGGCAATGGCATCGTCCTCGGAATCAAAGACGCGCGCCCTTCCTTCGTTGACCAGCATGTTTTCCGCCACGGCGGACTGTTTCACGACCGCACCGCCGGGAGCAAGGTTCCCCCTGAGGATGGCGATCCCTCCCTCTTTTGAGTAAGGATTGTCAAGAGGCCTGATCACCTCGCTGTTTAGCACTTTCGCGCCCTTCACATTATCACCTACCGTTTTTCCCGTTACGGTTTTCGCTTTCAGATCAATGACACCCAATTGACTGATAACTTTCATTACTGCCTGAATGCCGCCAGCCATATCCAGGTCTTCCAGGTGGTGGGGGCCTGCGGGGCTCAGCTTGCAGAGGTTGGGGGTTTTTTTGCTGATGTTGTTGAAGAGATCCAGGTTCAGTTGAATTCCCGCTTCATGGGCGATGGCGGGAAGGTGGAGCACCGTGTTGGTGGAGCACCCCACGGCCATATCGACCGCGATGGCGTTTTTGAAGGCGTTGGGTGTGGCGATGTCCCTTGGTTTTATGTCTTTCTTAATGAGAACCATCACCTGCATGCCCGCCTGCTTTGCCAGACGCCGCCGGGCCGCATGTACTGCGGGGATTGTGCCGTTGCCGGGAAGGCCGAGACCTAAAGCCTCGGTCATGCAGTTCATGGAGTTTGCCGTGAACATGCCGGCGCAAGAACCGCATCCCGGGCAGGCATAATCTTCCAGGGCCTTCAACTCCTTCTCCTTCATCCGGCGGGATTTTACTTTCCCGACTCCTTCGAAAACGCTGACGAGATCCACCGGGTTCCCCTCCAGGATGCCTGCCATCATGGGGCCTCCGCT
>VGTB01000126.1 GCA_016874835.1 Deltaproteobacteria bacterium | reverse complement strand
CCTAAAGTTGGTGCAAGATCGATTTTTTCTATGACGGCAACAAGCTTATCCATGATGGTCCCGGATTGCGCCGGTTGTTGTCCCGGTAGTGCTGTTGCAGTTTCTTCTTTTCCCCAGGTATCTTCCATTTTTTCTTTTTTGGCGATATTGATTTTGCCTGTCACCTGTTCGCTCTTCTGGCGCAGGTCGTCTTCCACCTGAATGACATAGGTAATGAACTCCTGAGCCGGAGGATCGATGTTTACAACGGTGGACAGTTCTCCCGAGTAACCATAAGGATTTCTCCGATTATCGTATTCGTCAATCTGAACTTCTTTCGGCTCCTTTCCTACATATACGCGGACCCAGACAACAGGATTTGCGGACTGCCAGTGTACATTTACCTTGATGGCATTACCGAGGTAATGCACATCGTGTTTTATGATCTCGGGCTTTGACTTTGCGTAAGCAGAAACACCGGTGAAAAAGATCAGACCAGACGAGATCAGGATAAGCATAGAGAACATTGATCGCTTTCTCATAGTGTGGCTCCTCTGGTTGATCATGTTTTCACGAAAGTATTTTCTCTGAAGGGTGTTTCGACCTTATCACTATTAAGGATAGGATGTGAGCGAATATGAATATCTTGATTTGTATGTCTGAGCCGTTATTCTCTGTGTTGCATCAGAATTTAATTTAACCATCATAGAGTTGTCAAGGGGATTTTATGTGTCGATTTTCAATATATAATTTAAAAATACTTTATTTGCCCGATATTTTACGATATGTTCCCTCATACACACTGTCGTGATTTGCGCAGAAAGAAAATGTTGGTAATCTCACAGGTGTAGTCAAATAATCTATGTAACTCTTTTCAAATAAAGAGAAACAGAATGTCTGACGAATTGGAGACCCCGTTACTCAAAAAGCACACGGGGTTTTTGTGTTCTGGGGTATAACTGATGAAAAAGGGGATATTCTTAGTCGCATTCTGTATAATTGCACTTACGTTTATCAGTGTCCCCTCGTTTGCTGATGAGAAAACGTTCCTCAGGGAATATGTATACCAGGCCAGTGAAGTTGACAGCAAAATATCATGCAGGACCATAGCGATCGAGCAAGTGAAGAGGCTTCTCCTGGAAGAACTCGGAACATATCTTGAGGGCCATTCAGAAGTAAGAAGCTTTAAACTCACGAGGAACGAAATCATACAATTCACTGCAGGCATAGTTAAGGTGAAGATGGTTGAGGAATACTGGGACGGGAATAACCTCAAGTACCAATTAAAGGCGATGATTACCGCTGACCCCGAGCACGTGGTAAAGTCTATTGACGATCTGAGAAGAAACTACCTGAAAGTGAGACAACTGGAGGAGCTCGAGAAAAAAGTACAGGAGCTGTTAAAAGAAAATGAAAAACTGAAAAGGGAACTGAAAACCGCCAAAACAGATCAAACCAGAATAGCCAGATATAATGAAACAATAGAAGAATTGAACGCTACGGATCCGGTGAGGAATGGATGGGAACTGTCATTGTCCGGTAAGCACCGGGAGGCTCTTGAGGAACTTGGTAAAGCAATCCGTATGAAGCCGCAATATTCGTTAGCCTATGCAATTCGTGGGGGTATTTATGCAAAACTGGGCAACTATCACACGGCAATAGAAGATTGCACGAAAGCGATAGAACTCGATCCTGAGTCTGCATTGGCCCACGCAATGCGCGGTTATATCCACTTTAGATTACTTGATTACCCAAAGGTATTTGCCGATTCCAATAGAGCCATAGAGCTCGATCCGAATTTCGCATCGGCATATGTGTTACGTGCTGCTGTCTATGACCATTGGGGTGAGTATCAAAAAGATCTCGACGATAATAACAAGGCCATAGAGCTGGACCCACAAATGGCCGTGGCCTATGCCAATCGTGCAGCTGCTTACCGGCGCTTAGGCAAAAGCGATCTATCCTTTCAGGATGCGAAAAAAGCCGTCGATGTGGACCCGAGAAGTCCGGATGCCTATTTGGCTCGCGGGTGGGCTTACTTCTTACGTGGAGAGCAGCACCAGGCTTTAAAAGATATGAACAAATCCGTTGAATTGGACCCCGGTTTGATATGGGCTTATTTTCATCGCGGACTCATCTATCTGAAGTCCAGGGATTATCGCAAGGCACTGGAAGATTTCAACAAAGCCATTGAATTGAACCCTCAATATGCAGCAGCATATAACAATCGGGGAATCGTCTACGAAGAATTGGGAGACTCCGGTCAGTCCGTGAAAGACTTTAAAGTCGCAGCGAGACTGGGTTTAAAAGCTGCACAGGAGCGTTTAAAATCAAAGGGTATTACGTGGTAAAAAGAGGAAGGTATGAAAAAAATCTATTCAGTTTTATCCGGACTGGGGGAGGTCACAATGTCATCTTTACATATCCAAAGGTTTATTTTACCAGTCTTTGCGTTTTTCTTCTTTGTCTCTACCGCCGGTGCAGCTACAAATATAGCTGTGTATAACGAATCAGGCAAGAAACTGTATTTTTACAACCAAGCAAAAATCGGCAAAAAATATCAGTGGTGGAAGGAACTGAAAGACGGCAAGAAGATACTTGTCGGCGCCGATAATGCCTTTCGAATCGGGGAATATCCCGGGCTCATTGTGTGGACCAAGGATGCGCATTCACATGACAAATGTGGCGGCGGCAAATGGAGAATTGATTATGGAACTTATGATCGGGAAGACGGAGATAAGGACAAGGAAGGTCATATCTGTATGGATATTCCACCCGGTCATGTCGGATGCATTGCATTAACCGTCCAAAAAAACAAAAAAGTCAAAATAGGGCAGGACAAATCGGAGAAATCCTGCTGGGTTGCTGCAGTAGGAACGGTAGCCGACTGGAGCACAACTGAATACAATCGTGCAAAAAATATGGCTGGCGATCTTATCGAAGATATTGTCGATGCGTTCCAGCCGCCGAAACCTTGCGGGGGAGAAAATCAGCGGCCATGCTTCTTCTGGGAAGAAATACCGTCGTGCAAGTCCGGTCTTGCAGAAAATTTTGTTACAAACAAGTGCGTTAAATCCTCGAATCCTTTCCTTGACGGTACGAAATATTTACTCACCAGGATGGGTAGCTACAAAGAAGCTTGCCTGAGAGACACTAACCTCTATACATTTACCAAGGCACTGACGGATGTAGGAAATAACGCCAGGAAAAATCCGCAGAAAGTCGGAAAATGCATGGGAGGGGCGAAAAGCGGTACGGCCTGCATTGAAACATGCGCGGGCGCCATGCAAGCAGGCTTCACCTGCGGTCCTTGTGATATCCCGAAAAAATTTCTGGATGCGATAGAAATGGGAGAGTGGGTTGTATCAGCCCTCCAGCAAGATTCGGCTCTGAAATTAAAGGTCGATCCAACTAAACTTGCACATCAATTGAAGGATAAATTTTTAAGCATTGAATGCACAAATCCGCCATCTCACAAGGGTTATAAAGTGGCCGATAAAAAGAGAAATGCGAAGTGGTATAAGGGCGGTCCGGTTCTTTGTAAGCAGGGTGAGTTTTGGGATCCTATCCACGAGGGCGAGTGTTGGAAATGTCCCGGGGATACCAATCGAACAGCCTGGTGGCCCGTGAATTCCCAAAAGGCATGCGAAAAGCAAAATTATTCTACTATCGTGGCAATGTGCGCCATGGCAAATTTTGTGGGTGTGATGCCGGACCCTGAAGATGCCTGTATGCTCAGGATTTTAAGCGGTGAATCGATGACTCGGATCATGCAAAAGACCGGACTGAACCTCCCCTTTGCCAAGATGTGTGAGGGCGCCGGTTCAGTGATGTATGACTTCGCATCGGCTGCTGCCGTGTCCCAGGTTAAGGATCAAATCTTTACAAAACTCGACAATACGTCGCTGGGCAGGGCCATTAAAAAAGTAAGTGCTAAGGGAGGCACATCCAGACTTTCCAGCAGTGAGACGATGATCATCAAGAAGATTGCCAGTATCGCACACTATGTCAAACAGCTTGAACCGGTATGGGGACCGGCGGCAGAGACATTTGTAGATGCGACGAAAGATGAGATCAGGTTGCAATGTTCTGACCTGACCCGAAAATAAATTGAATATACGACTGGGATCGATGCGATCTGACAGCTGGTATTTTGTCCTTTAGATCTTTCACATGAGAGGAGGTGGAAGCATGGTACAAGATTTTTTTCACATGCCACGCGTTCAAAAGTGGCAAACCATTTTCTGTTTGCTCGTCCTCCTTCTTTTCGTCAACCTGATCGCCACCTCCAAAGCCCAGCCGGGGGAATTATATCGCTGGGTGGATAAGGAGGGTAATGTTCACGTTACCGAAACACCGCCGGATCCTTCGCTTTGCAAGGAAGAGGTAAAGAGCATCACTGCCCCGGAAGAAGCGGTTTCTGAAAAGCCCCAACAGCCTGAAATCGCCGTATACGGCAGGGATGCATGCGGCCTCACTCGCCGGATGAAATCCGTGCTCGACCGTGAGGGAGTGCCCTACACGTACGGGATTGTTGATGATAATGGGGTTCATAATCTGGTAAAGAAAAAACTGAAGGCATCAGGGATAGATACGTCGCAAGGTTACGGCCTTCCCGTGGTGGATGTGGGCGGGCGTATTTTTATACGACCTAATCCAACCGAGGTCGTGAATATGTACAAACATTCCCGATAAAATCACCGGCGGTACAGAGGAGACATCCCCCTCGTCTTTGCTTCTTTCACCACGTATAAAACAAAAAAAGGCTGGATTCTTACAGGTAAATTTTACTTTCATACCGAAGCCGGCAAAGTGCTCCCGGAAGGGTTATTTGAAAAACACTGATTTCTTATTTTCCTTACCGCTGCACCTTAAGCTCCCGCGGCTTCAGCATGGCGTATCCGAACCGCATGACCGGGGTAGGGACGTTTGTGACAAATTCCCTGTGACGCACCTGTAGCCTCACTTCAGGATTTCATAGAACTCCTCGTACGGCATCTGTGTCAGATATTTCGGTACGCTGTTATAGCGGTCGAAAAACTCCGGATGCGTATTAAGTTGCTATAGATAATAACTAACATTATTGGAGCTGATAACTGATCATACGCGCTTTTTCTCGGTAATGATCGTTGTAATTAATTTTCTCATATACATGAATAACTCTCGCAGTGAAATGCAAGACAAAAAATGTATTGCAAAAATTTGATAATTATAATACCTAACCCGTCATAAAATCATCGGGAGGAAACAATTATTTTCTGTAGTCTCTGTAAGGATAAGAAGACAGCCTTCGCATGTAACGGATGCAGTGTTTCTCTGTGCAACGACTGCGTAAAGTACAGCGTGTACGGAACCGGGTGTGGGTGTATTACACCTCTTTACCTGTGTCCGATCTGTTTTGATGATCCGGATACCAACCAGTGTTCCCCTTACAAGATAGCATAAGCAGTCTGTCCTCTCCCGAAATCAATAAACCTGCTTTTCTCCTTACCGCTGCACCTTCAGCTCCCGCGGCTTCAGCATGGCGTATCCGAACTGCATGACCGGGGTAGGGACGTTGTATTTCATGCCCAGGCGGACCGCCACCCCGATCATCGATTCCAGCTCGGAAGGCCTGCCCGATTCCACATCGCGCTGCATTGAAGGCTTTATCA
>VGTB01000125.1 GCA_016874835.1 Deltaproteobacteria bacterium | reverse complement strand
ATCGGGGTGTACTGATTGTCAGTCAGCATATTCCTAAATCTAGTAGGTCGCTACGCTTTGCGATGACAATTTGTTATCTCTGGATTTGGTATATTAATAAGCACTGAGTGTGCAGTGTGATGGTGAGATCTCTTCTTCAGAGAATGCTGCGATGGCTTCCCCTTGCGGGAATGCTGCTCATTCTTTGTTCCGTTCCCGTGAAAGCCGCGGGTCTCCCCGGAAAAGCTGATATTTCCAAGGGACCGGTTACCATTGAAGCGGAGAAGCTTTCCTACGATCGGGAGAAAGATACCTACCATGCACAGGGTGATGTCCTCATTACATTTACCGGTGGATCCCTGATGGCCGAATCGGTGATCCTTGACAGGCAAACGAACGAGGCTTTTGCGGAAGGATATGTGCTCCTGATGAGTGACGGTGATATTCTTGAAGGAGACCGGGTAAAGTTCGACATTGATACAAAAACCGGCATCGCCTACGAAGGCCGCATGTTTCTGGTAAAGAACCATTTTTATCTCACGGGATCGAAGATAGAAAAACTTGGAGAGGAAACATATCATGTCGAGTGTGCTTCCGCGACCACCTGTGACGGGGATGCTCCGGACTGGAAATTTACCGGTAGTGAACTGGATGTGACCATTGATGGCTATGGTACCCTGAAACACGGGAAGTTTTTAGTGAGAGATTTCCCCGTGTTCTATACCCCCTATCTTTTGTTTCCTGCCAAGACGACGCGCCAGTCCGGTTTTCTTTTTCCCCGGCTTTCTTTTTCGCGGGAAAAGCTGGGCCTGGATGTGGAGGTGCCGTTTTACTGGGCGATTTCAACGACTTCTGATGCCACGTTTTATCAGCGTCATATGTCCAAAAGAGGTTTCAAGGAAGGTGCTGAATTCAGATACTTCCTCAGCAGCAGTTCTTTTGGCACTTTCTACGGAGACTTTATGAATGACAGCGGTCGGGTAACCGATACATCCGGCGGGCTTTCCAGGAACTGGCAGTCAGATCAGAAAAGATGGTCGTACTATCTGAACCACGAGACGGTATTCGATCCCTCGTTTTCCTTCAGAACCGACATCAGAAAAGTATCCGATAACTGGTATTTCAAGGACTTCTCCTCGCACAACTATTATTTGGACAATTATTCACCCCGGGAACTCAACAAATTCAAAAGAGTTCCCTTTGTCGGGAATGAATCTTTAGGTTCGCTCGATTCTACAGCCAGGCTGGTGAAAAACTGGCAGTTGTATAATCTGACGGCTCTTGTACGTTACACGGATGATTTCACCAGTGCCTCCAATGATCCGACCCTGCAGAAGTACCCCGAAATCACTCTCAAAGGGATCAAGCGACCCGTGTACGGGACTCCCCTCAATGCTGAGTTTGATGCCTCCTACAATTACTACTACCGGTCGGTGGGGCAGAAGGGGCATCTTTATGATCTTCAACCGGTGTTCTCCGTTCCCCTTCAATTCGGCAACTACCTGAAGTTTACCCCACTGGCGGGTGTGAAGGGTACTTTGTGGGATCGGGACGACAATTATGCCGCGGCGGCCGGTGAACATGGCGACCGCACCCTCTACATTGCCGGAGCGAATGTCGCTTCAGAGGTGAGCAGGGTATTTGACGTCGGCGGTGAAAAGGTGGAAAAAATCCGGCATGCGATTAAACCGGAATTAACATATACCTATATTCCCAATACTAATCAGGATGATCTTCCCGACTTTGTTGCCAGAGTTCCCGAGCAGAACACCATCACCTATGCATTGACCAATACATTGACCGCGAGACTGAAGGAAAAGGCCGGCGGGAAAAGCTACCATGAATTTCTCCGTTTCAAGCTCGCACAGACATATGATCTCAAAGAAACAAGGCGGGAATATATTTCTCCCCCGAGAGAAAAAAGGCCCTTCAGCGATGTTGATATGGAACTTGATGTGAAACCATTTCAATACCTTGCTTTTCAGGCCCGCAACAAATTCAGTGTGAATTCCGGTGAATGGAAGCAGACCAATTATGATCTGAATCTGAGTGACTGGCGCGGAGATTCGTTGACTGTAGGATATCGATATACCCAGTCTGCCCTCGAGGAGATAAACCTCTCGCTTAAGGCAATAATCACGAAATCCCTCTCGTTCACGCATGTGCTGAGAAAGAATGAGCTCGATAGAAAAACACTGGAGAGTTCATACGGCCTTATGTACAGTAAGCAGTGCTGGAGTGTGGAAATGAAATATACCGAAACCGAGGATGATAAAAGGTATACTGTGTATTTTCTGCTCTACGGTTTCGGCAGGCTTGGAGGATGGTAAAAAAAAACGGGCCATTCAGGTTTTTTCTTGACAAAAAGCGCTAAATTGCGTAGCTTCCACCGTTACATTTCAGGCTTTTGGTGATTTTATGAAGACGTATAATGCAAAACGAGAGAATATAGTGAGAAACTGGTACCTTATCGATGCGGAGGGGCAGGTTCTGGGAAGGCTTGCGAGTGAGGTTGCGAAACGACTGCGGGGCAAGCATAAACCCGTTTACACACCTTACGTGGATACGGGAGATTATGTAATCGTCGTGAATGCCGGGAAGGTCTCCCTGACAGGGAAAAAAATGTCGGAAAAGGTCTATTATCATCACTCCGGTTATCCAGGGGGATTGAAGAAGACATATGCGGGAAAGATGTTAAGTGACTGCCCGGAAAAGGTGTTGTTTCACGCCGTAAGGGGAATGCTGCCGAAGAACTCCCTGGGGAGGAGAATGCTCAAAAAACTCAAGGTATATGCCGGAGGTGACCACGTCCACGAGGCCCAGTGTCCTCAGGTGATCAAGTTATAAAAACCTGTGTATCATTGCACAGAAAAGGATTGATTGAGAAATGGAAAAACGTTTTTACGCCACGGGTAAAAGGAAATCCGCCGTTGCCAGAGTATACATGAAGGAGGGGAACGGGACCCTGACGGTGAACAAAAGAAATTTCGATGACTATTTCACCAGGGATAGCCTGAAAATGCTCATCATGCAGCCGCTCGAACTTGTAGGTGCGAGAACCAAGTTTGATTTTTATATCAATGTTTCCGGGGGCGGAATGGCCGGCCAGGCAGGGGCGGTAAAGCATGGTATTGCCAAAGCGCTTGAAGAGTACGATGTGGATTGGAGAACCATGCTCAAGAAATCCGGATTCCTCACAAGAGATTCGCGCATAAAGGAACGAAAGAAATACGGGCAGCCGGGAGCAAGGAAGCGCTTCCAGTTTTCAAAGAGATAACATCACGGAAGGAGGCTTCGTTGCCTCCTTTTTTTTGGATGAGGCATCGGTCTGTCATTTCGACCATAGGGAGAAATCTTATAAGCTTTTGAGAGATAATAAGATTGCCACGGCCCTCCAGGCCTCGCAATGACATTTGTGTAAATTTGCAAAGGTATCATTATACGCAAGGTATTTACAGGTGACACGTATGCTTAAAGTTGCTATTTACGGAGCGAGTGGTTACACCGGTCAGGAACTTTTGAGACTTCTGCTTCGCCATCCTGAAACAGAGGTTACCGCGCTCACATCGCGAAGATATTCGGGGATCCCGGTTGCCGAGGTCTACCCCCTTTTCGTGGGACTCACCGACCTTGTGTATGCCGATGCATCTCCGAAAGATGTGGCAGGCCTTGCCGAGGTTGTTTTTCTGGCGCTTCCCCACGGTATCTCAATGAAGGTGGCACCCGCTTTCCTAACTGAAGGCAAAAAGGTGATCGACCTGAGCGCGGATTTCCGCCTGCGGGATGTGGGTACGTACGAGAAGTGGTATGAAAAGCATGTGGTGCCGGATATCGTGAAATCGTCCGTGTACGGTCTTCCCGAGTTATACCGGGATTCCATTGCTGCCGCCACGCTCGTGGCCAACCCGGGTTGTTATCCGACGGGTGCTATTTTAGGTCTCGCACCGCTCCTGAAGGCACATCTGATAGATGATACCTCGATCATTGTGGATGCCAAATCCGGAGTCAGCGGCGCGGGAAGGGAACCCCAGGTAGGTACGCTGTTCTGTGAGGTTGACGAGGGATTTAAGGCATACAAGGTGGGGCAGCACCGTCACACCCCGGAAATGGAGCAGGAGCTGAGCGTTCTTGCCGGGCATGAAATCAGGGTTTCCTTCACACCGCACCTCCTCCCTCTCAGCAGGGGGATTCTCAGTACGATTTATGCGACCCTTCAGAGTGATGTGACGGCAGCGGAATTGACGGATACCTTCAGGGTCTTTTACAAAAATTGTCCATTCGTCCGGATATACAGAGAAGGGACGTTTCCCAACATTTCTTCTGTCCGCGGATCCAACTATTGTGATATAGGATTAACCGTTGACCGGAGAACGAAAAGGGTTATCATCGTGTCTGCCATTGATAACCTTATCAAAGGTGCGTCCGGCCAGGCGATACAGAATATGAATCTCATGTGCGGTCTGGATGAAAATACCGGACTGGACATGGTGGCACTGTTTCCCTGACTCAAGACCTTGCAGAACATGCTCTGGGGAGAAAGCTTTCGGGAAATTCTCCCTTTGTCATTTCGACCGAATGGAGAAATATTTGGGAGGATGTAATGTCCTTGAGGTTTTACAACACCCTGACAAACAAAAAGGAAACGTTTAGCCCTATTCAGGGGGGGAAGGTCGGTATTTACGTGTGTGGCATCACGGTATACGATGTCTGTCACGTCGGCCACGCCCGCTCTGCCGTGGTCTTTGATGTCATTACTCGATATTTTCGCTACCGGGGGTACGACGTCACATACGTGAAAAATTATACCGACATCGATGATAAGATCATTGTCAAGGCAAATGCGGAGGGGAAAACCATTTTTGATGTGTCAGAGAGGTATATCAAAGAACATGATGATGACATGGATACCCTGCGAATATTAAGGCCCACCATAACCCCCAGGGCAACGGAGCACATCGAGGGAATGATACACCTGATCAGGGCATTGATCGATAAGGGACTGGCATATGTGGTCGATGGTGATGTCTATTATGCGGTCGGTGGTTTTGATGGATATGGGAAACTCTCGGGGAGAAGTACCGATGAAATGCTGGCGGGTGCCAGAGTGGAGGTGAGCGAAAAAAAGAAGGATCCCCTGGATTTTGCCCTCTGGAAGGCCAGTAAAGAGGGGGAACCCTGGTGGGAGAGCCCCTGGGGCAAGGGCAGACCGGGATGGCATATTGAATGTTCTGTGATGAGCCAGCATTTTTTTGGTGGGACTTTCGATATCCACGGTGGTGGCGAAGACCTGATATTTCCCCATCATGAAAACGAGATTGCCCAGTCGGAGGCCGCGACGGGGGAACCCCTGGCTAATTACTGGATCCACAATGGTTTTGTGAGGATTAATCAGGAAAAAATGTCGAAATCGCTGGGCAACATCTTTACCATTAAAGATATTGTGAAGAATTACCATCCGGAAGTGCTGCGCTTCTTTATGCTGCAGAGCCATTACAAGAGCCCCGTGGACTTTTCCGAAGAATCTCTCGCCGAAGCGAGGACGGGGATGGATCGTTTTTATTCCACCCTTAAGGCAATGAAGGAGGCTCTTGCCGGATGCGGAGATCTTTCCGGAATCTCTGCTGATGATCTCTCCCCTCAGGACCGCGAGGTGTATGACAGGATAGTGTCGCTCCCGGATAGGTTTAAAGAAGCAATGGACGACGATTTCCATACGCCTAAAGCCATTGGTTATATCTTCGATGCCGTGAGAGCTGTGAACAGCTATATGACAGACGAAAAAATGCCCGCATCCGGTGGAGTGTGCTTCA
>VGTB01000124.1 GCA_016874835.1 Deltaproteobacteria bacterium | reverse complement strand
AGGGTTGATAGTCCGGGAGTATCAACCACATCCCAGCAACTGGCGCAGCCGGATGACATTAAAGGAGTTTCTGGAATCCCACGGAAAAATCGGCATGGAGGGTATTGATACAAGAGCTCTTACCCGCCGAATCCGCCTTGAGGGAGCCATGCGGGGGATACTCTCAACAGAGACCATGGATAAGGATACCCTGTTGCAAAGGGTACGGTCCTACCCCGGGCTCGTCGGTCGCGATCTGGTAAAGTCGGTTTCCTGCCCGGAACCATATCAGTGGAGGAACGGGACACCACAGCATTCTCATTCAGTTGTTTCCCGTGTTCAGGCGGAGGGGGAGTGTTCAGGGAAGCATTGCGGGACACGGGGGGAGCGCTTGCTGGTTGTCGTCGTTGATTGTGGAGTAAAGTATAACATTCTCCGCAGCCTGGAGAGGCTTGGCTGTGAGGTTCTTATCGTACCGGCGACTACTTCGGGTGACGAGATTCTTTCCTATCGTCCGGACGGTGTGTTGCTCTCCAACGGCCCCGGTGACCCCGCTGCGTTACCCTATATCGTCGAGACGGTCCGGAACATTCTGGGGAAAGTCCCTCTCTTCGGCATATGCCTGGGGCACCAGGTTCTGGGGCAGGCACTGGGAGGAAAGACATACAAGCTGAAATTTGGCCACCATGGAGTGAATCAGCCGGTAAAGAATATGCTCACCGGGAGGATCGAGATCACATCGCAGAACCACGGGTTCGTGGTTCTGCCGGAATCATTGCCGGAGGGTCTGGAGATGACCTATGATAATCTGAATGATCGTACGTCGGAAGGGATATATTCTCCGGGGCACCTTGCCTTCAGCGTACAGTACCACCCGGAAGCCGCTCCGGGACCACATGACGTACGGTATCTGTTTGAAAAATTTGTATCGCTCATGCAGATGAGAAGGGAGAAATCCGGTGATCCTGATCATTGATTTCGGTTCTCAATACAACCAGCTCATTGCAAGGCGCGTTCGGGAACATCACGTCTACTGCCAGATAGAGCCCCCGGATATTGACATCGAAAAAATAAAATCCCTGCATCCTGAAGGTATAATCCTCTCCGGGGGACCCGCGAGCATCTATGAAAATAGTAGCCCGAAGGTAGATAAGGGAATTTTTGACCTTGGCATCCCCGTACTGGGAATATGTTACGGTATGCAGTATACGGTCGATGCTCTGGGCGGAGAAGTCATCGGCGCCGAGAAACGGGAGTACGGGTTTGCCGAACTCTCCATCAAAGACCCTTCGGGGATTTTTTACGGTATTGAGAAGGAAACCCGGTGCTGGATGAGCCACGGGGATTCTGCCGGAAGACTTCCGAAGGGATTCAAGGTTACCGCATCTACACCCAATACTGCTATCGCCGCTGTGGAAAATTCCGAAAAGAGATTCTACGGGTTGCAGTTCCATCCGGAAGTTATCCATACGCCTCAGGGAAAGAAAATGATGGGAAACTTTCTCTTCCGCATCTGTAAATGCAGGAAAAGCTGGACGATGAAGTCATTTATCCGGGAAGCCACGGAGGAGATACGATCACAGGTGGGAAACGGGCATGTGATCCTTGGCCTGAGCGGCGGTGTGGATTCATCCGTTGCTGCCCTGCTCCTTCACCGTGCCGTAGGGAATCATCTCACCTGTGTGTTTGTCGATAATGGTCTCCTGAGACAGGGGGAGGCGAAGAGAGTCAGGGATCTTTTCCGGAGGTATTTCAAGGTTAATCTGCGTTTTGTCGATGCCCGAAGGCAGTTTCTCCAGGAGCTGAAGGGGGTTCTTGATCCGGAGAGGAAGCGGAGAATCATCGGACGAATTTTTGTAGACGTTTTTGAAAGAGAAGCCCGGAACATTGAGGGAGCCGGGTTTCTCGCCCAGGGCACCTTGTATCCCGATATTATCGAATCGCGGTCGGCCTTTGGTGGTCCCAGTGCGGTGATTAAAACACACCATAATGTGGGCGGGTTGCCCCGGAAGATGAAGCTGAAGCTGATTGAACCGCTCAAACACCTCTTTAAGGACGAAGTGAGGCTCCTGGGGAAAGAACTGGGGCTTCCGGACGATCTCATCTGGAGGCAGCCCTTCCCCGGTCCCGGCCTGGCTGTTCGCATCATCGGTGAGGTCAGCGCGTCGCGGCTTGCTCTTCTCCGCAAGGTCGATACCATTCTCTTAGAGGAAATAAAAGCGCACAATCTTTACCGTTCTTTGTGGCAATCGTTTGCGATTCTCCTCCCTCTGAAGAGCGTCGGAATTATGGGGGATCAGAGGACGTATGAGAATATCGTTGCGATACGGGCAGTTACCAGTGAGGATGCCATGACGGCGGACTGGGCGAAATTGCCCCATATCCTTCTGGCGAGAATATCCAACCGCATCATCAATGAGGTCAGGGGGGTGAACCGTGTCGTGTATGACATCAGCTCGAAACCGCCAAGTACAATAGAGTGGGAGTAACTGCATCTACGACCTGCGAATAGAGTTCTTCGATGCTCAGAACTCTGTTCGCAACTAAGGATTATTTAATGCCCAAAAGAGATGATCTTAAAAAAATTCTGATTATCGGCTCCGGCCCTATCATCATCAGCCAGGCCTGTGAATTCGATTATTCCGGGACGCAGGCCTGCAAGTCCCTGAAGGAAGAGGGATATACGGTCATCCTGGTCAACAGCAACCCCGCAACGATCATGACGGATCCCGAGATGGCCGACAGGACCTACGTGGAACCGATTACTCCGGAAGTGGTGGAGAAGATCATCGCGAAAGAACGTCCAGACGCGCTTCTTCCCACACTGGGTGGGCAGACTGGGTTGAACACCGCCGTGGCCGTCGCGGAAAGGGGAGTACTGGAGCGCTACGGCGTGGAAATGATCGGGGCATCCCTGGATGTGATACGCAAGGCGGAAGATCGGGAAAGATTCCGCAACGCCATGGAGCACATAGGATTACGGGTTCCCCGGAGCGGCTTTGCCAGGAACATGGATGAAGTATTAGCCGTTGCCGCCATTGTCGGTTTTCCGCTCATCATTCGGCCTTCCTTTACCTTAGGGGGAACGGGAAGCGGGATCGCGTATAATATGGAGGAACTGGTTGATATTGCCAGGGCTGGTCTGGACGCCAGCATGATCAATGAGATCATGCTGGAAGAATCGGTGCTGGGCTGGAAGGAATACGAACTCGAGGTGATGCGCGACAGGGCGGATAATGTGGTGATCATCTGTTCCATAGAGAATTTCGATCCCATGGGTGTCCACACGGGGGAATCGATTACCGTGGCGCCGGCGCAGACACTGACGGATGTGGAATATCAGAGGATGCGGAATGCGGCGGTTGCCATCATGAGGGAAATCGGCGTGGAGACCGGCGGCTCGAACGTGCAGTTTGCCGTTCACCCGGAAACGGGGGAGCTGGTGGTAATAGAGATGAACCCCCGGGTATCCCGATCATCTGCACTTGCTTCCAAAGCAACGGGTTTCCCTATCGCGAAAATCGCGGCGAAGCTTGCGGTGGGATATACACTGGATGAAATCCCCAATGACATTACCAGGGAAACCATGGCTTCCTTTGAACCGACCATCGATTACTGTGTGATAAAGATTCCCCGGTGGACATTTGAGAAATTTCCGGAAACGGAAGATGTGCTGACGACTTCCATGAAATCGGTGGGAGAAACGATGGCCATTGGCCGTACCTTCAAAGAGGCTCTCCAAAAGGCGGTTCGATCACTGGAGATCGGCAGGTTCAGTATGAGGACCGCAATTCCGGAGGACGTGTACAATGCGCGGGAATTTTTATCGTCCCGATTGAGGACGCCGAACTCGCTTCGCCTTTTCTATATCGCCGCCGCATTTCATGAAGGTATGGGGGTGGAGGAGATAGCGCAATTGACCCGGATAGACCCGTGGTTCCTCCACCAGATACAATCCATTGTGGAAGCGGAAAAAGAGCTCCGGGGGAAGACACCATCGGTTGAATTGGTGAGGGAAGCCAAGAGGATGGGTTTTTCCGACCGTTGTCTGGGAGAACTGTGGGAAACCTCCGAAAAGGAGATTCGTGAGACCCGTTTCCGGGAACTCATACATCCTGTGTATAAACTTGTCGATACCTGTGCTGCCGAGTTTGAGGCGTATACCCCGTACTACTACTCTACCTATTATGAAGTCGAAGACGAAGTAAGGGCATCATCGAAGCCGAAGGTAGTGATTTTAGGGGGAGGACCGAACCGGATAGGTCAGGGGATTGAGTTTGATTACTGCTGTGTCCATGCCTCTTTTGCCCTCCGCGAGGAAGGAATCGAGAGCATCATGGTTAATTCCAATCCGGAAACGGTCAGTACCGATTACGATACTTCGGACAAGTTGTTCTTTGAGCCTGTGACCCTTGAAGATGTCGTCAACATCGTGAGGGCGGAAGATCCCATGGGGGTAATTGTTCAGTTTGGAGGGCAAACCCCTCTTAACCTTGCCAGGGGATTGGAGGCATGGGGCGTGAACATTCTGGGAACCTCCCCCGATTCAATCGACCGTGCCGAAGACAGGGAACGTTTCCAGGAAATTGTGAAGGGTCTCCATCTCAGGCAACCTGACAACGACACGGCGGTGGACGTAAAAGGAGCCCTCAGGGCAGCGGAAAAGATAGGGTATCCTGTGCTGGTGAGACCTTCTTATGTCCTCGGGGGAAGATCGATGGAAATTGTGTATGATCCCGAAGCGTTGAGCCGGTTCATGGAAAAGGCCATGGCGGTGTCTCCGGATCATCCTGTTCTGATTGATAAATTCCTGGAGGATGCCGTCGAGGTAGATGTGGATGCCATCAGTGATGGGAGTGATACGGTGATCGGCGGGATTATGGAACATATCGAAGAGGCGGGCATCCACTCCGGGGACAGCGCCTGCGTGTTGCCTCCCATTACGTTTTCCCGGGAGCTCCTGGAAAAAATCGAAGTGCAGACGAAATTGATTGCCCGGGAGCTCGGTGTGGTCGGTCTCATGAACATTCAGTATGCCGTGAAAAACGGGAGCCTGTACGTACTGGAGGTAAATCCCCGGGCATCCCGGACGGTTCCCTTTGTCAGCAAGGCAACGGGTGTACCCCTGGCGAAGCTGGCGACCAGGGTAATGCTGGGGAGATCTCTAAAAGAGTTGGGATTTACTGCCCCGGTGTGGCCTCGGTACGTTTCTGTGAAGGAGGCGGTTTTCCCGTTTAGCCGGTTCCCGAATGTGGATGTTCTCCTGGGTCCGGAAATGAAGTCCACCGGAGAGGTAATGGGAATCGATACTTCCTTCGGTATGGCCTTTGCGAAGTCTCAGATGGCTGCCGGGTTCCAACTGCCCGCGGGGGGAGGGGTATTTCTCAGTGTCCATGATTTCCACAAAGCGAAGATACTGCCGGTGGCACGTTCTCTCCGGGATATGGGATACCATCTCATGGCAACGGGAGGTACCGCTTCCTATCTGGGCAAGTACGGGATCGAAGCGGAAACCGTACTCAAGATGAGCGAGGGGCGTCCTCATGTGGTGGATCGCATAAAGAATGGTGATATTCAGTTTGTCATCAATACGGGTATCGGGCGTAAGTCTTCCCTGGACGGTCGACATATACGCCGGGGCGCCCTGATGTACAATATTCCTTATACCACGACGATCGCCGGTGCGCGTGCCATGACGGAGGCCATGATGGCCCTGAGCAAGGAAGAATGGGGGGTCCGTCCATTGCAGGAGTATTACTCCCATTACGGAATGTCTGCATGAACGGATATCTGTGTAACAAGGGATACCCCCGGGAGGAATGCGGAGTCGTGGCCGT
>VGTB01000123.1 GCA_016874835.1 Deltaproteobacteria bacterium | reverse complement strand
TAGAATAATAGCCGGCCAGAGTTGAATGAACAAACGGTTCAGGGAGGTGATGAGGTGCCATTCCAGGTTGTGTGGTGTGATCAGGTAGATGAGGAAATAGCCGCCCAGCGTGACGAGAGTGACCAGGAGAACATGGAGAATATTTACCTTATCTTTTCGGTTGAACTCCGTGCCGCTCAGGACAAGGTAGAGGGCAAGAAGCGCGATGCCCGCTACTCCCGGGTTAAAACGGAAACCTGTGCGGATATCGGGAATCCCCTGCGTGAATGTCAATCCTGTCTGGATGTATGCTCCTATGATGGTTTTAAACCTTTCGATGTCAGTCAATCTGTCTCCTATGACTTGGATATTCTGACCGGCAAAGATGTCCGTGGTTGGCGCGAGCATCACCTTGAATGAGGCTGTGAGCAGAAGCACAGGCAGAACTCCCACCATCAGCCATGAAACCTGTTTGACCGCGCTTTTCCAGCCCTCTGCACCTGTCACAACAAAGAAGCGGACAAGGATGAGCATCAATGCGATCAATATGCCTTCGTTTTTCGTCCATGCCAGGAGACCCGCCGCGACCCCCGACAATACCAGGAGACGGTGGTGCCCCCCGGGCATTTGATCATACAGGAAAAGCAGGACAATGGATGCGAGAAGGAAAAATGCCAGGGGGATGTCTGCGAGTTGAGAGGCCCCCATGAGGATGAAAAAGGGACTTCCTATCAGTACGAGACCTCCCAGGTAACCCTGGTTTTTGCCGCGAAGCATGGTGAGGGAAGATACAATGAGACCAATAAGGGCGAACATGAAAAGAAAAGACAGCAATATGGGAATTGATGGCGACTCTATTCCCATATATTTCCAGGAGCGGACAATCGACAGGGGAAGCATCAAAGGATAATCGGGGTGTGTCCAGTAGAGGCCGCTTGCAAAATAATCCTGCCAGTGTTCTCCTGCCCTGAAGATAAAACGGGCGTGCATATTCCAGATGAGCCATGCGTCCCACTTACCGTGGGGCTCCCGCACGACGGCAAGGATAAAAGACGCGACGGATGATAGCAGTCCGGCCACCAGAAATGCGGAAAGTATATTTGTATACGCAAATCTTTCTCTTCTTCCAGAAAGAATATCCGCGTCGATGGGTTTCTTCTTCCTGGTCATGAACCACCAGCATCCCAGTGCCAGGAACGTGAGGAAAGATTCAGGCAGGAGCACGAATTGAGCACTCGTCACGAAAAGGGAGAGAAACAGCACGCAGGAGGTAATGCCGAGGCCCAGCCCCGTTCCCAGACAGATTTTAAAGAGTAAAGCGCCGTTCTTCCAGAGGGGAAAACAGATATGAATCAGGGTCAATCCGATAAAAGCGGCTACGAGAAGTGAAACGAGAAAAAAGATCAACTCTCACCTCTTCGCTCAAACAAAATAACGCCGACTCCCAAATCTTTCTTGGAGACAAGACGATGTCGCCGCAGGAAGGCCGGATCAGGAGGGCCGCTGAGAAAAACTCCGACTACCACGGGATGATCGGGGCTGTTGTATACGAAGACCGGCGTCAGTGCGTACTGGGTCACAATGAATTGAGCCAGGAACTCAACATCTCGAAAACTTTTTTCCAGAGAGAAAAGCTTCTCATTTTCTACAGTGGTAACGTACCCCACGGAAGAGACGGGTGGTAAAAAGGCTTTCAGCGATTCCATCCTTTTTTCGTGGGCGGAAACAGGGTCTTCCCAGTTCCGGCCAGGATAATCGCGTATCCTGGAATACAGGAGGTCAAAGTTCCCGTACAGACAGACTGCTGTCAGAAGAAGAAGGGCAATCCCGAAGCGCTGTCGCTGAGAGGAGGCTTTCCTTTTTTCCTGCACTTCGTACCTGCTTGTTTTTGGACGGGAGTATACGGGAAGGGTTCCCGCGTGTCAAGGGGCGCTTGCTGTGAAACTTTGCATAATTGGCTCTCTCGTCATTGCGAGGAGTTCAACGACGTGGCGATCTCACTCAATATCAACTGATTATAAGATTACTTCACTTCATTCGCGATGACTGTTTTGGATTATGCAAAGCTTTCGTAGTTTCTTTTTTCAGCTGGCTCAGCGCAACCTGGAGATTGGCGTATGCTTCCCGGAATCCCGGTTTGATCCACAAGGCTTCACGGAAGTGTTCTATGGCCTCGTTGATTTTCCCCTTGCGGGCAAGGACTATACCCAGATTGTTGTGCGCCTCCGCGTAATCGGGCTTAAGGGTGAGCGCCTTCGAATAATGCGTTATGGCATTGTCAAGATCACCGCTCCTCACGTACGCCTTTGCGAGAGTGAAGTGGATTTCCGGGCTTTCGGGATTGATGCGATTGGCCTCCTGAATATGGAAAAACGCCTTGTCCAGATTTCCCCCGTCTAAAAAGATCTTTCCCAGATTGAGGTGCGCCTTATCAAAATCCGGTTTGTGTTGCAGCGCCCGTGAGAAATATGACATGGCTTCCCCGGTGTTGCCGTTTTTTGCGGAAATAATGCCGATGTTCAGATATGCATGGGGATCGTTCGGCTTGATCCTGAGTGTTTCCTGAAAGTGGGGGAGAGCCTCATTCGTCCTGCCTTCGTGCGAGAGCGAGAGTCCCATATTATAGTGGGCCCACCAGTTGTTGGGTGTGACAGCCGCGGCATGTCCGTAGAGGGTAATGTCGTTTTTCCAGTGCTGTATCTGGAACCAGGTCACAGCCGTCAGGAGAGCAATTATCGCCGTTGCAGAAACGATGAGTGCATTTCGGCGGTAGCGCCATTTCACCAGAAGATCGGGGACTCCGCAGGCGATCATAATGAAGATGCCGATCAGCGGTACGTAGGTGTAACGATCGGCCATGGCCTGTAATCCCACCTGGACAAGGCCGATCACCGGAACGAGCGTTCCCAGATACCAGAGCCAGCCTACTACGAGGTAGGGGTAACGTCTTGCCTTCCAGACAGTCAGAGCGGTGATGGTGAGCAGGAGAAGACCGGCTCCGGCAGCCTGCCATGAGAGAAGGCCATCGTTTCCATACGGATAGAATATGGCCAGCTTTTCCGGCCAGAACATCTTCCCGATATAGCTTACGTATGAGATGAGCGCGTTGGCGATACGGCCACTCAGGGGATAAAGCTCCATCGGTTTCATGACCCGCTGCTGCGCGTAGAGAGTCGTGGCGGAGAAGAGCATTATCAGGAGGAAGAGAGGGATCTTTTCTCTCACAAGGGGTTTGAGGTATGGCCACGAGAAATATCTGAGGTCCGTCAATGCCTTTTTCGCTTCTATATCTGAGGAATCTTTCGGTATTGTTTGTTGTTTTTTCTTTGCCGGTTTCTTCGATTTTTCTGCGTGTGCGGGGAGGTACTCTTCGTGTTTTATCGGGTCGAGTCTGTGTAATGGCCAGTAATCCATGAGGAGAAGGACGAAGGGGAGGGTCACCAGCATGGGTTTTGCCATCAAACCTAAGGCGAACAGGAAAAGAACGGGCAGATACCGCTGAAATCCTGGGCTCTCGATGTAGAATACGTATGCCCCCATTGTGAGCATCCAGAAGGTTGTGGAGAGGACGTCCTTCCGTTCCGCCACCCAGGCGACGGACTCCACGTGGAGGGGATGGAGGGCAAAGAGGGCGGCCACGAAGGCGCTCTGCCAGAGGGCCTTTGTCATCCGGTGGAGAACGAGAAAGAGGAGGATGGTGTTTGCCACGTGGAAGAAGAGATTCATCAGGTGGTGCCACCCCGGTTTCAAACCGAAGAGCTGCACATCCAGCATGTGGGAGAGCCACGTCAGCGGGTGCCAGTTATGGGCGTGCGTCGTGGTGAATGCCCATAACAGACCGTCTATAGTGAGTCCTTTCCTGACGTGGATATTTTCGGTAACGTAATCATCGTCATCGAAAGTGATGAACTGATGCTCCTTCACCTGCCAGTAGACGGCTGCGGTGACTACGATCAGTATGAAGCATATAATCAGTGTCCGGTGGTTCTTTTCGTGATTAAATAAACTCATCGGAAATTATCCCGTTTCAAGTTCACGCTGGAGAAAATTTTGCAAAGCACCGGCCGACTCCCCTCATCGCTTTTTGTGTTGCAGTGTGAGGACATCTCTCAAATTATCCCGGGCAATTTTGTAATCGGGCCGGATACGTAAAGCATTCTGATAATGTGCAATTGCTTCACTCAATCTACCCTGAGTGCGCAAAGCGTTACCCATATTATTATGTGCTTTCTCATCATCAGGGTTAATACGGATCGCTTCGGCATAGTGGGTGACGGCCTTACTTATCATGTTCTGAGATATGAAAATATTCGCCAGATTGAAATGGGCCTCTCCGTAATCTGGCTTTACACGAAGCGATTCCATCAAATGAAAAATTGCTTCCCGGATATTCCCCTCTGACGACATTATAGTTCCTAAGTTATAATGAGCATCGGCATAATCGGGATTAATTCGCAGGGCTTCCCGTAAGTTTGCTATGGATTCCTTTTTCTTTCCCTGTTTGAATAAAGCATTACCCATATTGTTATATGCCTTCTCGTCGTTAGGATTGATACGAATCGCCTCTGTATAATGTAGAATAGCCTTGTCAAGGTTGCCACGGGATGTCATGGCGGTACCGAGGTTATAATGTGCAATTGCATTATGCCTCGTCACGTCGATGGCGCGCGTGAACAGTGTAATACTATCGTGCCAGTGATGCAATTGTAATGAGGTACTGACTATAAGTGCGATAAGAGTAGTACTCGCTGAAAGAACAATAATTGCTTTTCTACGTTGCCACTTTTGCAGGAGACCAGGTACTCCCCAGGCAACGATTATGAAAAGACCAACAAAAGGGATGTAGGTATAACGGTCCGCCATTGCCTGCATCCCCACCTGAACAAGTCCGATGACGGGGACGAGTGTTCCCAGGTACCACAGCCAGCCAACTGTTACAGGGGGGAAGCGTTTTATGTTCCCTATCGTAATGAAAGTAATGCCTGCCAGAATTGCACCCGCACCCAGGACCTGCCAGGGTGGCAGCATCCCTGGATGAGGATAAAAAACTGCAAGATTCTGCGGCCAGATCATCTTCCCAATGTAACTTACATATGAAACCAGGGAATTTTCGATGCGTGTATCCAACGATAGTAACTGCAGTGATGATATAGCCCCTTTTATCTGCTGAACATAAAGCGTTATTATACTTGATACCGCAGAGAGGACAAGGAGAGGAATCTTCTCAACTATAAGGGGTCGCAACACAGACCATCGTATTTCCTGTGTTTCCGGTTCCCCTGCTCCGGTAATACCCTTTTTTTGTGACTCATTCGTTTTCTTCTTTTTACGCTTCCGGTTCTCCGGTGGGGCCGTCAGGACACCGCCTGCCTCTCTTTGCTTTTCCACGTAAAACCTGCCTAATGGCCAGAAATCCATGAGGAGAAGGACAAAAGGGAGGGTCACCAGCATAGGTTTTGCCATCAGACCGAGTATGAATAATATCATTATTAAAAGATACCTGGAAAGTCGCGGTTGCTCCACGTAGTGTACATAAGCTCCCATGGTGAGTATCCAGAAGGTTGTGGAGAGAACATCCTTCCGTTCCGCTATCCAGGCGACGGACTCCACGTGGAGGGGGTGAAGGGCGAAGAGGGCCGCCACAAAGGCGCTCTGCCAGATGGCCTTGGTCATCCGGTGGAGAATGAGGAAGAGTAGCAGTGTATTTGCCACGTGGAAGAAGAGATTCATCAGGTGGTGCCACCCCGGACGCATTCCGAAGAGCTGCACGTCGAGCATGTGGGAGAGCCATGTCAAGGGGTGCCAGTTACTGGCATGACTTGTCGTGAAGGCCCACTTCAACCCT
>VGTB01000122.1 GCA_016874835.1 Deltaproteobacteria bacterium | reverse complement strand
CGGGGATTGGTTCCCTTCTGATTCTTCCGCCCCCCGTCATTCATCACCCCGATTCTTTTCTTCAACGGCAAAGGACCGGTTGTCTCCCGAAAAACGATAAAGATAAATCGGATCTCCGTGGCGGGATGATTGGGGGAATACCACGTTTCCCTGCTTCCATCCCGGGAGCGGAAAATTGCAGGATATGACCCGGGTGCCGGGGCGGAGCTCTCCTTCCAACTTCTCGGTGAGTCTCCCCATCACATCCGGGAAGAGATAGCAAAAAACGACATCGGCATCACGGACATTCACCTTCCAGAAATCCATCCATTTCACCTCGACTCCCTTCATCCCCATGGTACGGAACCGGGCAAGGATATAAGCAAGGGGATTCACCTCGAACCCTAAGGCCTTAACCCCGTACCGTCTGTTCGCCTCCTTCAGAACCCTCCCGTCCCCGCAGCCGATATCAATGAGGAGATCACCGGTCTTCATCGTCACATGATCAAGGAAGGTCTTCACCCTGACGCGGGCGGAGGGATGGAACATGGCACCTCCTGTCACCGGAAAAACCGACAGAAGAGAAAGGGCAAACAGTATTTTAAGGACAACAAGAACCCCGATCACCACGAATATAATCAAAACCCAGGGAGGCATTTACCCCCTCCTCGTAATTTTTCCTAAAGGCACAATAATACTGAAATACTCCTTGACAATCACAATTTCTCTGATTTAAATAAAAACATAAGATAATTGGTATTACAATATAGCATTATATGCCCACTCAGGCGGATTAGGAATTCCGAGACTTCATCGCGAATATCCTTCTACTTTCTGTTCAAGACATGGCGTTACCTTTCTCCATACCCGGAGAGGGGTGTGGAAACATCAACAGTGTAAAATGATTCAGTAGCCCGGAGCAGCACCATGGCAGGTTTTTCCTCTCCCCGGGGTGGTCCACAAAAGCACAACATTCGCTACAAGCTCGTCATTGTGGAAGCGTTGATTTTCGTGCTTCCTCTCCTCTGCATTACATACATTATCTACCAGGGCGATTACTACCTGGATCCTTCTCATCTCATACTTTTCTCGCTGATTATTCTTCTCATACTCGGAGGGTTAATTACCCTTCGTCAAATTTTCGAGAGAATCGCCACAATAGCCACTTCTGTAAAAAAAGCCGAACAGGGCGACATGATTGCAGTTGACATCAGAGAAGATGTTTCCGAACTGCATGATATATCACTCTCGTTAAATAATCTCGTCCAAAAGTTTGAAGAGACAACAAAGGAGTTAACCCGGAGAACGTTTGAACTTTTTATGATAAAAGAATTGACTGAAAATGCAAAGAAGAAGCTGAGCATCAATGAACTTATGGACGTCATTCTGGAAAAGTGCATGGCGGTAACCGGTGCACAAATTGGATCGGTGTTCATGGTTGAAGTAGATCCACGCCACAAATCCTTAGTACTGAAGAGCCCGGCAAACGCATCGCCCCTGACGGAGAAGCCGGCGTTTTATCGTTTTCGTGTCGTGGCATCGAAGGGTCATGAGAAAGAATTAGAGAGGGATTCATACATCAGTATCGACAAATCTCTCGCCAAACACGTCTTCCTGGAGAAAAAGATTCTTTTAGTACAGGATATTGAGAAGGATCAAAGAACCCTCAAAGCCAACGATCCCCAATACGGTCCCCCTTCATTCCTGAGCATGCCGATATTCATTGGAAGGCGCCTGGCTGCGGTGGTGAATCTTGCCCACAAGGAAACAGGCCAACTTTTTGACGGCAACGATGAGCAGGTACTTACAATAATGCTGGGAGAGATAAGTTTTGCCCTCGAGAATGCAATGCTGCATTCAGAAATTGATAAAGAGCTCCAGAAAAGTAAGACCCATACCATCAAACTGGAGCAGGAGATTGAAGAACGCAAGAGGGTGGAGGCGGCACTGCGGGAGAACGAGAAAAAATACAAGGGATTATTCAATTTCTTACCAATATCATTGTTTGAGATCAGCAAGGAAGGCTATGTGATTACTTCTAACCCCATGAGCGCTAAGACATTCGGGTATACACAAGAGGAAGTTAACAGAGGGCTTAATGCGTTACGGATGTTTGTGCCCGAGGATCTGGAAAGGGTGCAAGCAGATATTCAGAGGGTACTCAACGGAGAGCAAATCGGCGGTATTGAATACACAATGATCAGGAAAGACGGCAGCACTTTTCCGGTTATCATCTTTGCAAGCCCTATTATCTACGGCTCTATCCCTGTGGGATTAAGAGGGGCAATCATTGACCTCACCGAGCGCAAGCAGTCGGAGGAGCATCAGAGACTGGTGAACCGAATCCTGGAAACCTTGAACACCCCGAATGAAATGACCAACCTCATACATAAAATCCTTCTTCTGGTGAAAGAACATATAGGAATTGAAGCCATCGGTATCCGCCTGAGAGAGGGTGAAGATTTTCCCTATTATGAAACAACCGGATTCCCTCCGCATTTTGTGGAAGCAGAGAACTATCTCTGCGCCCGCGACCATAAGAATGAACTTATACGGGACTCTCAGGGTAATCCTTATCTTGAATGCATGTGCGGCAATATCATCTGCGGCCGGACTGACTCTTCCCTGCCCTTTTTCACAGAGGGTGGAAGTTTCTGGACGAACAGAACAACTGAGCTTTTAGCTTCTACATTTGAGAAAGACCGGCAGGCGCGGATGAGGAACCGCTGCAATAGCGCAGGCTATGAATCCGTTGCCCTTATTCCCCTGAGGTCAGGAGAGGAAATTATCGGCCTTCTACAACTGAATGACAAGCGACCCGATTGCTTTACATTGGAAATGATTCAATATTTTGAAGGAATCGGCGCCAGCATCGGCATCGCCATTCGTCGTATGCGGTCGGAGGATACATTGAAAGAATCAGAGGCAAAATACCGTTCATTGGCAGCATCCATCGACTCCATGTACCTGGTGGATAGAGACTGCACCTATTTGTTCGTGAATGAAGGGCACAGAATAAGATTCGACCTGCCAGTGGAGGAAATCATCGGTAGAAAATACGAAAATTTCCACTCCGAGGAGGACGCACAAGAGTTTGCGGAATGTGTCAGGGAAGTATGCAAAACCGGTAAACCAATCATCCGGGAACACAGAAGCGAAAGGGATGGGAGATATTTTCTCCGTACATTCAGCCCTGCAATGGATCGAGGTGCCGCTGAAGAAATATCGAAAGTTGTTATTGTTTCTAAAGACATTACCGATCTCAAACAGTTGGAAAGAGACCTGCAAAACGCAAGAGACCAGTTGTTCCATTCGGAAAAACTCGCTGCCATGGGCCGACTATCCACCGGAGTAGCTCACGAGATTCTCAATCCTGTGAACATTATCTCCATGGAACTCCAGCTGCTCCAGACGATGGAAAATCTCCCCCCTGAAGCAACAGAAGAACTGGCGATCTGCAGGGATCAATTGAACCGCATTGTTACCATTGCTGAAAATCTCACGCAGTTTGCACGCGTCCCGACAAAACCCATGGTCAAATGCGATATCAATATCCTCATCGATCGAGTATTAAACATTTACTCCTCTCAGCTCAAGATAAAGAGAGTGGCGACGGTAGTTCAATACCAGTCCGATCTGCCGGCGCCATTCATTGACACAGAGAAAATGGAGCAAGTCATCTTTAACCTGGTTACGAACGCGATTGACTTCATGGAGGGGAAAGAGAAGAAGGTATTACAGATTACGACAGGCAAGGGGTCCCCGGATAAAACACACGATTATATAAAGATAACGGTTGCGGATACGGGTACCGGCATCAGGACGGAAGATATGCCGAAGATCTTTGAGCCCTTTTTTACCACCAGGGAACCTGGAAAGGGCACGGGACTGGGGCTTTACATATCCTATGGCATCATTCAAGATCACGGCGGCAGAATCCGGGCGGAAAACAACGAAGAGGGAGGGGCCACTTTTTTTATCGAGCTTCCTGTCATACGGGATACAGATCACAGGATTGCTCAAGATAAGGGGGTGAGATGATGGAAAGAATTCTTATCGTTGACGATGAAATCCATACCGTGAGACTGCTGCAGAGGTTTCTGACCTCCAAAGGATATGAGGTTCACACCGCTACGGACGGTAGGGAGGCCATTCAAAAAGTAACAGAGGTGAAGCCTCACGTGGTGCTGTTAGACATCATTATGCCAGGAATGGATGGCCTCGATACCCTGAAGGAGATTAAAAAGATTGACTCCCATGCTGCGATAATCATGATCACAGCCGTAATTGACGAGGATATGGCAAAGAAAGCTATGCAATTAGGCGCCTTTGATTATGTTACCAAGCCTTTTGACCTCGATTACGTTGAAACATGTGTGCTTGTCAAAATAATTCAAGTCCTCGGTTCCGATAATTAATGATAGGGGTGAGGTGGTGAATACTACACGAGCAAAAAAAATTCTCGTCATAGACGACGAGGAAAATTATTGCCGCATCATAAAGAAGGCCCTTGAGTCACGGGGGGGATTCCACGTGCTGACGGCCACGCGGGGAAGAGAGGGTATCACACTGGCAAAGATACAAAAACCAGATCTTATACTTCTCGATATTATGATGCCCGCTCCGACCGGCATCCATGTGGCGGAAGCACTGTCAGAAGACCCGGATACAGGATCAATTCCCGTTATATTTGTGACGGCTATCGTAACAAAAGATGAAGTCGGTCAAAGCGATGGCACCTTCGGCGGCCAACTTATTATCGCCAAGCCTGTAATCATTGATGAATTGGTAAAGAAAATAAACTCTCTCCTGCCTGATATCTGAATGATACAAACGTTCTCGCATCAAATGTAAAGGTCACGCTTCGCAGATGGAAGATACATTCCTCTATGTCTATGGGGTCAAATCTTTAATGTTGAACTGGGTCTATGGGGTCAAATCTTTCATGGAGTAGGAAAAAGAGGAGTATTCAGTGACCTTTTATATAACAAGCGACAATGTAAGGCTGTATTACGAAGTGAGAGGAATAGGAAAACCAGTAATATTAATCCACGGGTTAACTGCAAATCATATACATTTTAAAAAACAAACGTATGAATTGTCTAAGTATTTTAAAGTAATTACTTTAGACTTGCGAGGACACGGCGATTCAGAAGTTCCTATCCATGGCCTGACTCTTAGGAGACTCGCAGATGATTTAAAGGAGGTGATAAATTATTTACAAATTGGAGAAGTCTCCCTTGTGGGCTGGTCAATGGGGGTGCATGTGATTTTTGAATATATAAAAAATTTTTCCTGCAACGGTATAGAAAAGATTGTAATAATTGACATGACTCCAAAACTTATAAAGTCCGATGACTGGAAATATGGTCTTCCCGGTGTCTTTAGCGGGAAAACAGGAGACTTCGGGCATGAGGACAACCTTTTTATGCTGTCCAAGATGCTTGAGAATTGGGAGTTATACAGCCGGATCGTAGTGGAAAGAATATTGAATAAATCATTATACAATGAGAACAAGGAATTTGATTACCGGGCGGATTTTAGAGGTAAGGAGGATTTGCCCTGGCTTTATGAAGAAGCACGGAAGAATACGCCACATGTTATTATTTCCCTGTGGATATCTATGTCTCTACAGGATTATCGGCCTATCCTGAAGAAGATAACAGCTCCTTGTCTTATTACATATGGACTTGAAAGTAATTACTACCCACCTGAGAATTACGAATACATGAAAAACCAGATACCTGACGCAAAGGTCGTTCCTTTTGAAGGTTGCGGACATGCCTTGCACATCCAAGATCCCGAAAAATTCAACAGAACTGTAATCGAGTTCTTAAAATAAAAGATAAAAGGAATTTAAAA
>VGTB01000121.1 GCA_016874835.1 Deltaproteobacteria bacterium | reverse complement strand
GGGAAGAACGGGTACTGATCTCACCGGGAGGACTGGACATGGGGGGCTTCGTGATCGTGCCGAGAGAAAAAGATTATGCCACGATGGACGCTCTTCTCATGCGGAGCATCTACAGAGAAATTGCGGTTGATGCGACAACCGTCCAGCGGATAATCTCCCTGTCTCCCTTTGAAACGCGCATGAACGTAAATCCCATCATTGACACACTGATGACATTCGAGGAGGCTATTGCCGGCACACACGCTCCGGCAAAGATCATTGACTCCCTGCAACTGATTGAGGTTCGCTACTGGTCATTTGATGAAAGGCTGCATCAGGGACAGCTTGTTGTTCACAGAGCCCGTGCGACCATTATCCCGGAGCGGGCCGTGCTTCTTCGGAGATACTCATGGAGTGTCGTCCTGGAAACAACAACCTTTCCTTCCGTTTCCGAAGCGTGCAGGAGATGCATCCTCTTCCCGATGCGGTGCGCGAAACCTACATGAAGGACATCCAACCCTTCTCTCCGGGCCGTGATGGCGATGATATCACCGTTCTGAATCATTTCTTCAGAGTTTCTCACCTCTGTTTTCGGTAAAAGAAAGTACGGCCGTAAAGACAGACGCCTCTCCACGGCACGCATCTTTCGGTACGACGCTGCAGCCCTCAGTCCGGGGTATTTTTCAGGATGTCCCGTCATAAAATCGATCTCTTTGTGGCTTTCTCTCCCCCCGATTTCCCCGGTCACTTCCTTCACTACACCCTTTTTGCTGTTGTCATAAAGCCAATCGGCGAAATAATGGAGGCGTGAAGGGTATCCCTTCAACACACCGTTCCGGTAACGCACCATTTTGAGTCGGGCCGCATAATGTGCAAAAGAAGTCTCTCCCGATTTGATTATTCCCGCAAGCACCAATGAACTCTCGACAAACGTCACGCAATCGAATTTCCTCAAGTTTATGACCAGGGATTTCTCGCCTTCAGTTTCGAGGGTGCCAGTCGCATAAGGAGTTCCGAGAAAATGTGTTCCCACATACAGTAACAGATCTCCGATAGTTTTTGCCGCCGCTCTTTCTCTGAACACGGTACGCAGCAACCTCTCGTATATCACGAGATCCTCAGGCTGATACGTCACAAAAGAATTCCCTTCCATCATCGAGAGAGGATCACCTCCTTCCGCGCAATACGCATTCTCAAGTGCCGCATTCCCGTAATATGTTCACTTCAGCAACAATCAAACCGTCTTATCTTTGCTTAAGCCGCAGAAGGTCGCCAGTTCATCGTAACGTTTCGGGAATTCCGGCTTCATACGAAGGCCGAAGAAGGGAGTCGGTATCCTGGCAACCCCCCTCTTGTGGGTAACCTCCAGACCTTCCAGGACAGCCTCAATCTGACTTTTGGGGATGGAGAAGACAAGCTCATCATCGGCAGTCATCGCAAAGAGTCTCTCCCCCTGAGCGGGAATGATCACATTGCACTTCTGATTCAGATGGGGATAGATGAATTCCTGGGCGCAGGCACAGCGGCCCGAAAATCTCGATTCAATCGCACCGCCTTCCCGGTACAGGGCACTCTGGATGAGCCTGACAATCTGGGCGGGATTGCCATATACCAGAATCAGATCGGCATCGAAATCAGCCCGGTCGAGGGGAGCCACCAGAACGCTGCCGATGGAACCTACCGGCGCCCTGGGTTGCAGGGCCTGGGTCCTCGCACCGGCTTCCACCGTCTTTGCAAAATCCGGATGGATAATCTCACCCCGGGTGACAAAATCCGGATCTTCACGGAATCCGAATATGGGAATGGACAGAGGACAGGCCATATCATCTTCCAAAAACCCCAAAGTCCATCCATAACGGCGGGCCATGTTGACGCCCTGGCATATATTGATCCTGTAGCCGAAGACCCTGGTCGGACGCCGGTAATTCTCCGGGATGCTCCTGTCCTGCGATATCCTGACTGCCACGGGTAATGTGAGGGGTCGTATGTATTTTTCAATCGATGAATTCACCTGATCATTTGTCATCTTTTCGCTCCCTTCGCCCTGCACTCATTCATATCATTCCGCTTTACGGTATTTTCCCCGGTCCTCCTGATACCACAAGCCGTTCGCCATCTCCGTGCCTAAACACACACCAGGGAGAAAGTTTGCTCAACACATGAGTATTGTTTGTTGCCGGATAAACTCACCCTTGAGGGACATCGATCGGCGGGTCATTATTTGATAAAAGAGTCTTTTTGTCAAACCAATATCCGGAACTTCACGGGGGAACGTGGGAGCATTCAGGGAGTGGAGGTTGGTGAAGCGGATGTGCTTGCCAACAGGATTCATCTAAATTGGTGGAGGCGGCGGGAGTCGAACCCGCGTCCGAAAATATTCCACTGCAGCTTCTACATGCATAGCCTCTGTTTTTATTTCACCCCTGATGACTCCCGGAGGCAGGATTCATCAAGAGCTATCCCGTTTGTCATTCGCCTCCCCCGCTTCGGGCAAGCAGGCTTGGCTATCCTGTCTGATTTACGCCCTCATCTGATCCGGCAGGAGAAATCAGGAGAACGTAGCCGGCTTTATGCGGCTAAAGCGTAATCGTACTTGTTTGCGCTTAAATGTTTCCTACCTGTTTAACGAGGCCTGGTAGGAACCTCGGCATGCCGCTACAGCTTCCATATCCCCGTCGAAACCATTACGCCCCCACGTGAAGCAGGAATGGATACTGTGATGTTCACTATAATGCCTTTCGGCACCCAAGTCAAGTATTGAAGATTCCCGCAGCATGTTGAGGCGAATCTTCGATACCCGGATATCCTGATGCATCGATCCTTGTGGATCCATTCATCTCATTTTTGTGTGTCCCGGCTGAAGAGTTTCAGATATTCACCGTAGCCCTCTTTTTCCAGATCCTCCTTCGGAACGAATCTCAATGCGGCGGAATTGATGCAGTAGACGTAGATTCCTTCTCTCTTGTCGTTCCAGTACTCATTCTGAAACGGCGGTTCCGTAGCGTCTTTCTGCGTCACCTCATACTGGAGGGGGGTGAGCTTCTTTTTCAAAACCGTATCATCGGGCTTTGTATATCCCTTTTTTCCGCCGGATGAGCTCTCCTTCTTTTCCGTTCCCCACACGTTGCACAGGTACTGGTCGCGACCCGATCCCATCCGGTACCACTGATACCCCAGGGGATTTTTCCTGGAGTAACCCTGATGGTACTCCTCCGCCTCGTAGAATTTAGTGTACTTGAGAATATCCGTCACCACAGGCTTTGCGAATTTTCCCGAACGATTCAAATCCGCCTTCGATTTCTCCGCCAGTCTCCTCTGCTCTTCATCGTGGTAGAAAATCACACTCCGGTATTGGGGACCCCGGTCAACGAATTGCCTTCCCGCATCGGTAGGGTCAATGTGTCTCCAAAACACTCCCAGCAGATCCTCATACGTAACCTTCGCAGGATCGTAGTAAACCTGAACCGCCTCAAAATGTCCCGTCGTCCCAGACGTCACCTCCTGGTATGATGGATTCCCGGTATTTCCTCCGGTATAGCCGGACACCACTTTCACCACACCGGGAATCTTCTCAAAATCCGACTCGACGCACCAGAAGCAGCCGCCGGCAAAGGTTGCAATTCGATTCTTCGTCATTTCTTCTTGAGTCATTGTGTTTTTCACCTCGTGCTGTAATGCCTCCGTTTTCTGACAACCCGCTACGATAGCCGCTACCAAAGCGAGTAACAATAGCCTTCTCATACTCACAATCCTTCCACTGTGAGGCATCCGCTCACAGAACCATTTTTCTACAATGTAATCACGGAGACGCTGATTGGCAATATCGCTTAGGTGGGTTTCCAAAAGATACCGGGAGTGTATCGCGAAAATGCGCTACTCTTTTCTGCGGAGCCCCCTTTCCATGTCACGCCGGTCCGCCTTGACCTTCAGGCTTTCCCGCTTATCGTAGAGCTTCTTCCCTCTCCCGATGCCTAACTCCAATTTCACCTTCCCCTCCCTGAAGTATAACTTCAGGGGAATAAGGGCAAGCCCCCTTTCTCTTGATTTTCCGTAGAGCCTTTTGATTTCTCTCTTGTGCAGGAGAAGCTTCCGGACCCGCAGCGGGTCATGATTCAAGCGGTTCCCGTGTGAATAGGGACTGATATGCATCTCATGAACAAAAACTTCGCCTTCCCTGACCAGCGCGTAGCTGTCCTTGAGATGTGCCCTGCCTTCACGGAGAGATTTTACCTCTGTACCTAAGAGGACTATCCCCGCCTCACAGGTGTCTTCGATGAAGTAATTCACTCTCGCCGTCTTGTTCAGGGCAATCACTTTTTCTGAATACTGTCTTTTCGCCATATGTGCTCAACCACCTTCGGCCGTGGACGTCGTGTCGTATCCCTACTTCATATCCCTCATGCGACCGGGCAAATAATCAACCTTCACATGCCTCAAGGCTTTGTAAATGTTCCCGCGGATGTTCCTGTTGTCCTTTTCCAGTTCCCGCAGAAGATTTTTTACATACATCCTCTTCGAGACCTTACTTGTAGGACACCTGTTTTCGATAACCGGCATGCCCTGTTCTTTCCCGTACTTCTTTACCAGTTCCTCGCCAATATAGGCAAGGGGACGAATAATGTTGAGCTTCCCTCCGAATATCGACTGTTTCGGCATCATGGTACAGATTTCCCTTCCGAAGAAGAGATTCACCAGAAGCGTCTCAATGATGTCATCCCTGTGATGGGCAAAGGCAATCTTGTTGCAGCCTCTTTCCGCTGCAATCTCGAATATCCTCTTTCTCCTCAGCCGTGTACAGAGATAACAGGGATTCTTCCGGTTGTAATCGCTGTGAGAAAGCGGACCTGTGTCGGTCTTTTCCATGATGTATGAATATTGATTCTTGCTGAGATACTCCTCAAGGACAGCGTAATCGCGGTATTCCGGATCAAACCCCAGATCGATATTCACCGCGAGTATCGAAAAAGAAGGTACGTAGACCATGGGAGAACTGAGAAGGTCAAGGAGTGCGAGGCTGTCCGCGCCGCCGGAAACTCCTACCAGCACCCTGTCACCTTCCTCAACCATGGTATAGTCCATGATCGCCAGTTCCAGCCATTTTTTCAGGTGGTGAAAAAGCCTTGTCCCTTTTTTCCGTTCCATATCGACGGGTGACCTTTCCTATTGTATTTGCTCTACACAAGTTTTGGTATTTTATCAAGGTTCTTCGGGATATCTCCGATAATAACCTTGATAATTGCCATGGATTAATATACACAGAGAGGGCATCACAAATCACACCGATAGGAGGCCGTATGAGTGAAATAATAAATGTATTTGCCAGAGAAATACTGGACTCGAGGGGAAACCCCACTGTTGAAGCGGAAGTAACCCTGTTCTCGGGCATCACAGGCCGCGCGTCCGTACCTTCGGGCGCATCTACAGGGGAACACGAGATGTTGGAGCTCCGTGATGGGGATAAAAAACGTTACCTGGGGAAAGGTGTGGAAAAAGCGGTCAACAACGTCATTCATAAAATAGGACCTGAAGTCATCGGGATGGATTGTCTGAACCAGCGGGAAATCGACTGCACGATGATCGCCTTGGACGGAACGGAAAATAAGAGCGCTCTGGGAGCCAACGCCATTCTCAGTGTATCGCTCGCCTGCGCCAAGGCCGCCTCGGCGGTTACGGAAATGCCCCTCTACAGGCACATCGGTGGCATCATCGCCAAGGATATCCCGGTTCCCATGATGAATATTCTGAACGGAGGACAGCACGCAGACAACAATGTCGATATACAGGAATTCATGATAATGCCTGTCGGCGCCAAAAGCTTCAAAGATGGGCTTCGTATGTCCGCAGAAGTCTTCCACAACCTCAGATCGGTCCTGAAAAGCAAAGGG
>VGTB01000120.1 GCA_016874835.1 Deltaproteobacteria bacterium | reverse complement strand
CTTTGTGAGAGGGGGCGTCCAGATGTTCTCGGCGGAACGGAGCCTGAGGCCTAAAATTCCTCCCGGGTTCAGTTTTTCGGCGCACTGGCGGAAAAACTCCTGTGTGTAAAATCGGTTCGCCTGTCCGGAGGTCGGTTCCGGCATCCCGACAAGGATGAGATCGTAGGAACCGCTTTCCATGATAAACCGCCGTGGGTCAGCAAGGGTGATGCGGACATTCCGGTATTTCAGTGATTCTTGAATATTCCCGGGAAGATGCGGAGTCACCATCTCTAACATCGTGGGATTGAGCTCCACGTAGTCGATTCTCTCCGGTGCGTGTTGCGCCATTTCCCTCACCAATCCTTCAATGCCGCCGCCCAATAACAGGACAGTCCGGGGATTCGGGTGCTGGAGGGCTGTGAGATGGCAGAAATATTCCGCTTCAATCCCTTCCGTCTCGAAGGCAAGGGCATCATTTTCGAAGACCGAGATTTGATCAAAGAGTTTGGTGACGGTGATCCTGCCATACGGAGAATCTTTACTTGAAAGCAGATTTGGATGGTTCCATCCGGTCATTACCCGATCGATCGGTGAGTTGTTGAAAAGGAGGATAATGAAGAGACTGGCGAAGGCCGTTAATGTAATCCTCAGGGAGGATATCTTCCCTTCTCTCAGGGAAATGAGGGGGGTGATGATTGATACCAAGCCGCATATAAAGGACAAGGCGCAATTCTGGCTTCCCCATGTGAGAAAAAGAGTCGCACTGAGACCTCCTGCCAGACCGCCTGCGCTTTCGATTGCGTAGGCAGAGGCCAGTGTTCTGTCTCCCCCCACGTATGATCTGGCAGCCCACTGGAATAAAAGTCCTGACAGAATTCCTACCGGCAGAAGGGAAATCACGGTAATCATTAGCTGCTGAAGAAAAGAGAGATAGGCACCGGGTACGCCGGAGACTAAGAGACGACTGGCACGGATGAATACGACGTCGAGGGGGAGAGCAATTCCGAAAAGGAGAAAGAGAACGGCGATTTGTGTGCCGGTGGGGATGTATGACTTCCTGCCGATAAGTGCTCCGGTGGCTGTCCAGAACAGCCAGATTCCGAGGGCCAAGAGGTAGATGAGCTCAACACCGTAGAAGGCGACATTCAGCTCCCGCAGCAGCACCACCTGCCCCAGAATTGAAATCAATCCAATGGAAAAAAGTGAGAAGATCATGAAGGTTATTTGAATTCTGCCTCACTGAACACGATTGCCTGGAATGTCAGTAGTTGTGCACCCTGTTTCCAGCTTCCCGCCTTCAGGTCGGCCTTGAGGCAGAGGTGATCCAGCATTTCTTCCCTGGTCCACCCCTGTTCTGTGGCGACCTGGGGTAGGAACACCGCTGAGTGTCCATCTTTCCTTAGGAGGACACCGTCCCTTCCTGTGACTATTTCGGAAGCGTCAGATACTTCCTTTAACGGTGTCAGCACCGATATCTCGATGGTGATCTCTTCCAGTTCATCCGCCGTCACGGGTGTGAACCGCCTGTCACTCAGTGCCGCTGCAATAGCCATGGCCCCGACGAGTTTGCACAGCGGTTCATCCGCGATTATCCGGCCGATGCAGCCCCGGAGCTCGCCCTTTTTCTTAAGGGTGACAAATACTCCCCTTGGCTGCTGGAGGTTAGGGGTGAATCCCCGGGCGATCGGGATCGTGTCGGTGAAAAAGACACGGGATATGGTTTCCCGTGCAAAGACGAGTAGGGCCTTTTTGTCTGCCGGCTGCAGCGAACCGGTTGTCGGGGAAGCAGGTGATTGGTCGGAACCACTTACGTTTTCCCCGTCGCCTTCCGCAGTCATTGCTACCGCTCCATAGCCGACGACGCGGGAGCGGTCACCGATAGGAACGTCACCGGAATTCATATAACTCACAATCACGCCGCGGGTAGCTCCTAAGGACTTCGCGGCTGTGATTGCTGCCATGATGGGGGCTTCTCCACACGCGCATGTGGAGAGATGGGGTATCCGACGCTTCATCTGCGACTCCAGAGTTGCATGTAACAGGGCCGGGTTGAGCTTGATAATGGTCTCAAGGGTTTTTCTATCAACGGCATTCGCGGCTTCCCTGTCCGGGTAGTGGGAGAGATCGGAACTGGCGACGATCAACGCCCGCCGGTTTTTCAGTACCCCGGCGAGGGCTTGACCGAAGCGGGAGCAGAGTCTTACATCCGGTGTGCCGACAACGATGGGGACGATGCGTGCTTTCGGGAACAGGACCTGAACGAAGGGCACCACTACTTCTACGGAATGTTCATCCTCGTGGAGCGATTTATCCTCGGTGCAGTCCTCGGGATTCGCTGACATAAGAGAGGAAACTACGTTTTTGTCGATCGGAGCGACTCCCAGGGGAGTTTTGAAACCCCCTCCCGGATATATCGATATTTTCCGGAAGTCCGGGTTGGTGTGGTTCGTTCCCAGGATGACAACCACATCGTAGTGTTGATTACTGACCTGTTTGAAGGCGTCGGCGCAGATCTGTCCGGAAAAGATATAACCGGCATGGGGAACGATGATGGCAAGGGGGTTTTTTACTTTTTGCGGCACTGCGTCGTGCAGGAATTTTTCGATGGCGAGCCTCAGTTTTGATGGAGAGGAAGGGTAAAACTTCCCCGCAACGACAGGCTCGCGGATATCTCCTTCCGGCGCCTTTGTTGCCTGACAGGATACCGCGAATGCAAGGATGAAGATAAATGCGATAAGACCGTACCGGAGCAGTTTCATAGTCTGTAACCTCCTTTTACGCCCACACACCGGCGATTTTCCGGTTGCAGAAGCTGCAACGACCGCCCTTCACGTTCATCTCCTGAAGGAAATACCCATGTCTCCGAACAACGGTTTTTTTGCATCCCGGACAGTAGGTGTGATTTCCCGGGTGACTCGGGACATTTCCCACATATGCGTAATTGATGCCTCCACTTATGGCCATGTCGCGGGCGCGTTCCAGGGTAGACACGGGTGTGGGTGGCAGATTGAGCATCTGATAGCTGGGATGAAAACGGGAAAAGTGAACTGGGACGTCCGGGCCGAGTTCCCCTGAAATCCAGTTTATCAATTCCTTAAGCATCCTGTCGGAATCATTCAATGTCGGGACGATCAGATTGACAATCTCCAGGTGGGTCCGGCTCCTGGAGATCTGCTTGATGCTCCTGAGGACAGGCCGCAATTCCGCATTACTCACGGTGCGATAGAAACGCTCGCTGTATCCCTTCAGGTCGATCTTTATGGCGTCCAGCGCTTTGCACATCTCAGCGAGAGGCGCCTCGTTCATGAATCCGCAGCTGATTATTGTGGAGCGAAGTCCGTGTTTTTTCGCGTCGCGGGCAATATCGATCAGGTATTCCGTGAACACCGTCGGCTCGTTGTAGGTAAAGGAGATCACGGGGACCTTTTTCGATAACACCGATCTGACGATGTTGGCAGGAGGTGTGTACGAAACCTGGTAGTCCTCAGGCCAGGACTGGGAAAGCTCCCAGTTCTGGCAGAATTTGCACTGGAACGGACATCCGGAGCTTCCGAGAGAATACGCCTCTGCTCCCGGCAGAAAATGGTAAAAGGGCTTTTTTTCGATCGGGTCGACATGAATGGATACAGGGCGACCGTAAACGAGGCTGCGTAGCTCTCCGTTTACGTTTATCCTTGTCCTGCATCTTCCCCGCTCGTTGCCCTTGATGACGCAACTGTGAGCGCACAGAAAGCATTGAACGGTACTGTCTTTATGGAGGGAACGCCAGTAGCGCGCTCTCGGTGCCGTCCGGATGAGTTCATCAGCGTAATTTCCGGCGTGGGCGAGGCCGTAGTCATCGCGGGACAGGAATCTCTGCCAGAACGGATCGGACAGGAAAATGCCCGACCCGCCAACTATCGGGGCAAGTCGCGCCAAGACCGTTAAAAAGTCACGCCTCGTGATCATAACCACATGTCTCAATCCCCCATGCGGGGAGGGAAGTGTCTAAAAAGCGGAGCGAAGAATCCTGTAAGATGCCTGTTGAATACGAGTTTATGAATAAGTATACGGGAAATGATTTCGGTAAGTCAATGAGAAGAAACATTGAGAAATTCATATCCTTTTTCGTTGACTTTCCCCCTTGGTCTGCTATCTTGAATCCAATCCAGTGTTGCCCTCTGGGCATTGAAAAAATTATTCAATTCGTCCGTTCGACTCAGGGCGGAATCAATCAGCATCGCGAGGAGAAAAACTATGGAGAAAATAAAGATCGATACCAATGCGTTTGTGTATCCAATGCCGATGGTCATAGTCGGTACTGTCGTGCAAGGCAGGGCAAACTTTATGGCAGTGGGTTGGGTCGCCAGAGTCAATTTTAAGCCGCCGATGATAGCCGTCGCGTTAGGCCCGCATTACACCAACAGAGGAATTGATGAACAGGGTACTTTCAGCGTGAATATCCCCGACGTGGAGTTGGTTGAAAAAACTGATTATTGTGGTCTGGTATCGGGAAATAAAATTGATAAATCGAGAATCTTTGAGTCTTTTTATGGGGAGCTGAAAGGGGCACCTTTGATAAAGGAATGTCCTTTATGTATGGCGTGTAAAGTACATGACGTCGTGAAACTGCCATCCAATAGTCTTTACATTGCCGAGATTATTGAGGTGTACACGGAGGAACGATATCTTACCGCTGGAAAACCCGACGTGAAAAAAATAAATCCGTTTACCCTTACCATGCCGGACAATAATTATTGGGCGGTAGGCAATAATGTAGGAAAAGCGTGGGATATCGGGAAAAAGCTGAAAAAAAACCAGCCGTGAGTCTCTCATTACAAGAGACGTTTACGGTCGCATGGTTGCGAGAGAGCAAAGAAACATTGGAAAATATTTATGGAGGAGAGGAGAAGATCAGATGAAATTACCGGAGAAGGGCAAGGAGGTTCCATTCGTTGAGATTAAGGAGATCTGTGAATTGTATGGACTCCACGGGCTGTGGGCGAGGATTGAAAAAGATCCGCCGCGGAAACCGTTCAGGAGCGACGGCTGCTCTATGTGGTTTGATTCGTGGGGAGGAAAGAGTCTTTATTCTGCGTGTTTCCTTCACGATTTAAAGTACTGGGCGGGGTATCCCGGCGAAGATGTGGAGAGATTGATCGCCGATGCGGAGCTGATGATCGATGTGGCCCGCATCACCGGTGAGACGGGAATGGCGGAAACCATGTTTTTCGGAGTTCGGATAGGAGGACATGAAATCTTCAAACAGTCCTTCTCCTGGGGTTTTGGACGCGAATCTTGAGTTAAGGAGGGCATTATGGAGAAGGACTTTCATTACTACATCACGTATTCAATCGCGAAGCTCACAGGATATGATAAAGCGGACATAATCGCGTATTCTTCCCAGTTCGTGGATGACAACAATGAGGGGCAATTTACCATTGATAAGGAAGAGTCATTCTTTCCCGAGAGGATACCCGCAAATGGGGGATATTACTACCCCATCATGACACAGTCTCTGTCTCCTAAGTCTCTGGATACATACATTCAGAAGTATGTGTACATCCCGTTTCACTTTCTCCCAGGGGACAATAATGTGGAGATAAACGGGAAGAAAAATCCCCTCAGCACGACACCGGATTCCCGGAATGCAAGGAAAGTGCTGAATGCGGCAATGAAAAGAGGTGACCCTTATCAAATCGGGATTGCACTGCACACGTTTGCCGATACATGGTCCCATCAGAATTTCACGGGCCTCCGGGAAAGCTGGAATGCAGTGTACCCGTGGTACAATGTTTTCAAGAGCATTGTACCGAATATCGGACACGCCGAGGCGGGTCACTCGCCGGATGTAATTTCGGAAGATTGGATAGACTATCGAATTGATAAGAAGATCGATAACAGGGAGAGAGCCTTCTCAGCGGTGGCCGAAATATATAAAGCCATGCGGGAACAATCGGGAAAGGGGGCTCAGTGG
>VGTB01000119.1 GCA_016874835.1 Deltaproteobacteria bacterium | reverse complement strand
AAGACAACCCACAGGGTACAGAGCATTTATACCTTCGCCATTGCCGCCTGAGCCACCTGTCAGGATCGAAGGCACCCTCCAGAATCTTCTTTCCCGGGCCGATATGTCTCTGGCCCGTCTGGATGGATTGGCGGAAACGCTCCCCAATGTCGATCTGTTCATTGCCATGTACGTGAAGAAAGAAGCTCTTCTCAGTTCACAGATCGAAGGAACACAAGCCTCTCTCGATGACCTTTTTGCATTTGAAACTGGTGAAAAGTTGAAAAATTTGAACGATGTAACCGAGGTTGTGAATTATGTGAAGGCCATGAATCATGGAATTGAAAGACTTCAGAATCTGCCGATGAGCCTACGCCTCATCAAGGAAATCCACGCCGTCCTTCTCGAAGAAGTTCGGGGTAGTGAACGGCTCCCTGGTGAATTCAAGAGATCGCAAAACTGGATCGGCCCTCCGGGTTGCACACTCAATGAAGCTACATTTGTTCCCCCCCCTCCTCATGAATCTCTTGATGCCATGGGCGACCTTGAGCATTACATGCACGGGAAGGCTGAACTCCCGGTTCTCATTGATTGTGCCCTCATTCACTATCAATTTGAAACGATTCATCCATTCCTCGATGGCAACGGCCGCATTGGACGTCTGCTTATAACCTTTTACCTGTATTGGAAGGAGGTGCTACACAAGCCGCTTCTGTATCTGAGCTACTATTTCAAGAGAAACCGCCAGGAGTATTATGACCGGTTAAATATGGTCAGGGATACGGGGCATTACGAACAGTGGATCGACTTCTTCCTCAAAGGTGTCATCGTTACTGCCGGATCCGCCATGGATACCGCAAGGAAAATTCTTGAACTTCAGTCAAATCACCGGCGCATGCTCTGGGAGAAACGAATATCATCCCCGATTGCTGTGGGCATACTGGAGCAGTTGTTCTATACCCCTGTCGTTTCGGTTGGTGAGCTTGCTAATCAGTTCAAAATATCTTATCAGGCTGCTTCTACTCTTGTGTCACAATTGGAGAAAGCGGGAATACTCAGAGAGACCACAGGCAAGAAGCGGGACAAGCGTTTTGTTTACGGTGATTACGTTGAAATTCTGGCCGAGGGGACAAGAATTTAACCGGTCTGGAAAAATAAAAATAGAAAAATAGGGACAGACACCATATTTTATTCCATCAGAAATAGGGGCTCCGTCCCTAATTTTTTAGCTTATAGACAGGATTATCCTTCCCGAAGTTGATAATCAGCGGCGTCTGGCTGTGGCCCAACTCCTTCGATATCGCTGTGGTGGTCTGTTTCGAGTATCCTCCCAGTTCCATCAAACTGACCTTTCCATCACTATTCCTGTCGGCATCCCTGTTGTTGTTCAGGCCATGGAGCAAGGCGTGGGTGAAAAGCCCGTTTCCCTTATAGCCGTCCATCGCGGACTGTTTGTCGCTGGCCGATGCGTAGATGTGCAACCCCATTTTCTTCGCCAGCACGGACATGCGCGCATCATAGAGGCCGCTCACGATGTAATCCACACCCCCCGCATGACAGGTGTCGAAGATGAACAGCTGGGAGAGGGACTTTATCTTCTTCGACATCTCCACGATCTCGTTCGAGCTGATGAGGTCTGCGTCAGTTAACTTACCGTCATATTCGGATGTGAGAAGGTAGTACTGGTTCTGCAGGAGCACTCCATGTCCGGCGACGAAGAGGATAAAGCTGTCATTCGGTTTGATGACCTGCGCAATTTCCCTGATCTTTGCGATGATATTTTCCTTTGTCGCCTTCTCATCCGTGAGGAGTTCGTACTTGATATTCTCGGGCTTATAAAGGGTCTCCGCCTGTTTGAGAATCTTCTCCTTTATATCCCTTGAGTCTTTCACCGCGTATTTGAGGTTTATGGTGCTGTCTTTGTACCTGTCTATGCCTATGGAGAGGATGTAGAGGTGAGGGTCTTCCTGTCTTACTGCCGACTTGAATCCCGCAGTCCGCAGGGAGCTCTGCACGGTGTTGTCTTTGTTAAAGGCTGCGATGCTGATCTCGTTCTCTCCTGATATCGCGTCTATTTCTTTGCAGTCGTTGAACACATCTCCCTTTGACTTTGCAGTGACGGGGCTAATCTCTGCCTTTTCCTTTACCTTGACACTTCTCATGTCTTCGTAGATCGCCTTGCTGTCGAGTTTTGCCAGCTGGGACGTTTCTTTCACGGATCTCGCTGCTTCCTTGTAGAATCCGTCTGATTCGATGAGTTTGCCGTTATGGAACAACCTGACTTCTCCGATTCCTCCCCCGGTGCTCTTCACCTGATAGCAGACCTTGACTTTTGACTGATTTGTTTCTTTGGGAAGGGGCGCAATCTCCACGATGGGGGGAGGGCTCTTTATGGCATCTTTCATCGTGATGGTGATTAAATCCTTGATGTCTTCACCACGAAGTTTTGCCGCCACGATGTCAGGGCGGTAGAAGACATCATAGAAGCTGTCAACACTGTAAGAAGTCTCTTCTACTTTGATACCGAGGTACTGCGCGCCTTTTTCCGAGGAATTGTAGTAACCCTCGCTCGTGATCGTGAGCCATTCACCGTCCTCGAAGCCTACGAGCACTGCCACTTCATCTCCCGTTTTCGCATCGTAAATTCTCACCGCAGCGTCGTCCATGGTCATAAGGACATTTCTTCCATTGGGATGATACCCTCCGGAAACGGGATTCCGGCCTGCGATTTTAATTCCCTTCCATGCATGGCGCAGGTCGGTCACTATTTCACCCTTGTTCACATCCCATATGGTGTCACCCACCACGAATACATATTTCCCGTCGGGAGAAAAAGAGAGAGACCTTTCCATGAAATACATGCCAAGTGCACTGGGAAAACCCGTAAGCCGCTTGACCTCAGTCCCTTTTTCAAGATCCCAGATTATCACATTGCCGTCATTAAAGGCATTCGTAATGGCATATTTGCCGTCACGGGAAAATTCGACCGAGCATATTCCCCCGTGCAAAAGACCCGCTTTATGCCCGTGAAATTGTTTAAGCTCCTTTTCCGTATTCACATCCCACAAACGGACGATTGCATCAGGGCCGCCGGAAAGGACATAGTTACCGTCAGGAGAGAAGGTGGCAACAAAGCTCTTATAGGGAATCATCGCGGGTGGAGTGTATCCCTCCGGAGTCAGAGTCTTGACGATATTCCATGTCTTCGCATCGAAGATATAGATACTTGCCCAGTCGGTGGCGAGAAAATATTTGCCGTCCGCGGAAAAACTTATGCTGTTAAATTCGGTACCACTGAACCCTGGAAAGCGCTTGAGTGTTTTGTAGAGGTGTCCCGATGCAATATCCCATATCTGCAGAGGGGGAAACGCCTGTTCTTTGAACGGGCCTCTTGACGGCGTAAATCCGCCGGTCACTGCGTATTTCATATCGGGGGTCATGGCAACAGAGATGATCGTATCCCCTGCGGGTATCTTTGAAATCTGCTTTCCCTCCGAGAGATTCCAGAGCCTGAGCGCGGATTTTCCGGTCCCAAATCCCCCTGTCATCATATCCCATCCGCCATTGTCACCTGTAATGAGATATTGACCGTCGCGTGAAATTGCCAGCGATTCGATGCCGAACGCCTCCCTGTTCAACTCCATCGTCATATCGGTCTGCTTCAGATAAATCTCAGGGACCGTTGTTGCACCCCACATGCACGAAGTGAGAAAAAGCACTGAAAACAGGACAGTACATTTAAACTTGACAGACATGTTCTTTCTCCTCTCCTCAAGATATTTCAGTTAAGTATAATGACTTCGACGGGTGTCGCTTCCGACGAGAAACTTACATCAATTGCCTTGATACGTCTATGATTTCTTATCATCTGGACTCCACAAATTGCACACCCACAGCACAAACTACGTTTGAAAATCTGTTACAAATCCGGGATTTCTTTATGAGAAGGTGAGGAATCTTAAAAATATTTTCTCAAAATTACGACTTTTGACGGTGTTTTGTTCAATGTTATCAGTGTCTTATTTCTACTGGCAAATCGGTGCTGAAAATGGATAACTGGCTTTGAAATACAAGGTCAATGATGGATTTACGGAGCAGTTCATTGAATACGGGGTGAAAGGTGGAAAGATTTGATGGCTGATTTTCCGCGCAGGTAGGTCACTGCTGCCTTCCTGTAATGTTGTTTTCCTTATTTGCCTATATATACAACATTTCAATGCATAATGATCACTTCTGTCAGGACAGTGAATACTCCTGGGATGCTTATATCCAGTCAAAATACTGAATGGAAAACAGGATGACGGGGAATGGTGTGCCCGGATTATGCTGGAAAATGCACACCGCCACTCACAATCCCGAGATGAAAAACGCTTAATATGCATCACCATTAACCCTCAAAAAGCTCTTGCAGGCATATCTTTGAAAATCGACGGCGATACTTGGCATATTTTATGGGAAAATTAACTTGACATAGAAAAAAATTCCCTTTTATACTTCCCCATCCCAAAATGGAATTATTATCAATAACAATTATCAATATCAATGATCGCAGGTGCGATCCAATGCGGGCTTATTTATAACTTTATCAAAAGGAGATGCAATACCTCTCATGAAATGTCTTAATTGCGATCAAGAAATGATGAATTATGAAATTCGTAAACTGATTCACAAATTATCCTACGACATCTGCGAAGCTTGCGGCGGTCTATGGCTGGATCGCGGTGAATTAGACAAGATGGCTTTCCAAGTTCAGGGAAGCATTGAGTATTGTTCGGAAGACGAAGCCAAAAACGCTTCCGGAAAGGCCCAAAATTGCCCGCGGTGTCAAGGGCTTCCCCTTCATAAAGTTTATTTTATTGCCGATTCCACCGGGACAATTCTGGATCACTGTAAAAATTGCGGCGGCTTTTGGCTAGACGGTGGCGAACTGAGCAAAATTAATAAAAGGCTAACAGAAATTATGCCTGTTTCGGGAAAAGGTTTTTCCGAGTTTATAACCGATGTTCATTTGCCTTTTTGGTCGAAAAGGATAAAAAGAGATAGCAAAGAAACCGATTTCTCCGTGCCGGTGGTTCCAATCAAACACGCGAAACTGCAGGAAAATACTAAATACAGCTGTCCCGCCTGTAAAAATAATCTTGATCTGTTCAAGGTTTATGGGCTTCAGATTGAAAGCTGCTCCGCTTGCCATGGGATCTGGTTTGACAAGGAGGAATTGCGAAAATTAAAAGACAAAGTGGATGAAGATTCGTGGGGCAATTTAAACTGGATGGACGATGAAATTGAAGCCATTGAAAAAACGAGCGCGATGCTGTCTGAAAGATTGTGCCCGAAATGCCAGGACAGCAAGTTGGTTTCAACTCATTTTGGGAATTCCCAGACCATCATCGATTGGTGCCAGAAATGCCACGGCGTTTGGCTCGATCGGAATGAATTCGAGAACATCACCCAATACTCGCGCGATGAATTAAACAAAATAACTTCTGAAGAGATGAAGAAAAAAGTCATTCAAGAAGTCAAAGAAATCTGGAACGGCCCGGAAAGCAAGATATCCGAAATCCTGGATGCAAAAGCAGCCATTTCCGCTCTTATCAATATATCAATCTTCGAACACCCTGATTTGGCTCAACTCCTTATCAGGACAGGCCGTGTAGGCCGCTCCATTGGAGTGTAACGGATTTCACACGTTTATCCCAGACGTCCCGTTGCTGGCCTTTTCCTGCAAGCTCCGCCACTTCTGCCCCTCCTGTCATCATAAGCTGGTGGTGGCATTCGGGGAGTGGCTCTGTTCCGATGTGCTCAAGAAGGTTCCCCACCGGCATTTCATCTTCAGCATCCTGAAGATTCTGCAAAGGGTTTCCCGACAAGTAGTTCCATCCGTAATCAATAAATTTTTTCTGTCTTTCTTTCATTTGTTTGTAGGTGGCAGCAAGAACTCCTTCCTGAAGTGTTGTTTTTCGG
>VGTB01000118.1 GCA_016874835.1 Deltaproteobacteria bacterium | reverse complement strand
GATGCGGTGTTTCAGGCCGAAGCGCAGAGGAAGACGAGAAGGAGACTGGTCATATCCCTTTCTCTCGTGCTTGTGATCGTTGCTGCGGGTTTCGGTGCAGTTCACCTGGTCGGGTATATGAAAGAGCCTCTTTCCGTTTCCGGTGGTTTGAAAAGTCCAGCCCCGGCGTTACATCCGGCACCTCCCGCATCGGTGGCATTGCCTCCGTCTCCTCAGGCTGAAGGCAGCCAACCTGTCTCGGAATCCCGCGATATGCGGGCATCACTGACAGAAACACCTGTTGCGGAGAAACCGGAAGTTCGTGAGAAAGGCGGGAAGACGAAGTATGGGAAAAAGCGCGTATCGAAACACACAGCGGCACTGGGAGAAACGAGACGGGAAAAAGCAGCGAAGACAGTGAAGGCAGAGCTTATGGATTATCCGACCGGGGTATATAAACCGGAAAAGGAAGCATATCTTTACGCGGCAAGAACACATGAGATGCAGGGAAATTATCGTCAGGCACTCTCGTACTATAAAAAGGTCCTCGCAATCGAACCCGCGAATTTTGTAATCCTGAACAATATTTCAAGTGCCTTTATTCATATGGGCAAATACCATGATTCCATACAGTATGCACGAAAGGCGGTTGCGTTGAAGAGGGATTATGTCCCTGCACTTGTAAACATGGGTATTGCGTACAGCCAGATGGGAAAGCATAGAGAGAGTGAGGCGAATCTCCAGAGGGCGTTTTCCATTGACCCATCGAACAGGTTTGTGTTGCTTAATCTGGGCATCCTCTATGAGAAGAAGGAAGATTTCGACAGGGCACAGGAGTATTTTCTCATACTCACCGGGCAGGGGGATCCTCAGGGTTATCTGGGGCTTGCACGAATCGCCGAGAGGCAGGGAAGAATCGCAGATGCAGTGAACTATTACAGACTTGCCTCGTCCATGGAAGGTGCAGATTTACAGGTCAGAACTTTTGTAAAGGGCCGGTTAGGGCAATTGGTCCGGTGAGACGATCCTCACGATATACGATGCGATCCAGTATTCATTTCCATCAGGAGCCTTAATCCTGTACCATTTATTTCCACTCTGGGTAGTCCATTCATCAACGACAGGAAAACTTGCTCCTCTTGATACCTTGGTTACAATGTCCGCATTAAATGACGGTCCTTCTCTCAATCGGGCCAACCTGACGATGACGGTTGCCTTCTTCTCTCGTTTCTCAGGGACTTCCGGCTTCACTGCGGCGTGACTTTTGACTGGATCAGTGACCGCCTTTTTCGCGGGTGGCGCGGGTTGGGCGGGTTGAGTGGTGGTAGCAGTCGAGGAGTCCTGAACCTTGGCGATATTCGGTGTCGGCGGAGGATTAGTGTCGGTCTGGAGGGCGTGATAGCTGATAAGGGAAAGAAAAATGACGGCAAGTATAAGGAGCGTAGTCGCGCCGTAACGCATCGTTATACGCCGGGGAACGGTTCCAGGCTGTGATTCGGGGATATGTTTCGCTGCGTCCAGAACGTGTTTTTTCTCAATGCGATGGCTCGTACCCAAGTACGCAACCATCAAGGCTCTCGATGTGGTCAGATTAATGAGTCTCGGAATACCACCGGAAATTGTATAGATCAGTTTCTTCGCTTTTTCTTCGAATACGGCGGATCCCCTGCCGGCTTTGATCAACCTGAATGTAATATAATCAGACGTCTCTACCTGATTCAGGGGTCTCATTGTGGCTCTCACCGTGATTCTCTGATCCAGCTGCCTGAGACCTTCTGAGTGTAACCTTTTCTGAAGTTCAGGCTGGCCCACAAGAATAATCTGCAGGAGCTTTTCCTTGTCTGTTTCCAGATTCGAGAGGAGGCGGAGTTCCTCGAGACAGCCGTCGGAGAGATTCTGAGCTTCGTCCACGATGATAATCACTCTTTTGCCCGAGAGGGAACGATTGATGAGAAAGTCTCTGAATAACTTGATCATTTCATTCTTGTTTGCAGTGTCGATATGAATGTTCAGGTCATCCAGAACAGCCTGCAGCAATTCTTCCGAAGAAAGCCTCGGGGTCATGATCAGTGCTATTTCTGCCCGATCTTTCCATCTGTCCATGAATATCTTGAGAACAGTTGTTTTTCCCGTTCCCGGATCTCCGATAACCAGTGAGAATCCCTCTTTCTGTTCCACGGCGTAGTCCAGAGAAGAGAGGATCTCGTTATGCATCTTGGATGGATAAAAGTAGTTCAAATCGGGCGTCAGCCCGAAGGGGTCTTCCTGGAGATGGAAAAACTCAAGATAATTCATGATCGTTCACGCACTCAATTTTGAAAACACGTCGTACATCGGCAGGACGACACCTGCAACCATGAGACCCATGATGAGTCCCAGGAGAATAATGAGAATGGGCTCAATCATTTTACCTATTTTTTCCGACAAGTCATCAACTATCTTGTAGTAGTGATCGGCAAGGAAACCGAACTGCTTGTCAAGGTTCCCGCTGGATTCTCCGATTGCGACCATCCGTATGAATAAGGGTGGGAATACTCCGTGGAGCGAGAGCGCCTCGAATATCTTGTTCCCCGCGGTGATGTCCTCTTTGGATTTTTGAATGGCCTGTTTGAATACCTCGTTTCCCATCACGTCGGCAGCGACATCGAGCGAGCGGTCGATGGTGATGCCCGCGACAATCAGTAATCTGAGTTGTTCGGACAGGAGGGCCAACAGCTTGTTATGCACCAGCAGGCGGATCAGCGGCAACTTGATTTTTGTGAAATCCCAGTAGTATCTTGTGACCGGATTCAATTTGATTACCTGGATTATTATGAAGATAAATACGGGAATGAGCAGGAACAGGTACCAGTATTTTTCCGTCATCTTACTCACTTCATAGAGAATTTTTGTGAGGAGGGGCATGGCAACGCCTGAATCTATGAGCACGTTCATGACTTTGGGAAGTACGTAGGCGAGCCAGAAAACGACCGCGATGCCTGTGGTGATCAGTGAGAATAACGGATATATCATTGCCCGCTTCACCGTAGCGGCGAGATCCTCAAGTTTTTGCAGATGAGACGCGACCTCGGATAAACTGTTTTCGAGACGTCCCGTTTCTTCACCAACCCTTACAAGGCGGATCATGATGTCGGGAAATACCCCCGGATGCTGGTTCAGGGCATCGGAGAGCTTGATACCCATCTCCGTGTTTTTCTTCACGTCCGTGATGGTCGATTTCAAGTGCTGGTTGGTGATGGTACTGATGATATCTTCCAGTGCGGCGATAATCGGTACACCGCCGCGGATCATGACTGAAAGGTTTGATGAAAACTCGATGATTTCTTTTCTGCTTATCCTCCACGTGGGTAATACATCGGTGATTTTTTTTAGGTACCTGCTGGACTTCCTGATACGGACGACAAACAGACCTCTTGCGGTGAGCATTTGCTCTGCGGAAGAAGCGTCGTGTCCCTCCACCAATCCTCTGATGACAGTACCGTCAGCATCCAACGCTTTGTAAAAGTAACTGTTCATCCTGTTACCCGTAACAGTTCATCGAAAGACGTGATACCACTGGCGACTTTCCTCAAACCATCTTCCTTCAAGGGGACCATTCCTTTTTTTACTGCCGCCGCCTGGATTGCCGTTATGGGTACATTGGCATAGAGCAATTCTCTCAGTTCATCATCGATAATCAGAATTTCGCCTATGGCGAATCTGCCGGAGTAACCCGTACCGTGACACTTACTGCAGCCGGTGCCTTTGTATGTTGTGTGGATTTCGATTCTGTATTCATGAAAGAGATTCCGCTCATCGTCATTGAGCGCGTATTCAACTTTACAGAAAGGACAAATTCTCCGGGCCAGTCTCTGCGCGATGATGGCTAAAAGGGACGATGACATGAGAAATTTGTCTACCCTGAGGTCTAATAGTCTCGGAATGGAGGTCACCGCATCGTTCGTATGAATGGTCGAGAGAACCAAGTGCCCCGTGATTGCGGTACGGACGGCGATGCGTGCCGTTTCCTCATCCCTTATTTCGCCGATGAGCATGACATCGGGGTCCTGTCTCATGAAATTACGTGCCGCGAACGCGAAATCGTATCCGGCCTTCTCACTCACCTGGGTCTGTTTTATGAGGCTCAGTTTATACTCTACAGGATCTTCTACGGTGATGACGTTTCTCTCAAGAAGGTTGATCTCTCTGAGGGCGGCGTACAGCGTGGTCGTTTTCCCTGAACCTGTAGGACCCGCCATGAGGATGACTCCATAGGGCTTTTGAAACAATGTCTTTATGATCTTCACGGCCGGATCGTCGAATCCCAGTTTCTCTATCCTTAAGAGAGGGCCCGTGCCTGCAAGGATCCTCATCACCACATTTTCACCGTATATGGTCGGTACGGTTGACACGCGAATATCATACATTTTGTGGAGAAATTCATAGGTGAAGGATCCGTCCTGGGGCAGCCTCGTTTCCGCGATATCGAGTTTTGAGAGGATTTTGATCCTCGATACGATGCCGGCATGCACTATCTTGGGAAGTCCGTGTCCGTATTGAAGAACTCCGTCTATCCGGTAAAAGATGTGGACGATGTCCGAAGCGGGATTGATGTGTATGTCGGTGGCGTTTCTGCGAATCCCGTCCATGAAAATCAAATCGGTCAGGGACGTCACCACATTGCCGCTGGCGGTTTTCGTTTCTTTGATTTCGCTGATGAGTTTTTCTCTGGTCTGATGAATCGGGTTTTCTAAGAAAAAGTAACCCTTCTCCAGCGATTCCCGAAAATTGTCGGGATCGACCATGTAAACCTTTGGTTGACTTTTCGTGGCGGAGGTTACCCTGTCGACGGCGATAATGTTGCTCGGGCTGGTTATCCCTATACTCAGCCTGTCATTCGTGATGTCGATGGGGATAAACGCCGCGTTTTCCGCGATCTCTTTGGAGAAGAGTTTCAGCGCATCTTCGGATATGGGATGCTGGCTGAGGTCGATGTATTCCATTCCCGACTGTTCAGCTAAAGCCTGCCCCAGTTCCTTCGAGGAAACAAAACCCAGTTTCACCGCCACTTCTCCGAAAAGCTCACCCGTTATCTTCTGGTGGGCGAGAGCGATCTCAATCTGGGTTTCATTGATAAGACCCTTTGCTCTAATGATTTCTCCTATTTTGAGTGCTGCCATACAGTGTACATCCTTACCGGGTCGGATATATGCTCACATGCTACCTGGAAACAATGATGGGCTGGAGCATCACGACGAGTTCGGATTTTTTTACCACTTTTGACCTGCTTTTGAAAAGGTACCCCAGTATGGGAATATCTCCCAGTCCCGGGACCTGGTTGTCAGTGAGCTCCTCTCTGTCTGCGATAAGTCCTCCGATAATTACCATCTCACCGGTCCTCATTTTTACCGTCGTACTCAATTCTCTCAGATCGATCGTCGGGAGCTCGATCTGATAGAGATTCCCTCCGAATGTTCTGGTTTCCATTTTCACCAGATCGGAAACGATCGGCGTGATGGTCATCGATACTTCTCCGCTCTCACTGACGAAGGGGACGATCCCTATCATGATACCGGACAGCACACTTGACGTGCTTATTGTGAAACTGGTGGTCGTACCTGTAGTCCCTGGTGTTGTTACTGTTTCCACCTTGGAAATAAAGTTTTTGTTTTGCCCCACGCTCAGAATTGCCGTCTGGCCGTTCATGATGTTTACCCGGGGATTGGAAAGAATCCGTGTTTCACCCTGGGTTTGAAGAGCGTTGAGAAGCGAGGTGAAATCCGCTGCCGCCGTTGAGATGCTGAACGTCGGCCCGCCGGTAGGTACAACGCTGGTAAAGCCGCTCGTTCCCACAGTGGTTGTGGAGGTTCTTCTGTATGTAGAGAGAAATGACCAGTCAATTCCGTATTTGAGACTGTCCGAGAGGGTAACCTCGATAATCTTCGCCTCCACGAGAACCTGTCTGTTAATCACCTTCTTTACTAAAATTTATGTAGTTT
>VGTB01000117.1 GCA_016874835.1 Deltaproteobacteria bacterium | reverse complement strand
GGCAACGCTTGGGTCTGGTATCCCTGGATGCACCGCTCATTTCAAATCTTGACGTGTCAATTAACATTGCACTCATAAAACAGTATCACCACAATTTACATAAAGACGAAGCGGAAAGGATAGTGATTCATTATCTTCGAAGATACGGGATGGAAAAAATCGCCCGTCAGCGCAATGCATTATTGACTGAACGAGAACGTTTCTGTGTGATGCTTTTACGGGCGGCAATGGTGTCGGATGCAGTGATCGCTATTGACAGACCTTTTAAAATGGTGCCGGATCTGCAAAATGCCCGTTTCATCTATGACGCACTGAAAAGTATTGACGACTCCTTTACTGAGTGCCATATATTTGATTACTCATGGGACGAAGACAGGTACAGGATGACTGATGATTAAAAAAGTCGAATTCAAGGTGGGATTGTTTATCGTCATCACGTCTTTGCTGATCGCGGCAGGACTCACTTATCTTGCATACAGTAAAGGCCTTTTTGCCAAGGAATACACGTATATCCTTTCCTCAAAATCCGGCGAAGACCTTGTGGAAGGGATGCCCATTTTATTTTCAGGAATTAAGATTGGCAAGGTCGAGAAGCTGGAACTCAATGAACAGGGCATAGTGATGATAAAGATTAAAATACCCGAACGCCATGTAAAGTGGCTCAGAACCAACAGCACATTCAGCCTCAATAAACCTCTTATCGGTTCTCCCCGACTTGTCGTCACCACGGAAAATCTTAACACCCCTCCACTTTCATCCCGGGACGTTCGTGAAATCACCACAATCAATGACATCAATGAAACAATAAAGAAGGTTCAGCCGATTATTGAGAAAGTGGACAAGGTGGTTGCCAATGTGGAGAGAATTACGGCCAATATCGCGAAGAAGGATTCGTTTGTGGAGATGGCCCTCGGCAAACCGGAGAGTGTTCAGTCAGTTCACGAAACTCTTGGAAAGGTGAGGGATATACTCGTAAAAACGGATGATCAGATGTACGGCGACAACGGTGCGATACCACTGATCAGAAAAATCCTCAAAGATCTTCTCGTAAAACTGGAGAAGATCAATGCGGCTGTTGATAATGTCGTCAAGATCAGTGGGGATGCCGCCGATTCAACAAAGGATTTGAAACTGCTGAGGGCCGAGATCGATGCCACGGTTAATTCGATCGGTAATCTGGTGAACGAGTTAGACAAGAAAATGCCATTCAAAAAGGAACCGGAAATAAAGCTTCCATGAAAAAAATTGTACTTTTTTTCGCGATCATTGCAATTCTCGCAGGATGCGGTTCAAAAAACATTCCTGACTGGACATATGCGTCGTTTAATCAACTGGAAAGCTTCAAGAAGAGTTATCTGAGCGGCAATGAACGAATTGCTGAATTGCATTTTTATAAGGCAACGGCAGAGATAAAGAAAAGCGGGGATATGGAAATCCTGGCGAGGGCATATCTCATGAAATATGCCGTTCATGTAGCCGTTCTTGAGCCATTTGACGACAGAGAGTATTTGACAATAGAGGCGGTATCTCCTGTGGCTCGGAACAGGAACTTTCACAGCTTTTTGAAAGGCGCCTTCGATCATGTGGACGTCGATTTATTGCCGAAACAATACGATGGTTTTGTAAAAGCTTTTCGCGGGGGCAAAGCGGAAAATGTAACAGGTGAAATTGCGAAAATAGAAGATTCTCTGTCGCGACTCATCACAGTGGGCTTGCTCGTCACGCAGGGGAAATATGATGAAGGGAATTTGAAACTCGCCATCGATACGGCTTCAAGAAATGGATGGAAGAAGGCCCTTGTCGTGTATCTGGAAAGGCTTCAGCTCTTTTATGAAGGGAAAAAAGAAAAGGATAAAGCAGTTTCAATCCAGCAGAGGCTTCAGATTATCAGAAAGTAAAAATCGTTACGATACGTCATCCGGGAATGAGTTGAGTGATCACAGAGGAGGAGCATAAATTATGGCAGAAGAAGTGAAAAAAAAGGAGCGAAAGAAAGAGGAGAAGCCTCTGGAGAAAATGACCGTCAAGGAATTGAGGGCGATAGCCATGGAGATTCCGAGGAGCGTCGCCGTTCATGACATGAGAAAGGAAGAGCTCATCGCCTTCATTAAAGAGGCGAGGGAAGTGAAAGATGAAAAAAGGGTTGAACCTGTAAAGGAGAAAAAAAAGAGGGTGGTGAGCAAAGCCGAGATGAAAAGAAAGATCAAAGAGCTGAAAGAAGAGAAGAGAGAGGCGCAGACAGCGAGGGATCGCAAAAAAATCGAATTTCTACGACGGCGGATCAGTTATTTGAAGAAGAAAACACGAAGATCCGCTCACGCCTGATACACGTTCGTTCCATCAAAAATAATATTGCCCTGAAGATCATTCCTCCCATCGCTCATGCGATCTGTGGGCCGCTGGTCCATGTTATCCCAACATTTGAAATGCTCACCGGGGATGGTTCGATGCGGGAGCTCTGTGTCCCGGGTAAGGGGATTATTGAAAACTAAAGAGTAGATGTGTGCAGGGAAATTCGTGATGCTTCCGAGCGGTGTCATGTGATCCGGGCGAAACGGGTCCAGCTCGTATTTTTCCAGGCAGGGTCGATAGGGGCGATTTTCGTCTCATCGAGGAGGTCGAGCCCGCATTTTCTGGCAAAGTAGCGATGGAACGCGACACATCCCGTCAATTCTGGGTGGAAAACGGTTACCAGCACGTCAGTAGTTTCCGCAGCGGCAATGTAGTCGTCCATCCGGAGGAGCACTGTGACTTCCTTTCCCACCCGTAAGATCTTCGGCGCCCGTATAAATGTGAGGGGTATGGACCGCTTTGCGATTGCAGGCACTGACGCTTCACAGGTGAAACTGTCCAGCTGGCTTCCAAAACTGTTTCGTTCGATCTCCATATCGATCAAACCGAGACAGGTAGGTTCTCCCGCGATGGATTTTGCGAGAATGACCGCACCCGCGCATGTTCCCCAGATTTTCATTCCCCGGTGAAACTCGCGTATTATGACATCGTTGAGGTCAAAGATCCGCAGGAGGCGGGATATGCAGGTACTTTCGCCGCCGGGGATGATGAGGCCGGAGAGATGAGTGAAGTCAGCCGGTTCTTTGACGGGTAAGGAGGCGACGCCGATACGTTGAAGGTGATCTGAGTGTTCCGCCACTCCTCCTTGAAGGTTCAGGATGCCGATCATTTACCATCCCCGGCCCGCCAGCAACTGCCCTTCAGGAATTTCGGATATTTCGAGTCCCGGCATGGCTCCACCCAGGCCCATTGAAGCTTCCAATACCTTCTGCGGGTCATTGTAAAATGCCGTCGCTTTAACAATTGCCCGGGCTCGTATTGAAGGGTTTTCCGATTTGAAGATACCCGAACCGACGAATATCCCATCGCAGCCCAATTGCATCATCAGTGCTGCATCGGCAGGCGTCGCGATGCCTCCGGCAGCGAAGTTCACAACGGGTAAACGGCCCAACTCTCTCACTTTCAGGGCAAGTTCGTAGGGCATACCATTTGTCTTGGCATACCCGGTAACTTCTTCCAAGGGCATGTTGACAAGCTGTCTGATTTCACGGTTCATGGTGCGGATATGGCGGACGGCTTCCACGACGTTACCCGTTCCCGCTTCACCTTTGGTACGGATCATGGCAGCACCCTCGGCGATCCGACGCAACGCTTCTCCCAGGTTGCGGGCGCCACAAACGAAGGGTATGGAAAAGTTTGTTTTCTCGATGTGGCATTCTTCATCGGCAGGAGTGAGCACCTCGCTCTCATCGATATAGTCAATTTTAAGTGCTTCCAATATCTGGGCTTCAACAAAATGACCGATCCGCGCCTTGGCCATAACGGGGATCGATACCGCATTTTTAATTTCTAAAATGATAGAGGGATCAGACATACGGGCAACACCACCCTGCTTGCGGATATCCGCAGGGACACGTTCGAGAGCCATCACCGCAACAGCCCCCGCATCCTCGGCGATCTTCGCCTGTTCCACATTGGTCACGTCCATTATGACGCCACCCTTGAGCATTTGCGCCAACTGGACATTCAGTTCATATCTTTTTCTCTCCACTGAATCTTTCCTCCCTGACCGGTTACCGCTTGCCGCGACCGGGATTTTTAAATAGTTGTTGTGATGCGTAGGATAAAACTTTTTTTAATCAGATAAGTATAATACCATCAAGTATAATAATCAAGGGTGATAAAATGTATCGTGGTATTACCAGATCATCCTCGTTGTGACGCCGTGTCTTTTCAGGTAGGACTTGATTTCATAAATCGTGTACGTTCTATAGTGGACAATGGATGCAATGAGGGCGGCGTCAGCTTTTCCCCGGGTCAGTACATCTAATAAATGTTCCGGTTTTCCCGCTCCTCCCGAGGCGATGACGGGAATGTGAACATTTGTTGAAATAAGGTGGGTCAGTTCGATTTCGTATCCTCCCTGTGTTCCGTCGGCATCGATCGAATTGAGGCATATTTCTCCGGCACCCAGGGCCTCTGCTTCCTTTGCCCACCGGAGCGCATCTATCCCTGTGTATGTCCTCCCTCCGTGAGTAACCACTTCATATCCCGAGGGGGTTTTTCCATGCACCGGAACTTTTTTCACGTCCATACCTAATACGATGCACTGGCTACCGAAAGCCCTGGCGCCCTCGAAGATCAACGGCGGCCTTAAGACTGCCTCGGTGTTGATGCTTATTTTTTCCGCACCAGCCATAATGACTTCCCTCATATCATCAACGGTGCGAATGCCGCCACCTACGGAAAACGGGATAAAAATTGTTTCCGCAACCCTTCTCACCACGTCGATCATGATATCGCGACGGTCGGACGAAGCGGTAATATCGTAGAACACGATCTCATCGGCGCCCTGTTCGTAGTATTCGCGCGCCGCTTCCACCGGATCTCCGATATCAATGTTGTTTCGGAATCTTATTCCTTTTGTGAGTTTGCCGTCCCTCACATCGAGGCATGGTATGATTCGCTTACTCAGCATCCTATCCTCCCCAGCGGCAGAAATTGGACAGAATCGTAAGTCCCGGCCTCCCACTTTTTTCCGGGTGAAACTGAACGGCCACCACGTTTTTATACGCTAAAGCGGCACAGAAGGATGTTCCATAGTCAGTGATGCCGACGATCAGGTCGTTCTGTGCGGGAACCGGATAATAGGAATGGACGAAATAGAATTCGGATCCCTCAGGCAGCCCGCGGAACACAGGATGTGCCTTCCGGAATTCCACGTAATTCCATCCCATGTGGGGGATTTTAAGGTCGGAACCGTCGTGCGTAAGATTCGTCGAGAAACGTTTGACCGCTCCGGGAATCAAACCAAGACATTGAACATCATTTTCTTCGCTGTAATCGAAAATGATCTGTGTCCCCAGGCATATTCCCAGTATGGGTTTTTCCGCGTGTGCCCATTCGATTATCCATTTGTCCAGATGTGTCCGGCGGAGGTTTGCCATCGCCTCTCCCGCAGCTCCGACCCCTGGAAAGATAATATGGCTCGACTGGGCGAGTGTTATCGGGTCATCGCTGATCCGACAGGATTCCCCCAGGTGATTGAGGGCCCGAACCACGCTGGTCAAATTTCCTGCCCGGTAATCGATAATGCCAATCATGACGGTGCGTTCAATAAATCCTCTTTTTTTGAACAGTGCTGAGAAAAAAATTCATGGAGCAACTGTATTGTTCAGTATAGTTTGCAACTCCTGTGCCCGATGGACAGTTTTGCCCCTTTCATCGGCAGGTTAAATCACTCCTGTTCGCTTTTCATAACGAATCCCCTGAAAGGAATCCCTTATTGCCAGTTCCCCGTCGATGGCGTTCAGGACTTCCATCTTGTTGATCGCCCATTCCGGGGAGAGAAGGATATCCCGGTAGCCGTCGGCGGTAAGTCGCTGGATGACCATTTCCGGAGGCAGTATCTCCAGTATGTCGCATACTGTCGTCACGTAGTCGTCCCTGTTTATCATGGTGATTTTTCCCTGTTCGTGGAGGTCGCCCAGAACCGTTCCCCTGAGGGCAAGGAGGAGATGTATCTTGATCCCCTGAATCGGGAGTGTTCCCAGCACCCTTGCCGTTTCGAGGATATCATCACGGGTTTCCCCCGGGAGGCC
>VGTB01000116.1 GCA_016874835.1 Deltaproteobacteria bacterium | reverse complement strand
ATACGCAGGACAGGTGTCTCGCCTGTCCAATAAATGTCTGTTATTTTGCAGGGCGTCTCCGGGAAAGCGCCTCCGGATTGACCAGGTTGGGAGGAACTTTCCCCCTCAATCCTGCGACAAGGTTTTCAATTGCCATGGAGGCCATTTTGACGCGTGTCTCTATGGTGCCGCTTCCCACATGGGGGAGAAGAACCACGTTATCAAGTTCCGTGAGGCCCGGTGTCAGAACCGGTTCGTGTTCGTACACATCCAGCCCTGCGCCGCGTATCTTCTTTTCACGGAGTGCCTCGACTAGGGCACGCTCATCGACTACCGGTCCCCTCGAGGTATTGATCAGGCACGCCGTGGGCTTCATCAGGGAAAGTTCGTTTCTGCCGATCAGATATTTTGTTTCTTCTGTGAGTGGCACGTGGAGGGAGATGAAATCGGACCGGGAGAGCAGTGTTTTCATATCGACGTATTCCGCTGCGAGTTTCCGTTCCTCCTCCGGGTCGATTCTCTGCCTGTTATGATAGAGGATGCGCATGTCAAATCCTTTCGCCCTGGCGACAACCGCCTTTCCTATCTTTCCCAGGCCGATAATTCCCAGGGTTTTCCACGAAACATCGCTTCCCAGAAAGAGCATGGGCGCCCAGTACCGGAAACGTCCCTCCCTTGTGATCCTGTCGCATTCCACCACTTTCCTCGCAACTGCCAGGATAAGCGCAAAGGCCAGGTCCGCCGTCGCGCCCGTGAGCACGCCGGGAGTATTGGAAACCAGAATTCCCCGGGCGGTAGCAGCCCTGACATCGATATTGTTGTACCCGACACCGAAATGGGCGATCATTTTCAGACGGACGGCCCTGTCAAGAAGTTCTTCATCAACGCTGTCCGTGATCATGGAGATAAACCCGTCCTTGTCCGGGATGCTCTCTAAAAGTCTCTGCCGGTCAAACGGCCTGTCTTCGCTATTCACTTCCACGTAATATTCCCGGGGGAGAAGATTCATGACCTCGTCAGGGATTCTCCCCGTAATCAGAATTCGTTTCTGCATCACGTTCACCCCGGCATCAGTTTCATGAGATGAATATATACACAATTTCCGCATTTCACAAAAGGCAAGATTTGCCGCAGGCCGGGTTTATTTCGGCGGCACGCTTGATTTAACTGAGAAAATGTGACATTGTGAACATCACCTTGATTTCAGAAAGCGTACGCAGGATTCAACACATATGAAATACGAAGTGGCAATTGTCGGGTGCGGCCCGGCAGGGATATTCGCCGCCCTCACCCTGGTGGAACATGGAATTGAGAGGATCATCCTCTTCGATCAGGGGGGCGATCTCGAAAAACGGCGGCGCAACGATCCCAGAGACGTCCTCTGCGGCTGGGGTGGCGCGGGAGCATACAGTGACGGCAAGCTGAACCTTTCCACGGAAGTGGGGGGATACCTGTCGGAATTTTTGTCCGTGAACGATCTCAGAGAGCTTCTCAGAATGACAGACAGTATTTTCGTACGCCATGGAGCGCCCGACCGGATCTTCGGTGACGTGCCGGCGTCGGTGGAAGAAATCGACGATCAGGCGAGCATGGCGGGTCTTGAATTCATCCCCACAATGATACGCCATATCGGTACGGAAAACTGCCAGCTCGTCCTGAACAATATACGAAAGTTTCTTGAGGGGAAGGTGGAGGTGTGCACAGGCTGCCAGGTTCACTCATTACTTGAAGAAAACAGGGAAATCCGTGGTGTGAAGCTCGCGGACGGGCGAATCATCGAGAGCAATTTCGTGATAACGGCGCCGGGAAGGGTAGGGGCCAACTGGATGAAAGGCGAGGCGGAATCCCTGGGACTGAAGATGGCGGTGAGCCCCGTCGACATCGGTGTCCGCGTGGAGCTGCCGGCCACCATCCTAAAAAAAATTACGGACGTTACCTACGAGCCGAAGTTGATTTTCTATTCGAAGACCTTTGATGACAAGGTCCGCACCTTCTGCATGAATCCTTACGGCGAGGTGGTGACGGAAGAAACCGACGGTATCGTGACCGTGAACGGGCACAGCTATGCGGAACGAAAGAGCGAGAACAGCAATTTCGCCATTTTAGTGAGCAGCAACTTCACGGAGCCTTTCCGCGATCCCATCGCCTACGGGCGTTACATCGCCCGGCTGGCAAACCTCCTGGGAGGCGGTGCGATTATCCAGAGGCTTGGAGACCTCCTGGCAGGCCGGAGATCCACCCAGGATCGGATCGACCACTGTCTCACAACACCCACGCTGAAGACGGCTACCCCGGGTGATCTGAGCTTCGTGTTTCCCTACCGTCATTTACAGAGCATTATCGAGATGCTCCAGGCACTGGACAAACTTGCCCCGGGTGTTTTTTCACGGCATACCCTGCTTTACGGGGTCGAGGTGAAGTTCTATTCCAACCGCATCGAGGTATCGCGGGATATGGAAACGAAGGTGAAGAACCTCTTCGCCGTCGGCGACGGAGCGGGTATCACCAGGGGGTTGCTCCAGGCTTCCGCAAGCGGCATGATCGCCGCGCGAGCCATCGTTTCTCGTATCAAGTGATAATAATTTCTCTTATACATCAGGCACTTCGGAGGGATAGATGAAAATTTACATGAAGAAAGGAACCGTCACGAATTTCAAATCCGAGGCGATCGTCGTACCCATTTTCCAGAAGGAGAAGAGACTCTCCGGAGCCATGGAGCTTCTGGATAAAAAATGCAATGGCCTCATAGAAGAAATTATCAGGGGCGGCGATATCGAGGGTAAACATCTTCAGGTCTTCCCAACTCATACCCGGGGGTGCATACCGGCAAAACGGATAGTACTTGTCGGAGCCGGCAAGAGAAAGGAGTTTACCCTGGATAAATTGAGAGGCGCGGTAGCCGCCGCCGCGAGAGAAGTACGATCGCTGAATCTGAAAAACTTCTCCACCTCCCTGGAATTCTATCCCCTGGAACAGACCATTGATCAGATCGCCCGGGCCGTAGTGGAGGGGGCGGTCCTGGGGCTTTACCGCTTCCTGCCCTATAAGACAGTGGAGAGGAAAGAAATCAGGGAGATCGAGGAATTTGTCATCGTTGATAAGAGAGATGCCGTTCTCAGGACGGCGATGCCCGCAGTGGATGAGGCGGGGATCATCGCCAGTGCGGTATATTTCGCGAGGGATATGGCCTCCCAGCCAGGCAACGAGATGACGCCGACGGATATGGCCAATGAAGCCCGCAAGGTGGCACGGCGAAACAATGTCGCCCTGAAGGTATACGGTGAGGGATGGATGAAAAAAATGGGCATGAATGCGTTCCTGGGCGTGGCGAAAGGGAGCGATGAGCCGGCGAAATTCATCGTACTGGAATACCGGGGCGGTAAGATGAATGCCCCGTTCATTGCGCTGGTGGGCAAGGGATTGACCTTCGACAGCGGCGGGATATCTCTGAAACCTGCGGAAAAGATGGACGAGATGAAATCCGACATGGCCGGAGGCGCCGCGGTTATGGGAGCGCTCATGGCCGCAGCGGACCTCAGGTTGAAAGTGAATGTCGTTGGACTTGTTCCGGCCACGGAAAACCTGCCCGGCGGCCGTGCCTACAAACCGGGGGACGTCCTGAAAACGATGTCGGGACAGACGATTGAAATCATCAGCACCGATGCGGAAGGCCGGATGATCCTTGTGGATGCCCTCACGTACGCGGGAAGGTACAAGCCTGAGGCGATCATCGACCTGGCAACACTCACAGGAGCCTGTGTCATTGCCCTCGGTGAAAACGTCATCGGCATGATGGGAACCGATGATGCGCTGAAAGAGAAGATCAGGAAGGCAGGGGATGAGACGGGGGAAAGGGTCTGGGAGCTTCCTCTCTGGGAAGAGTATAATGAGCTGATTAAGAGCGATGTGGCGGATTACAAGAACTCCGGCGGGAGGCCCGGGGGTGCGATTACCGCCGCGGCATTGCTCGGCAAGTTCGTCGGCAAATATCCCTGGGTGCACCTGGACATCGCGGGACCCGCATGGCTCAGCAAGGAACGTCCGTACATTCCCAGGGGAGCATCCGGCGTGGGTGTTCGCCTGCTGGTGCAGTTTCTCAAGAACTGGCAGCAGAAGGAGAAACATTGACAGCCTATGGCACGGCTCCTGGAAATAAAAAACCTCAGCACCCACTTCGCGACGGAACACGGCATCATCAGGGCTGTGAATGGGGTGGATGTTACTGTCGATGAGGGAGAGACCCTGGGTGTCGTGGGTGAATCGGGATGCGGAAAGACCGTATTTGCCCTGTCGATCATGCGACTCGTCCCTTCTCCGCCGGGCAGGATCGTGGCGGGAAATATTTTTTTCAACGGCGTCGATCTCCTCCGTCTTCACAGCGAAGAGATGCGCCGGGTCCGGGGCAAGGACATTTCCATGATTTTTCAGGAGCCCATGACCTCCCTGAACCCGGTCCTCCGGATAGGAGCCCAGATTGCCGAAGTGATCGAACTGCACCAGGGGCTTTCTCCCGGCGAGTCGTTAAACCGCTCTGTGGAGATGCTCCGAACGGTGGGCATGCCGTCACCGGAGAATGTTGTCAAAAGATATCCCCATCAGTTGAGCGGCGGCATGCGCCAGAGGGCGATGATCGCCATGGCCATGTGCTGTAACCCGAGGCTCATGCTGGCCGATGAGCCGACGACCGCACTGGACGTTACCATCCAGGCCCAGATCATCGAACTCATGAACAGGCTTAAGGAAGAGGTGGGAACATCCGTCGTCCTCATTACCCATGACTTGGGTGTCATCGCAGAAGCGGCACAGCGCGTGGCGGTCATGTATGCGGGAAGGATCGTTGAATACAGTGCCGTCGATACCCTCTTCTCCACACCCCTCCATCCCTACACAATCGGCCTCATGGAATCGATTCCCGGGATTGACACTCGGGAGAGACAGCCCGAATACCTGAAGGTGATACCGGGCACAGTTCCTCCTCTCTACGATCTCCCCGCCGGTTGCAGTTTCCAGGACAGGTGTCCTCACGTGATGAGCGTCTGCCGGGAAGGAGAGCTGCAGTTGAGAGAAAAGGAACCCGGCCACAAGGTGCGCTGCCGCCTCTACGAGTGAAGAGACAATGAAACCCGTATTAGTCGATATCCAGGGACTCAAAAAGCACTTTACCGTTCACGCCGGATTCCTGTCGGGACAGCATACGGTGGTAAAGGCTGTCGACGGCATCACCCTCAGGATATTCCGGGGGGAAACGCTGGGTCTCGTAGGGGAGAGCGGGTGCGGAAAATCAACCCTGGGGCGACTCATCCTCCGACTCGAGGAGCCGACGTCAGGACGGATTCTCTTTGAAGGCGAGGACATCTTCGCATACAGGGGGAGGGCGCTGAAGAACTACCGGAAAAATGTCCAGATCATCTTTCAGGATCCCTACGCATCCCTCAATCCCCGGAGATCGGCCGGGAGCACCATCGGTGAGCCCCTCCTCGTCAACGAGAGAGAAAACGAAAAGAGGAGGGAAGAGGAAGTACTGCGTATCATGGATCTTGTCGGTCTCACACCGGAACAGAAGGGCAGGTACCCCCACGAATTCAGCGGCGGCCAGCGGCAGAGAATCGGCATTGCCAGATCCATTGTCCTCAAGCCGAAATTGATCATCGCCGATGAGCCCGTGTCAGCCCTTGATGTTTCCATTCAGGCCCAGATACTGAATCTCCTGAAAGACCTGCAGAAGGAACTGCAACTCACCTACCTTTTCATCACCCATGACCTGAGCGTCGTCAGGCATATGAGCGACAGGATCGCGGTGATGTATTTCGGGAAGATCGTGGAACTTGCCGGAAACAGCGACCTGTATGAAAATCCTCTCCACCCCTACACGATGGCCCTCCTCTCCGCGGTACCCGCATCCGATCCGGGAAGAAAGAAACAGCGGATGATCCTGACCGGGGAAATCCCCAACCCGGCGGATCCTCCCACGGGATGCCTGTTTCACCCCCGGTGCCCCTTCAGGATAGATATCTGCGAGAAGGTCGAACCGGAGTTCAGTGACCGGGGGGAGGGGCATTTTGCGGCATGCCACATGGAGAAGTGCAGGATACGCTGCATTGATTACGACACCCCGTTAGTCGCGCAGTAGTTCGCTTTCTACACTAATAATATTTTTCATATAATCACTTGACCATTTTATAATTATTAGTCAGAATGCCACTCACTTATTTTCGGTAGTGGTGGTGAAACGA
>VGTB01000115.1 GCA_016874835.1 Deltaproteobacteria bacterium | reverse complement strand
GCGACTCTGGGAACAGGCGAAGAAAGGCACATATATCCTTCTCGCTTCCAATTACGTTATCGAAGAGGCGCGTAGAAACTTGAATAATAACGAACAGGTAATGGCCCTTGAGGATTGTCTCTTACATGTTCAGATCGTTCCCGAGGTTGATCCGGAGATCCCTTGCCCCATCACTCTTCCGGAAAAGGATAAACCTGTTTTTATGGTAGCACTGAAGGCCAGAGCTGATTACCTGATAACAGGTGATCTTGTTCATTTTGGACCGTATCTTGGACATAAGATTCAGGGAGTGACCATCTGTAAACTTCGAGACCTCTAAAACTAGGGACAGCGCCCTATTTTCTTGACTTTTTGTATTGTCAGGCATATATTATTAACAATAATGTTTATTATGTGTTCCCGTAATGAGATATGCAGAACTGATCAAGTTTGAAGCGATGCCCTTCTTTACCATCGATGATGCCTCCCGCATCTTAGGCGTCAAAGATGACTCCGCACGGGTGTTTTGCACCCGACAGGTAAAGGCAGGTTTTTTTGTTCGCCTTAAAAAGAATTTTTACGTGTCTGTGGCAAACTGGCAGCGCTATTCCGAAGTCGATTTCTTCCAGATTGCAAATTTTCTTCAAGTTCCATCTTATATTTCGTACATGAACGCTCTTTCGTTCCATGGCATAACGACACAGGTGCAGCGGAACTGGTGTGAAAGCATGTCACTTAAGCGTTCTGTTACATATGCCATGCGCGGCCGTGAATTTCACTACCACAAGTCTACGAAATCGCTGTATTTTGGATTTGAAAAGACCGGGAATTTTTTCATCGCCCGCAAGGAAAAGGCATTGATTGATGCGTGCCATCTCACAGCCATGGGACGATATGCTTTCGACAAGGATTCTCTGGATCTGGATCGTCTCGATCGGGGAGTACTCACAGATATGGCGGCGGCATTCCCCCCTCGGACCCAAAATCTGGTGCGACGGATATGCGGGATTTAATTCAGCAGGAGATTTTTGAACTGGAGACACTGGATCGGCTTAATAGCTGCCGCGTGCTGCCGTGTCTCGTCTTCGGTGGAGGTACTATGTTGCGCCTCTGTCACGGTCTTGAACGATTTTCCGTCGATCTTGACTTCTGGCTGAAGGGTACTCCACCGCCAGATCTTTTTATGCGTATACAATCCTGCCTGGACAGAGTTTATACCCTTTCGGACGTCGCTGACAAGTTTCACACCTGGCTCTTTGAGATAAAATCTTCTTTGTACCCGCGATCGCTTAAGCTGGAAATCAGGAAGGACATGGAGGCTTTTGCCACCGAGCAGACCATCGCTTACAGCCGCTATACTTCCATGCAGGTTCTCGTCACTTCCGTTTCTCTGGCGGACATGGCTGCCTCGAAGATCAAGGCTTTTTTGCAGCGGCGGGAAATTCGCGATGCTTACGATCTTGAATTTCTATATAAACGAGGTGTTTTCCCGGATATTTCACCGGCGGACAGAGAAAGTTTGATTGCCGGTATCGAAGCCTTGACCCAACAGGACTACCAGGTGAAGTTAGGATCCCTCCTTGAAGAACCATATCGGTCTTATTACCGTCAGGAGAATTTCAAAATCCTGAAGAGTGCTTTAAAATTAAAAAACTAAAAAAACTAGGGGTGCTGTCCCCGGTTACGAAGAGGTGCACATGTTCAAAAATCTTCCCGAAAATAGGGCGCTGTCCCTAGTTTTTTTGTGTGTGGCGGTGGTGTTTCTTCCATCGGCAGGTCTTTGCGGGACGATTCAGACAAACATAACATCCCGCGTATCCGTTTTTTCATCGGGCAATGTGGAGGCCGACTATACCATCGGCAATACCGGTACCGAGACGGCGTTCCATGTCACGGTAACGGCATTCCTGGGTCTCGAAGCGCATAAGTCCGACGTCCTAGGGAATAACTCCCCCGGCGGGACGCTCCGTTACAACGCGACGCTTGCCATACCGGACCTCAAACCCGGAAAATATACGCTGGTGACGAGAGTGACCTTTGACGACCAGGCCGGGACGCAGCACCGGGTCTACCAGTTCACCCCCGTCTCCTTTCTCCCGGACAAGGTCAAAGACTCTGAACCGGCCATTTCCCTGGAACTGAATCAGCCTTCCTTCACTACAAGAAGTCTCCACCAGCCCGGCGGGAAATTCAACCTAGTCCTGAAAAATCACACCAGCGGGCCGCTCCAGACATCCGTTTCCTTCTATCTGGGCGACGGCTTTACGACGGCGGAACCCGACAGGTTCTACCAGTTGACGGCCCAGGAGAAAAAGGAGGATACGATCCCCCTCACCATGGCACGGTGGGTCAATGAAGATCGCCCGTACCATGTGGTGATGTGGTATGAATTAGGAGGCGTTCACTATTCCATCCTGCGTGAAGGGACAATCAAGGTGGAGGAGAAACCGCTCTATATAGTGCTGCTTCCACTGATCGGCGGCGTCCTTCTACTCGCATTCCTGATCATCCTCTTTTACCGCAAGAAAAAAAACTAGGGACAGCGCCCTATTTTTTTCCGTTGACCGGGAACGCTGTTACCATTTTATCTTGACATAATATGTGTAATAATGCATAGTGAATGCATATTTACATGAATTAATAAAGATCATGAAAACAGGTTATCTAACCAGAACCATTGAACCAGTAATAGCGCGCGCACTCAGCGAATTCCCGGCAGTCGTTTTGACAGGTCCACGTCAATCGGGAAAAACAACCCTCCTGAAGCATCTGTTCAGCAATGATTTTAAATATATATCACTTGAACTCCCCGATGTCAGGCTGGCTGCGGTGCATGACCCTCGTGGTTTTCTTGACATGTATCATCCGCCGGTCATATTCGATGAAGTTCAATACGCACCGGATCTACTTCCCTATATCAAAGAACGTATTGACGATAACCGAGATCAACCCGGCCAGTTTCTCCTCACAGGATCCCAGAATCTGCTCATGATGGAAAAGATTACGGAATCCCTGGCTGGGAGGGCGGCCATTCTTAAGCTGCTGCCCTTATCGAAACGGGAGGAGGCAGGAACACCCCAGGCACCGCTGTCCTGGGAGACCGAAGATGCACCCACATTGCAAGAGGGATCATCATTGAACGCCTTGTCGGAGAAACTAATCCGGGGTAGCTATCCTGAACTGGTCAGCCGTCGCCAGAGAAATGTGGCGCTCTGGCACGGAAGTTATATCCAGACGTATCTGGAACGGGACGTTCGTGGTCTTAAACAGATCGGCAATTTAACACTCTTTCAGAATTTTATGCGCTTACTGGCCGTCAGGAGTGCCCAGCTTCTTAACATGGCCGATCTATCCCGTGATCTCGGCGTTGCTTTAAACACCATTAAAAAATGGCTGGCCATCCTTGAAGCCACATATCAGGTTTTTATCCTACGCCCCTACTTTGTAAATGTGGGCAAGCGCCTCGTCAAAACGCCTAAGGTCTATTTCACGGACGTCGGTACACTTTGTTATCTGTCCGGTCTCACAACTGCCGCGCACGTCACCTCCGGACCCATGAGCGGTATCATATTTGAGACGGCTGTTCTCTCCGAGTTATTGAAGTCTTATTACCATAGGGGATATGAACCACGCGTTTCCTTCTGGCGAACGTCCAGCGGCATCGAGGTGGATTTCATTGTAGAAACAGGGACCAAATCAATTCCTATTGAAGTGAAGGTATCGGCAACACCGCAACCACGAATGGCAACGGCGATAAAATCTTTTCAGGTGGATTTTGGAGAGAGAGCCGCACACGGTTACGTGGTTCATCCAGGAGACGTCCGGCTACCCCTTGCCCCTAATGTATCCTCCCTTCCCTTTGCCAATTTTTAAGAAAAAATAGGGACAGCTGTTCCTATTTTTTTAGGCGGTCGGTGGCGTAGCCGGCCCAGCGGGTGTGGGGATACCGGGCGATGACAGAGCGCATTTGGGCGAAGGCCTCCGGCAACTGCCCCATGCGGAGATAACTCAACCCGATATGGTACTGCGCTTCCGGCACCCAGCTGCTCCGCGGAAACATGCGGATCAGTTCCTGAAAGGCCTGAATGGCCGCCGGATCATCCTTTTCCAGATAATGAGAGGTAGCGATATAATAGGCGGATTCCGCCGCCAGGCCCGATACGGGGCCCGTATGTGCAATCACACGGCGGAAATTTTCCCTGGCTTCACCGTAGCGCTGGGTATCCTTCAGTTTGATTCCGGCATTAAACCAGCGCTGCGGATCATCCGCATACACCCGGTAACATGTCCACCCGGTAACAAGAGCGGCAACAGCGAGAATGGAAATGAGTATCCTGCGGCGCATCACGGGAGAGGGGTCCCATCGCAAAGACGGTTCCAGGGATTCGGTCACCCCGAAACGCGCTGCCACCAGGCTCCAGGCCGTTTTCCGCGCCTTCCCCGGGAGGGGTATGTTGAGCAGGAGTATAAGCAACCCGATCCCCGTCAATACCGCGCCCCCCCGCTCCGGAAGTCCGGCAGCATAATAAAGCCGCACGTGTTCCCGGTCGGGATAGATCAACATGAAGGCCGGGGATACCAGATAAATTCTCTCCGCCCCTTCGACACGCCAGTTCGGGTGGTACGAAACCTTAACCAGAAGCGGCTTCCCGATCCAGTTCGTTTCGATCAGGATTTCGTCATTGAGGATCGTTTCCCTCACCCGGCAGGAACCGACGTCGATGGGAATCATCTCCACATTTTCCAGCGAATTTGCAGCAGCTTTAAATAAAAGTCGCTCCTTTCCCGAGCGGTGCGGATACAGATTAAACACCAGGTGAACACCGGAGAGATCATCCCGCATAAACCAGCGGTAGGAGTCGGTCTTCCAGTCCTGGGTGAAATAGACCACAGGTTCATACCGGAGCGGCACGACATAATCGTATTCATCGCGCGTGAGCCTCCACATCTCGTAATCGCCTACCGTTTTCCGAAAGCTATATGACGGTTCACCGCGGATCGCCGCCTTCGCCTCCGGGCTTACCAGGATCAGATCCCGGACATTGAACAGTTCCAAGTGGCGTTTCGCCCGGCCAAAATCAATCGTGGTGCAGTGATACTGCCGGAACGGGCACGACTGTTCTTTGGATACTTCAGACTGGACGTAGAACACGAAGGGAGCGCTGGGAGACGCCTGCATATAGAGCCCCTCCAGGGTCGCGCGCCCGCTGAAGAGAGGGAGCGACTCGAAGGCACGGACGCTCCCGAAACTGTTATGCAGCGAGGAGTGTTCGTAGACCACGCGGGGATCCTGGAACGATCCCCTGAGCGACCCATTGATTTCTTTATAAGCGGTCCACGCCGCTTTCGCCTCGAAACCCTCATAGTTCCACTTCGTCCAGTCCCGTATGGGGCCCTCCCATCTGTCCGTCCACATCAGGGTAGCTCCCACGATAAACACCAGGCAAGCCCACATAAGACCCCGCCACTTCAAAATACCCACCAGCCAGCCCACACCGTATGCCGCAATCAGGCAGGCCATCAGTTGCCCGCAGGGGACATAGCGAATATCCACCACACCCAACTTCGGCGCCATCACAAACAGTATCCCGGAAACGAGCACACCGAACCAGAGAAATCCCAATACGTGTACCGAAGGCACAAAACCTGAAGCGGGCGTATCCGCTGCACGGCCTTCATCCTCCCGCTTCGCAAATCCCGTCCTGATGCTCCATGCAAGAATCCCCAGGGTGCTGCATCCCGCCAGGATAATGACCGGCAGGAGCACTTCAGGAAACACCTCTTTCAGGGAATAGATTACCCACGCCAGATGGTAGGGCGTGGTATAGTTCATATGGGAAAGAAGGGGTACCAGCCAGAACGCCAGCAGTAAAAACCCCAGCGCGTACACTTTAAAGAGATAGACCAGCCGTTGCATGAACCCGCGGCCGGTGATGAGGAAGAAAAGCGACATCGCTTCCACAAAAAGCAGGGTGTACCCATGGCTGAATCCCACCAGAAACACGAATATCGCGTTCCGTACGACGTGGCGATTTTCGGTGCACCCGCGATAGAGACTTCCCAGCAGAATGAGCGAAAGCGACAGGCTCAGGCTGTAGGTGAATTCCCCTGCCAGGGTGCTCTGAATATTCCCCCCCCACATCGAGTTGCCTCCGTTAAAGAGGAACGGCAGAGTGAAGGCGGCACCGACGGCAGGTCCCGGGAAGGGACAGCGGAGCATGCGCAGCATGACGTAGGCAGATACCGGAAGCAGGAACGTCCCCGACAGGGTAATCCATTTAAAGGCGATCTTGAGTGTT